>JAFGQW010000204.1 GCA_016935485.1 Planctomycetota bacterium | reverse complement strand
GGCCAGCTCGGCGACGCGCTCCGGATCGGCGGCGGCGTAGTCCACCAGCCAGGACGGGTTCTTGGCGAGCGCGCCGAACATCATGGCCACCCCCTCGGTGGTGAAGGCGTGGTTGGCGGACCTGAGGTTGAACGGCAGCGCGCGGTCGAGGTGCTTGTCGTACACGGCGTGGCCGTTCTCGTGCAGCATGGTGTCCATCCACTCCGCGGTGGGGCGGAGGTTCAGGAGCGTGCGCACGTCGCCTTCCCGGTCCATGTCCTCGCAGAAGGCGTGCTGGTCCTTGCCCTCGCGCTCGTAGAGATCCGAGCGGGCGACGATGTCGTCGATCGGCAGGTCGATGTCCGCGAAGAAGCGGACCGCCATGGCGACGATGTCCTCCTTGCGGCGCGCACGGTAGAACTCGTCGAGATCGACGGCCGCCGAGGGGGGCGCGTCCTGGAAGAAGGGGTTGTCGTAGTGCCAGGGCATCATGGCGTCGGGCGCGATCTTGAAGCGCGCCGCGAGCTCGGCGTCGAGCGCCGCCTTCATGGCGCGAAACGGCGCGCGCGTGAGCCGTTCCAGCTCGTCGAACGTCGCGAGGAGCCGGGCCGGGTCGTGCTCCTGCAGCCGGATCTTCATGTCCCAGTAGTCCGCGAAGCCGAGCTGCCGCGCCCCCTCGTTGCGCACCCGGGCGAGCGCGACCAGCTCGGGCCCCACCACCCGGCCCACCTGCTTCAAGGCCTCCCAGATCGCCTGCCGCCGCGCGGAGTCGGTCTCGCGGGCGAGGCGGTCCAGCAGCTCGTTGTTCGAGTAGCGCGCGCCGTCCAGTTCGCCGCGAAACGTGCTGAAGGTGTGGCTGATCGCGGCTGCCATGTCGGCCATCTTCTTCAGCAGGTCCGCGGGAAGCTGGTTACCCTGGAACTGGAGGTGCGCCACGTGGAGGGCGCGCCGCTCGAGCGGGGTGAGGCCGTCCGGGGCCGCGAGCAGGCCCGCGACCTCACGGAACCTCGCCGGGTCGCTGTGGAGCTGCTTGAGCGCCAGATCGGCCGCCGCATGGGCGTCGAAATGCGCCTTCTCGCCGGTCGTGGCCGCCGCCCACGCGGTGTGCGTCCATTCCTTCCAGAGGCGCGCGTGCTGCGCCTGGTAGTCGCCGAGCAGGGACTGCGCTCCAGCCTGCATGGTCTGTCTCTCCGCTTCGCTCCGGTCCGTCCGGCAGCCGCCGGCGAGCACCAGCGCGCCCGCCAGGAGGAGGGCCGCTCCGTTCCAGGCACTGTGCATCCGAGGTCTCCGATCTCATCCGGGTGCCTCCCGCACCGCCGGGCGCGGTGCGGATGAAGGAGAATCATAGCGCGGGCACCGCCCGCAGCCCACGGCTTCGACCCGGCTTGCCGGCCCGCGCCGCGCCCGCACCCGCGGTGTCCTTGCCGGCCGCAAACCGCCGCGCTACGAATGGTGCCTCGTGCCGCGCGGCACCGGAGGGTGGAGCGTGAGTCCGGATGGAGGCCCGTGAACCGTCGAGCGAACCCGATCCGCCGCGACCTGGCGGCCAGCACCGGCGACGGCACCGCCTTCAGCCTGATGGTCGGTCTCGGCGAGACCTACGTCCCCGCCTTCGCGCTGGCGCTCGGACTCGGCGGCGTGGAGACCGGGCTCCTGGCCTCGGTGCCGCTCATCGTGGGGGCGCTGCTCCAGGTCGTGGCCCCGCGCGCCATCGCTCTCGTCGGATCGGCGCGGCGCTGGGTGATCGGCTGCGCGACGCTCCAGGCGCTCTCCTTCGTGCCGCTGGTCTGGGGCGCGCTCGCCGGACGCCTTCCCGCCGCGGGCCTCTTCGCGATCGTGGCCTTCTACTGGGCCGCGGGGCTCGCGAGCGGTCCGGCGTGGAACGTGTGGATGGAGACCCTCGTGCCGCGGCGCTTGCGCCCGCGCTTCTTCGCGGTCCGCAGCCGGTTCGCGCACGCGGCCGTGCTCACGGGCTTTCTCGTCGGCGGCGTGCTGCTCGCCGCGACCGCGCACGCCGGGCGGCCGCTGGTCGGGTTTGCCGCGCTCTTCGCGGCGGCGGCGCTGGCCCGCGCCGTCTCGGCGGCGTTCCTCGCGCGGCATCGCGAGCCGGTCGTGCCCGAGGTGCGGATCGTGCCCCCGCGGGAGCTCGTGGCGCGGGTGCGCGCCACCCGGTCGGGGACGCTGCTCGGCTACATGATCCTCCTGCAGGTGACGGTCTACCTGGCCGCGCCCTACTTCACCCCCTACATGCTCGGACCCCTCGGCCTGAGCTACGGCGAGTATGCGGTGCTCACCGGCGCGGCATTCGCCGCCCGCGTCGCCGTCTTTCCGCTGCTCGGGCGTGTCGCGGAGCGATTCGGCGCGCGGACGCTGCTCTTCTGGGGCGGGTTCTCGGTGGCGCCAGTGGCCGCCCTCTGGACGCTGTCCGACGCGTTTGCCTACCTGTTCGTGCTGCAGGTGCTCAGCGGCATCGCCTGGGGCGCGTTCGAGCTGTCGACGCTGCTGCTGTTCTTCGAGACCATTCCCCGCGCCGAGCGCGTCTCGATCCTCACGGCGTTCAACGTCGCGAACGCCGGCGCCCTGGTGACCGGCGCGCTGCTCGGCGGCGCCCTGCTCGCGGGGCTCCAGGAGACGCCCGGGGCGTACGCCACGGTGTTCGTGGTCTCCTCGGCGCTGCGGCTCCTGGCGGCGCTGCTGCTGTTCCGCCTCCCGGCCGTTCACGTCACGGTGCGGCGGGTCGTGACCCGCACGGTGGCGGTGCGTCCCTACGTGGGCGCCATCGAGCGGCCGATCCTCGCCGCCGTGCCGCGCCGGCCGCCTGCGCCGGACGGCGGAGGCACGACGCCCTGAGGGCCTGCGCAGCCGGTCAGGGGATTTCCAGCCGCAGGGCGTTCGTGCCCTGGATGTGGTCGCTGCCGTCGTTGGTGGCGATCTGCACGTGCAGCGTGGCGCCCCGGTGCTGGAGCGGCCCGGCATCGAAGGTGTAGCGGATCACGCCGCGACGGTCGGCGACAGCGAGATCGAAGTGCACGTAGTCCTTCACGTTGAGCAACAGCGTGCCGCCCGGTGCCGCGACCGGCAGGTCGGCCGGCGAGAGGCCGAAGATCACGACGCCCATGGACCGGGGCGTGCAGCCGTACGCGATCAGCTGGATCGCCGTGGCCTCGGCGGTGCCCCGCGCGGTGAGCTGCGGCCGCGGCCAGCCCGCCGGCACGCTCGAGGACGCGCCGCGCCGAAACGCCGCGTGCGCATTCCAGGCGCGCTGTTCCAGCATCGCGGCGCTCATCGCCACGAGCGCGTTCAGGCGCTCATGGAAGGTTGGCTCGTCGTTTCGCTGCGCGGCGGCGAGCATCTGGCGGCGAAGCTCGTCGGCGCGGTACGCCTCCTCGGACGAGACCAGCTCCGCCGCCACGAAGCTGAACCACAGCGAGATCAGCGCCTGCTCGTAAAGGGTCGCCCACTCGAGCTTGCCGGTATCCTTCTCCCAGGTGAGCAGCAGGTCGCAGACCTCCCAGACGCCGATGCCGACGGGCATCGGACGCTGGGCGACATAGGCCGGGTCCGCGGGCCCCTTGATTGCGAACCGGCGGGTGACGTTCACGCCCTGGGCGCGCGCCACCGCCTGCAGCGCGAGCAGCGCCGCCTCGTCGCGGCCGGTGCCGTCGGGATAGAGCAGCCCGGAGAGCGCGCGTAGCTGGTGGATCCCGATGATGGCGTCGAACACGAAGAAACCCACGCCCTCGTCGGTGATGAAGCGGAGCGTGTCCGCGTAGTTCTGCGCCACGCCCGGCATGCCGAACTCGGTGATGAGCACAGGCTTGTTGCCGCTGGTGGCGGCGAGCTGGCGCACCACCGTCGTGTCGAAGGTCACGTTCCGGCGCAGCATGCCGTAGGGATGGTAGCTCAGCACGTCGACCCAGGCCACGGTCCGGGCGTTGATGGGGGCACGGGCGTGGCTCACCGTGACGGGATGCGCGGGATCGAGGCGCTCGACGAGCTCGGCCTGCTCGCGCACGAAGTCCTCGAGCAGCGCAGGGTCCGGCTCGTTCATGATGTCCCACATGAGCAGCGCGGGACTCTTCATTCCGGCCTCGACGACGGCCGTGGTGTAGGCGCGGGCGCGCGCCTTGAAGCTCGGCGCGGTCGCCAGGGCGAACCCCGGGCTCATGACCCATTCGGTCAGATCGTCGTATCCGCGGCTCGGCTCGCTGCCGAAGCCGTCCCACAGCACGGGCATCACGCGGAGGCCGTGTTTCTCGCAGAGCGTGAGAAACCGGGTGAACTTGGCGATGAAGCCCGTCCCTTCCACGTCGTAGACGGGCCAGGCCAGCCACACCCGGAGGCTGTTCAGACCGAGGTCCTTCAGATCGGCGAGCTCGCGGTCGTACTGCTCGTCGTCGTAGAACCGCCACATGCCGATGGGGTTGACGTGGCGGATGTAGTTCACGCCGCGCACGTTCGTGTAGTCGGGCCGGAGGGGCTCGAAGCCCCCGGCGGCGGCCGGGACGGCGATGGCGGCGAGCCCGGCCGACAGCACCGCCGACAGCACGGCCCGGCAAGCCAGGGAAAGCACGGCGGGAGTGCAACCCCCCGCCCGTGATCGGTGGATCACGGAAACCTCTCTTCTCGTGGGCGCTGGGACCGAAGTGCCGCGGATTCTACCACGCCCGCGGCGCTCTGCGCAAGGCGTCGCGGGTCCCCGCGGGCAGCAGCGCGGCGCGGCGGGGAAACTCCGTGTCGCGGCGGTCCCGGAGGCGCTATTCTCTTCCGCACGCGGCGTGGGCATGCATCCTGAGTCGGCGCCCGTCCGCGACCGTTCCGGAAAGGCGAACATGGCTCAGAACCGGCAACCCAACCGCGAGGACAAGCCCCGCAAGAAGCCGGACGGCGCGCCTTGCGGTCCCGGCCCCGCGCGCCCGCCCCGCGCCCCGCACCACGCCGTCAAGGCCTACAACGATCTGGAGTTCCTGAACAGCCCCGACGCCCGCGTCATCCGGATCCTGGCGGAGTACCTGCAGCCGCTGCAGCGATTCCGGCGCGGCGCCATCAAGGACACCATCGTGTTCTTCGGTTCCGCGCGCGCGCGGACGCCGGCCGCGGACAAGGGCGGTGCGCGGCGCGGGGCGAGGCGCAAGCCCGTCCGCGACATCGACCGCTACTACGAGGATGCTCGCCGGCTGGCCTACGAGCTGACCCGCTGGTCCAAGGGACTGCGGGACACCCAGCATCGCTTCATGGTCTGCTCCGGGGGCGGGCCCGGCATCATGGAGGCGGCTAACCGCGGCGCGAGCGAGGCCGGCGGCGAGACGATCGGCCTCAACATCAGCATCAAGACCGAACAGCTCTCCAACCCGTACGTCTCGCGCCGGTTCGACTTCGAGTTCCACTACTTCTTCGTGCGCAAGTTCTGGTTCGTCTACCTCGCCAAGGCCATGGTGATCTTCCCCGGCGGGTTCGGTACCATGGACGAGCTCTTCGAGATCCTCACCCTGATCCAGACCGAGAAGGTCACCAAGCCCATGCCGGTCGTGCTCTACGGCTCGGACTACTGGAACGAAGTGCTCGATTTCGACGCGATGCTCCGCTGGGGGACGATCGCGTCCGAGGACCTCGAGCTCTTCCGGGTGCTGGACGACCCGAAGGTGACCTTCGAGCACCTGCGCGAGCGCCTCGAGACGCTCTACCTCTTGCCCGAGGCGAACCGCGCGCGGCGGTGAGGGCGCCACCGTGCGCCTGGCGCCGCCAGGAAATTGCAACGCCGGGCGTTCACGCCGGTTATACCCGGTGATGGAACAGGAGCCCCCCCGCCCGGTGCCGGTCGGCCGCCCCGCGGGGTACGCAGGCTCGATACGAGCCCGTTTCGGCCGCTCGCGAGGCTGCCTCTGCACGCATCTGCCGCCTGGAGGCGCGGCGTCCGGCTCGGCCCGGAACCGGGCCGGGGACGGTGCGGCGGGGCAGCCGAACCGGGAAACCCGCGGTCGCAGCTCAGGCGATGGATGCCTGACGCCGATATCCACCTGGAGGGGGCACCCGCCCGGCGACCCGCTTCCGCGCTCGGGTCGAACGGGATCGCGCGGTTGCGGATGGCGCCGGGAGCACGACATCCCGAGAAGGGGGCCAAGGGGACAGACACCGGCGGCGCCCCGCCGATATCGGGCGATATCGGGGCGCGCCGGCGCGTGGACGGAGGAAGCAGCGTGTCTGGAGGGGCCGCTCGCAATGATCGCACGTCGCGTTCCGGGCGTGCTCCACGGGCGCGGCATGCTCGCGGCGGGAGCGGTTCGGGTCGAGCCTCCGGGAGCGGGCGATCCGTCCGGCGCCACTGGCGCGGCCGCGGGGGGGCCGGGGCCGGCGGTGCGACCCGCGTCCGGAGCACCGGTGGCGTGCGGTGCCACACGGGCGCTCCGCCCCGCAAGGGGAAGATCGCTCGCGGTGTAGGCGCCGGCGGTCGGCCTGGCGTGGGGCGAAACGGCGCGCGCAAAGCAGAGAGCATCCAGGCTCTCGGGCCGGACCGGCGGGATCGGGTGCTCTCCTGGCAGGAGGGCCGCGTCATCTACTTCGGGCCGACGCCTCCGGAGCCGGCGCTGCCGGCGCGGCTCGACGCCGCGGCGGCGTGTCTGTGCCCCGGTTCGGTCAACGGACACACCCACATCTACAGCGGGCTGGTGCACTTCGGCATGCCCCCTCCAGCCGAGAAGCCGCAGAACTTCCTCCAGACGCTGGAGCGCGTCTGGTGGCGAATGGACTGCGCGCTCGACGAGGCGTCCCTCCGCGCGGCGGCACGCTACTCCGTGGCGTCGGCGTTGCTCGCCGGCACCACCACCCTGATCGACCATCACGAGTCGCCCAGGTTCATCGCCGGCTCGCTCGACGTGGTGGCGGACGTCTGCCAGGAGCTCGGCATCCGGGCCGTGCTCTGCTACGGTGCCACCGAGCGCAACGGGGGACGGGAAGAGGCCAAGCGCGGGCTGGCCGAATGTCGCCGCTTCATCCGTGCCAACCGCCGGCCGCTGGTGCGGGGCGTCGTGGGCCTCCACGCCTCGTTCACCGTGTCGGACGCCACCGTGGAGGAGGCGGGCGCGCTCGCGCGCGAGCTCGGCACGGTGCTGCACCTCCACGTGGCCGAGGATTCCGCCGACGTCCGCGACGCACGCGACCGCGGCTACCTGGGGCCGCTCGAGCGCCTGCGGGAGCTCGGCGCACTGATCCCGGGCTCGGTGTTTGCGCACGGCGTCTACCTGGACCGCGACCAGGTGCGGATGGCCGCCAAGCGGGGCTGCTGGCTCGTGCAGAACCCGCGGTCCAACCTCGGCAGCGACGTGGGCTACCCGAGCACGCTGGAGGAGAGTGCGCGCGTGGCGCTCGGGACCGACGGCCACGCGTCCGACATGCGCGTGGAGCACACCGTGCTGCTCCAGGAAGGGCTGAAGCACGGCGAGCAGAAGCCGGTGCTGGAGCAGCGGCTGCCCGCCGGATGCGCGCTTGTCGCCGAGCGCTTCGGCCTTGCGTTCGCGCCGCTGGTGCTGGGCGCGGCGGCGGATGCCGTGGTGCGGACCGAGCGGGAGGTGCACCACGTCGTGGTGGGCGGCCGGCTGGTGGTTCGCGACGGGAAGCTCCTCACCGGCGACTTCGACACGATCCGCGCTGAAGCCCGAGCCGCTGCTGCGCGCCTGTGGGCGCGGTTCTGAGGGCCATCAGAACCGGATCGTGTGCACGTTCGCGAAGGTGCGGATCCCGTTCGGAGCGGTGCCGTCGAGGGTCACCGCCTGCACGAAGATCGTGAGGCCCGCCGGCAGCGGGACGTTCGGAACGCTGAGGATCGGCGCGGCCAGGCCGGTGGCCGAGAGTGCGCCCGTCCAGTTCCTGAAGATCGCGCTGCTCGCGCCGACGGTCAGGAAGAAGAGCGCGTCGGGGTTGAGCGGCGTGCCCCGCGGGTCCGGGGCCGGCAGGCCGAAGCCCGGGTAGAGCGACAGGCTCGCGAACGTGAGGTACGCCAGCCCGGCATCGGCGGGAACGCGGAGCACCATCACCAGCGGTTGCCCCGGTCCACCCACGTTCGGCCCGGTGAGGTAGGGGATCCGCGCCACGTCCTCGAGGTTGGAGAAGGGCGTTCCTTGCGCCACGATCGAGAAGGCGCCGAGCGAGTCGACCCGCACGATCCGGTCGCCCGCCGGCGCGCCGGACTCCGAGATCACGACGCCACCCTCGAAGTCGTAGACAACGCCCTCGGGGTTGCCCAGCGGTGGCGAGGGCACGAGGGTCACCGGCACGCCGCCGCCGGAGGGAAGGCGGAACACAGCGTCCACGAGCGCATCGATGACCGCGCAGTCGCCGTTGCGGAAGTGGGCGACGTTCTGTGGGAGCTGGAACGGAAGACCCTGGTGGATG
>JAFGQW010000203.1 GCA_016935485.1 Planctomycetota bacterium | reverse complement strand
GTAGGCGGGGGCGGTGCCTGTACTCGACGCCCTGGTTAAACACGAAGGGAAGAGAAGAAGCACGAAGGAGGCAGAGAGCGACCGCCGCGCAACGTCTCGCGCAACACTCGACCCCGGGGTCAGACCCCGTTCCGAAGCGGAATGGCGTCAGACCCCATTGGGCCCGATTCCCCACCCCCCCCGCGCGCCATCCGTGAGCGTGCGCGTGCGCGTGCGGGTGGCGCGTGCGAAATGCGCGCGCTGGCGTGGCGCGGGCGAGCTGCGCCCGCGGGGACCGGAGATTCTTTGACGAACGGCGTTTTCCGGGGCAAGATGATTCGGAGTCGTTCCTGTAACCGGGGAAACCCTGACACCGGGAGGTGAGCCACCATGAGCAGCTGCCACGAGATGAAGAAGGGCGAGATCTACGTCTGCCGGGGATGCGGCCTGGAGCTCCAGGTCGTCGCGGAATGCGAGAACGCAGACCAGCCGCCGGAGGCGTGCGAGTGCCACCCCCACGGCGAGGCGGAGTGCGTGATCGACTGCTGCGGCGCGCCGCTCGTGAAGAAGGATTGAAACTACAGCCCCGATTCCGAAGGGACTTTGCCATGACGGGCAAGCTTGCGGTCCGGTCGTTCCGCAGGGCGTGCGTGCTGGTCGCGGTGCTCCTGCTTCTCGCGCCTTGCGCAGTTGCCCAGGCCGACTTCTCGGCCACGATCACGTTCGGCGACAGCCTGACGCACAACGATCTTCTGGGCTTTCCCTTCAAGATGGACCTTTACGGGGCCGATCCGATGGAAGCGGTCTTCCAGAAGGCGCATCTCGGCGGGGACAAGCTCACGAACTACGCCGTGGCCGGCTCCCACACGAGCCACGGCCTGGCCCAGATCACCGTGTACGGCCTGCAGGTGCTCGCGAACAGCCGACCCTGGGCCACCCTCATCTCGTACGAGCTCGGCGGCAACGATCTCCTCGACGAGGCGCGCACCCTCGGGGCCGGGCCCCCGGGCCAGAACCCCGCCGGGGATCAGGTCATCGACCGCCGGCTCAAGGACATCCTGGAGCAGCTCCATCTCCTGTACCTGTTCCATCCCCGGGCGAAGTTCGTGATCTGGACCCTGCCCGACGTCACCTACACGCCGGACAAGTGGGACATGCGGCTGACGCAGGCCGGCACGAACTTCCGCGCCCACCTGGCGCGGCTGAACAACGTGATCCGCTCGCTGGAAGTGTTGCCCCAGGTGGTGGTGCTGGACACCGAGACGCTGATCCGCCAGCTCGTCCAGAATCCCCCGGTGATCCGGCAGCGCGTGCTCGTGGGGCCGCCTTCCCGCGGCGGCTACGACCACCTCTTCGCCGACACCATTCACCCCACGGCGGTGGCGAACGCGATTCTCGCCAACGTCATCCTGGTGCGGATGAACGCCCGCTGGAACACGCAGTTTGTGACCTACACGGAGAGCGAGCTCGCCGCGCTGGCGCGCATTCCGTGACGGCGGCCGGCGGTTCGACAGGCAGGACAAACCCGCGGCTTGCCGCGGGGAACTGATTCCGGAGGATACCCACATGCAGCCGATGGCGATCGCCGAGCAGCTCAAGGCCGCGAAGGAGTTCTTTGCGCGTTCGACCCGCGTGCTCTCGGAGGAACATGCGGAGTTCCGTCCCCGGGAGGGGATGTTCTCCGTCGCCGAACTGATCGCGCACACTGCGCAGACGGTGGACTGGTTCTTCGAGGGGGCCTTCCGGCCCGAGTGCTTCGACATGGACTTCGAGACGCTCCACCGGGAGATCGCGAAGGTCAAGACGCTCGCCGAGGCGCGGGCGTGGCTGGATCGAGCCTTCGAGAAGGCGATCGGCATCGCCGGCTCGAAAAGCGAGGCGGACTGGGCCGCTCTCCTGCCGCCGAACATGATCATGGGCGAGGCGCCGCGCTGGGTCATCGTCGGCGCGCTCGCCGACCATACCGCGCACCACCGCGGCGCCCTGACCGTTTACTCGCGCCTGCTGGGGCTCGTTCCGCCGCTCCCGTACATGGACATGTAGCGCGGGCTCTGTCCGCCGCGCCTGCGCCCCGGGCCACCGGCCCGGATTCCCGTTGCGGCGGCGGCCAATCCCCGCTTTCGTGTTATCCTGTGCCGATACCGGAGCACGGAGGCTCCGGGAAAGAACGTCACCGAGGGGAGAGCCCGTGAGCGCGAGCGTTCGGATCCTGAAGCTCCGCGATCACGACCCCGAACGCGAGCTGCAGTTCGAACTGGCGTGGTTGCGTGGACTGACGACGCAACAGCGATTCGAGCTCCTGTTCGCCAAGTCCGCGGAACTGCGAGAGGTCCTGCTGCGACATGGACACCGAGCGCCTTCTGAGATCGTTCAACGTACGTGACGTTCGCTACGTGGTCATCGGTGCCACGGCCTTTCCCGTTCACGGCTATGTTCGCGCAACGCTGGACATCGACATCTTCATCGAGGCCACGGCGGAGAACGCGGCACGAACGCGCGCGGCGCTCGAAGAGACCGGCTACGATGTGACGGATGTCACGATCGACGATCTCCTCACGAAGAAGCTGCTCCTCCGGCAGTACGCGCTCGAGACAGACATCCACCCCTTCGTCGCCGGGGTGACCTTCGCGGAGGTCTGGTCCAACCGCCTGGAGGACCGCATCCGGGAGACTCCCGCGTGGTTCGCAAGCCTCGAGGACCTCATCCGCATGAAGGAGGCCGCCGGCCGGCCGAAGGACCTCGAGGACTTGCGTGCGCTTCGAGCCCTGCGGCGGAGCGAGTAAGAGCCCGCGCCCGCCCGCGCGGCGCTCTTGTGCGGACTGCACAGGCTTCCCGGGGGCGCGACTGGCCAGCGGACATGGAGGGGACTCAGAGGCTCGCCGCCACTCGGTAGCCTGCGGGCAAGCCGAAGTGGTGGCGGAAGACGGCATCGACCGCGCGCGCGAGCTCGGCCGATCCGGCGCCCCGGAGCTCGTGGAGGTTCTCGCCCGCGGGATAGACGCGGGTCGCGAGATCCTGCCAGCCCGCGCGCGCGAGCACCGCGGAGAGATCGACCGGCTCGGCGCACGTGTTGAGCGTGACGCCGAGGACCTGCAGCACGATCTCCTCGCCCCGTGGGCTCGGGGCGGAGAATGTGACGAAGGCAGCGCGGTTCGTCTCCCACCGGTAGCGCTCCAGCACCGCCTCGAGAAACAGGAGCGGTTCGGGGTACTCGGCCGAGGGGCTGGAGCCGAGCGGCCCGAGCCCGGGCATCCACGGCGTGCTCGCGCGCAGGAGCGTGATACCGCTTCTGGCGAGCGCGCGCTCGCCGAGCCGGAACGCGAACCAGCAGGCACCGATGGTGCAGGTCGCTCCGACCGCCACGCAGCACCACAGCAGCAGCGCACCGCCCCACCCGGTCGTCCCGTGGATGAGCTGGAACATCCAGGAACCGAGCGCCATCGCCACCAGGATGCCGCACACCAGCGCCGCGATCGCGACCAGCCAGCCCGCGAGGTTGAGTCGCCTCACGTCGACGTTCATCTCGTTGCTTCTCGGAGGTTGCGCGTTCGGCGCACCCGTATTTCCTCGGGTCGAAGGCGACGCCGCCCGCGAGCTCCGACAGGGTCGCGGCCTTGCCACGGACGTCGGGCGGACGGGAGGCCCGGATCCCATTCCGGCATACCGGCGAGCGTAGCGGAGGCTTGCGGCGCGGTCAAGGCCGGGCGCGCGTCGCGGCCGAGGGTGCCGTGCGGGCGGCATCGGCCGCGCTTGGTGCAGCTTTGTGGTCGGCGCGTCCCGGATGTGAACGAATCCAACCTTCCCGCCGCTCCGTGCGCGACTTCGCCAAGGTCTGAGCCTGTTGAACTTGAGGATCGGGAGGCGGAGAAGCGGTTTCCGACGACCCGGTCTTCCAACCGGCCGCCGGCGCGTCGTGGACAGTACCGGCGCCGATCGGATAGACTGCGAAGACGCCAGTCACCCCGGAAGGACTGCGTGGTTTGAGCAGCCGCGATGGACTCCTGGATACCAATACCACGGCGCGGGGCGAGCAGTTCGCCATGTTGCGCCGGCAAGGAATCGTTGCGCGTGCGAGGATGACCTTCGACGCGAGCGATGCGCTTCGCGAAACCCTCGAGGCGAGAGTCCGACACCGCCATCCGACCTACTCCGAGTCGCAGGTGCGGCTCGCGACTCTCCGGCTGATGCTGGGGCCGGAGCGGTTCGCGGCGGTCCACCCGAACGAGACCATCCAGCCGTGACCCAGAAGGTGGTCCTGAGCGACCCTTCAGCCGGGCGGAGTTCGCCCGCAGAAGGAGGGTCGCTCTCGGCGACATCGCGCTCGACATGGCGACCCCGGAGGACGTGATCCTGAGCAAGCTCGAATGTCTCGTCGCGAGCGGCGGGAACGGCGGCGCGGATGCCGGGGCGCGCGAGGTGCGTTCGGGACGGAGGCTTGCCCGCCGAGGTAGAGGGACACGGGGCCGATCCGGACCTCGCGCTCCGGGTCGAGACCCCGCAGGTCGAGCATCAACCGGATGAGGATGGTGCCGGGCTCGGTGACCGCCAGATACGCCCGCGGCATGCGGTCCGGGTCGGGGCGCGGGCGGACCGTCCGGAAGTCGAACGGCCAGACGCCCTTTCCGCCGGGCTTCTCGCAGGCAAGCGCCACGTGCATCTCCTCGACACCGTCCACGGCGAGGGCGTAGACGACCGGCTGCTGGGACCTCGCCGGCACGGGGGGGAGGTACAGGATGGCGCGGCCGGCGCCGGGTGCCGGCCGGAATGACCAGATCGGTCCGGCCTCCGGCTGCGCAAGAGTCTCGGAAGGCAGCACCGCTCCGTTGCGGTCATGCTGACGCACGACGAGCGGCGGCGGAGCCGTGCCGGCGCAGGCGGGCTGGCGAACCATGCCGAACCGGCGCTCGTACGCCTGCACGCGAATGTGGTCGAAGTCGCCCGGCTGCCCGACGCGCTGCGTCGGCGAAACGGGCGGCATCGTCTCCCGGGTCGCCACCGTCCAGATGTTTGAGGCCTCCGAGAGGAGGCTGGCCGGATCTGCGGCCGGCAACTCGGGGTCGAGATACCACTTCAACGGGAGGTTGATGCCGCCGGCCTGATCGCCCGCGGTGTTCGTGACCACGAAGTCGAGCGGCTGGCGGCGCGCGTCCAGCCACCGGGCGACGGCACGCATGTCGACGAGTCGACCCTCGTCCGGCCATTCGCCGCGCGGCGGCCAGTGGGCGGCGACAGCGAGTGTCGCGAGACCGACGACGGAGATCGCCGGCGAGAGTCCTGCCCTGCCGGGCCAGCGCCGCGCTACCGGTGCACCGATTCCCCACAAGCCCAGGGCGCACAGGGCGGACAGAAACGCCGCCCCGAAGCTGAACAACCGCGGCAGCACTTCGAGCCCGACCAGGGCGCAGAAGGCAAGCGGAAGGACCAGGAAGGCCAGACAGACCTGGACGCCGTACCGCCGCCGGGCCGTCTCGGCAGGATCTTGCCCTCGCGCAACGCCGACCGCCGCGCCGGCGCCCGCAAGCGCGCCGAGAACCAGGAGCCGGGCCCAGCCCTCCCCGCCCGCGAACAGGGTCCAGAGCTCGAGCAGGAACGCACCGGTCACCGGCTCGTTGGCGGACGCATAGCGGACGAAGGACGTCTCGGGCAACCGGCCGTGGTTCCACCAGTGCGCGAGGTACTCGAGGAACGGCACCTGTGTGCTGTAGACGGCGATCGTCGTCGCGGCGATCGCGCAGAGGGAGAGCGCGAGAGGCACGAAGCGAACGCGCTTTCCGCCCGGGACTTTCAGGACCAGTCCGACGACGACCAGGATTCCCAGCGGCACGATGCCGAAAGGATTCGCCAGCAGCAGCAGCACGGCGCTCGCGGCAAACCCGATCCAGGACTTCCACGACGGGCTACGACCGCAGACGAGCCACATCCACACGCAGAGCGCGAGAAACAGCATCATGGATGCATACCCGCGGCAGGCGGTGTCGAAGTAGATCGGCAGGGGCGAGATGGCGAGGATGCTCGCGGCCCAGAACGCCGGCATCGCGCCGAACAGGAAGCGGACGAGCGCAAAGACCACGAGCACGTGGAGAAGCCCGCACACGAAGGACGGCAGGCGCAACGCGAGGTCGCTCGTCCCCAGGAGGTCCACGCAGCGCCGGGCCATCCACGTGTTCAGGAGGTGGTTGTTCGAGTGGTAGGGAAGCCGGGCCAGGAACTCCGGATCGCCTTGCTGGAGCACGAAGAGCCGGGCGGTGTAGACCTCGTCGTACTGGAGCGGCCGATCCAGCGCGAAGACCCTCAGCCCGAGCGCCACCGCCAGGAGCACGATCAGGGCGACGAGCGGCAACCCGGAAACAAGGCAGGTGCCACAACCGGTGCGCATCGCCACGGTCAGGGCGTGATGCTGAAGGAGAAGGTGTTGCTGATCGAGCTGATGCTGGATGGCGCCCCCGGCTTGAGGGTCACGAAAGCACTGTGGATGCGCACGCCAGGCAGCAGCGGAGACTTCGGGATCCGGATCGCCGCGGTGCCCATGCCGTTGCCGTCGAGGATGCCGCTGTAATTCGAGAAGATGCCGGGGAAGACCCCCTGGACGGAGGCGATCAAGAGCGCGTCCAGGCTGAGGTACAGCAGGCGGGTGTCGATCGGAATCGGTCCGGTCCCCAGCGACGAGCCCACCTGGAAGGGCAGCCCCCCGTCGCCGGGAGCCGTGAGACTGAGCACGATGGTTCCGCCGATGCTGGGGCTGCCGGAGCCGGAAAGGACGGTTGCGGCCACCGAGAAAACGGTGGCCTGGCCGGCGCTCGAGAGCGCGCCCGGATCGGCATTGAAGGCGCCGACGAAGAGGTCGGGAACGCCGTCCCGGTTCACGTCGCCCGCTCCCGCCACCGACATGCCGAACCAGTCGCCCGCCGCCTGGCCGTCGAAGGTGTAGAGCAAGCTCCCGTCCTTGCCGGAGAAGACCAGCGCCTGCCCGGCAGTCGCACGGCCGCCGGGGCTCGCCTGATGGGCGCCGCCGAAGAGGTCGGCGTAGCCATCCCGGTTCACGTCGCCGGCTCCCGCCACCCCGATCCCGAACATGTCGCCTGCGGCGAGCCCGTTCAAGGTGTGGAGCACGCTGCCGTCCTTGCCGGAGAAGACGGTGGCCTGGCCGGCGTTCGCCAGCCCGCCCGGGTCGGCGGCGTTGGCTCCGACGAGAAGATCCGGGAAGCCATCTCGGTCCACGTCGCCGACGCCAGCCACCGAATAGCCGAAGGTGTCGCCCGCCACCAGCCCGTTGAAGGTGTAGAGCACGCTGCCGTCCTTGCCGGAGAAGACGGTGGCCTGGCCGGCGTTCCCGCGCCCCCCGGGATCCGCCTGATGGGCTCCGCAGATGAGATCGGCGTAGCCGTCCCGGTTGACGTCGCCGGCGCCGGCAACCGACCGGCCGAGCCAGTCGCCTGCGGCGAGCCCGTTGAAGGTGTGGAGCACGCTGCCGTCCTTGCCCGAGAAGACCGTGACCTGCCCGGCGCTCGAAAGTCCGCCCGGGCTCGCAATGCAGGCTCCCACGATGAGATCCGGGTAGCCGTCGTTGTTCACGTCGCCGGCGCCCCTGACCGAGTGGCCGAACCAGTCGCCCGCCACCAGCCCGTTGAAGGTGTAGAGCACGCTGCCGTCCTTGCCCGAGAAGACCGTGGCCTGGCCGGCATTCACCAGGCCGCCCGGATCCGCGTTGTACGCTCCCACGATGACGTCGGCGTAACCGTCCTTGTTCACGTCGCCCGCACCGCCAACCGCATCGCCGAAGCCGTCACTGGCGGCCACCCCGTTGAACGTGTAGAGCACGCTGCCGTCCTTGCCCGAGAAGACCGTGGCCTGGCCGGCGTTCGTGCGCCCGCCGGGGTCCGCTCGATTGGCGCCCGCAATGAGGTCGGCGTAGCCATCGCGGTTCACGTCGCCGGCGCCGTCAACGGAGTAGCCGAGATAGTCGCCCGCCACGAGCCCGTTGAACTGCCAGAGGGTGGTGACCTGGGCGTGGGTCAGGCCTGCGAACAGGCACCCGAACGCGAGCAGGAAGGACCGAGAAGCAGTTCTCATCGCTCTTTCCTTACCGATGTTGCGGCCAGGAGGGTCGCCGCGGGAGAGACCCGACCGGACAAACGCCGGTTCGCCCCTCGTGCCCCGGGAGCGCCCGATCCGGTACCGCAGACCTGCATGTGCCGACGCCTTGAGGAAACCGTTCGTTTCTCCGCCAGGTTGCGCCGCGCGCGGGAGTTGACGAGGCAGGTTCGTGCCCCCTTTGCGAGCGACGGCGCCTGTCCCCGTGGCCTCATGGCCAGAAAGGCAGAACCAACGCAGTTCTGGCCTACCGTCGAGGGTACCGATGGCTTGGCGTGCGGTCAAGGCGGGGGTTCCTCGGGGCCCAGGTGCGAGCTCTGCGCGGCATCCGGCGGACTCGGGGCGGCTTCGAGGGCAGCGGGAGCGGCGTAGGAGCGGCCGGGCGGCGGTTTTGACGTCCCGCAAGGCGTCGGACGGTGTCGTGGCGGAAGGAGTCGAGTGCGGGCCCCGGGGTCCCGGCGCAGCGCGCACAGCGTGCTGCTGCCAGAGCTTCTCCCTGCGTCACTTCTCGGGCTTTCGCGCCCGGATGTGCACGTAGCGCCCCCCGAACCGTTCCGCAAGCGCACGCAGGAAGCCCCCATCCGCATCGTTGCCGAGACCCACGGCATGGATGATGACCCGGTGATGGCGGTTGAGCCGTGCGAGTTCCTCGATCAGCTCCGTCGGATCCTGCACCTCGCCGCGGTTCGCATGGCCGTCGGTGAGCAAGTAGAACGTGTCCGCCGCGAGCGGCTCCAGGCGCTCCGCGGACCCGCGGCCCACGCGGCTGAAGGCCCTGACCAGCGCATCGAAGATATTCGTCAACCCTTCGGGAACGATCCGTTCGATCCAGTTTCCGGCCGCCGCCTTGTTCGCCGCGGTGGCCTCGACCGGCCCCGCCTTC
>JAFGQW010000022.1 GCA_016935485.1 Planctomycetota bacterium | reverse complement strand
TGATGTTGTGGGCGGTGCTGAAGAGACGGGCCGTGGTGAGAAGGTCCCGGCCGGTGGCCAGCGCCGCCCGGTCGGGCCGCTCGGTGCCCGCGAGGATCCGGACCACTTCGAGGCCGTGCGGCAGACGCGGCGGACGCACGGGCCGGGTGGCGAAGCCGGGCGGATCGAGGTCCACGCCGAGATGCAGCAGGTAGTCCTCCAGGTCGCGGAGCTTCCGGTAGACGCCCTCGTATCGGCGGAGCTTCGGCCGGTCCAGGTTCTCGAGCTTGTCGCGGATGGCGGCGAACGCCGTGCCGAGCGAGGTGATGTGCATGCTCTCCCGGCCGTCGGGGCCGGCGGCGTCCTTCACCCGGAAGTCGGCGTAGATCAGCAGCTGGGTCTCCACCGGCAGGCGGATTGGCTCGAGATCCCAGCAGGAGTGGTTGGTGGCGATGTGACCGATGTCGAGAAGACCGCGGCTGTGGTACCACTGGTGGGTGTAGAAGTAGTGCAGCCGCGGGATGGCCCGCTCCTCGGCGCCGATGCAGCCGAACTTGCCGATGTCGTGGCCGATGGCGGCGCCGTGGAGGAGCGGGAGATCCACGGGCACCGTCCGGGCAAGCTGGCGGCCGATCCAGAGGCACAGCCCCGTCACGCCCAGCACGTGGTCGGCGATGGAGAAGCCGAGCCACTCCTGGGCCGTGGTCAGCGTGACGAGGAATCCTTCTTCCTCGAGGAACGGCAGGAGGCGCCGGTACTCCTCGCCGGCCGGCCAGGCGGCGATCTCGTCGGCGGTGAGCGGGGCGAAGGGCAGCCGCACGGCGATCCGGTCGCCGCCCCGGGCGGCCTGGGCGCGCAGCACCGCAGCCGCCAGCGGGAAGAAGTACGACGCCACGGCGGCGACCGGATCGCTCGCGGCCTCGAAGCGACGGGGAAAGAGCCGGCGGCGGCCCTCGCGGTACATGGCGCGACGCCAGGTCTCGAGGTCCTGCTCGGCCTCCTCGCCGGCCAGCGCCAGGCTCAGGCGCAGCGCCGAATCCAGCTCCCATGGCGGCAGCGACCCGGCCCGGCGCTCGAGCGCCGCCGGCCGGTGCCAGCCCTGGCGTTCCAGCACCTCCTGGAACGTGGCGTCACGGTCGCGCGTGTTCGCTGCCATGGCCGTCCCGAGTCCATCGAAGAGCCGGTCAGGCGTTGAGGATCGCGGCGGCGGCCTCCTTGTCCACGTCCATCAGGAAGGGGATCCCGGAGATCGCGGCCGCCTCGCGGGTGGCCGCCGCCAGGTCGTCGCGACTGATGTAGCGGCAGGCGAACTTCCGGCTGCCCGCCATGAGCTGCCGCAGGCCCTGCGCCAGCCGCTCGTAGTAGGTGTACAGGCCGAGCGCTCCCGCCGGGACGCGAGCGTACGTCTCCTCACCGAGCTCCTTGCGGAGGTGCGAGGCGGTCACGAAGATCTCCTCCCGGTCGCGGCCGAACCGCTCCACGTAGACCGGGAGTTGCCCCTCGTCGATCGCCCGGCCGATCGTCTTGCCGACCATCGCCGCGGCGATGGGGCCGCGGGCCATGCCCACGAGCTTCACGTAGGGAGCGCCGAGAGCCAGGCCCTTGAAGATCTGGTCCTCGAACGTGAAGCCGCCGGCCACGGCCACGGCCGGCACGTGCGCGCCGCGCCGCGCGAGCGCGTCGACATACTGGTACAGCAGGGTGTGCAGCTCGATGGGCGGCATGCCCCACTCGTTCATCATCCGCCACGGGCTCATGCCCGTCCCGCCGCCGGCCGCGTCCACGGTGAGGAGATCGATGCCGTACTTGGAGGCGAACTTCACCGCGCGCGCCAGATCCACCGGGCGGTAGGCGCCGGTCTTCAAGAACACATAGCGCGCGCCCGCCTTGCGGAGCTCCTCCACGCGCTTGGCGAAGCCCTCCTCGGTGACCATGCCCACGCGCGAGTGGCGCTCGAATTCCTGGAAGGCGCCGCGCTCGAAGGACTCGACCACGAAGGGATCCGTGGGGTCGGGCAGGACGATGTAGCCGCGCTCGTGGAGAAGCCTGGCCTTGGCGAGATCGCGGATCTTCACCTCGCCGCCGATGTCCTTGGCGCCCTGGCCCCACTTCATCTCGACGCACTGGACGCCGAGCTTCTCGATGGCGTATTCCTGCACGCCGAGGCGGGTGTCCTCGATGTTGGCCTGGACGATGATGGCCCCGTAGCCGTCTTGCTGGAAGTTCGTGAAGAGCTCCACCCGCCGCTTCAGATCCACCGTGCTGACGACGCGGCCGCTGCGGATCACCGCCTCGGGGTCCATGCCGACGACGTTCTCGCCGATGGTGAGCCCCGTGCCGGCGAGCGCCGAGCCGATGGCGAGCCCCTCCCAGTTGTTCTTGGCGATGTTGGTCGAGCCGATGCCCGGGATGACCCACGGCAGGCGGAACTTGAGCCCCTGGTCGTGGCCGAAGACGACCTCCAGGTTCACCGCGGGAAAGATCGCGGCATCGGAGTTCTCGGCGACGCCGTGGGCGCCGGCGGCCGTGCCCATGATCTGGAAGTGGGAGTAGTCCACCGGGTAGACCTTCTCCGCCGCGGTGGTGATCACGCCGAAGGGCTGCGGGTAGATCACCTCGTGGCCGCGGTAGGCGGATTTCCCGATCTCGCACATCCCGATGCAGCCGTCCACGCAGGTCACGCACATCCCGGAGTTCGGGACGACGGAGTCCTCGGTCCGGTTCTTCGTGAGGGTCGCCGCCGATGAGTTGACTCGCGATAGGGTCATGATCCTCTCCTTCAGGTCGCGTCAGCGCTTGATCTCGCAGGCCACGCACGGCGACATGTAGCAGAGCATGTCGGCGGCTCCCTCCTTCTCCAGGCAGGGAGCCGGAAGATTCGCGCAAGCGCCGCAGATCGCCTTGTCGGGTTCATTGTAGGTACAGCGCAGCTGGCAGGCCGGGCACACGTAGATGCACCCGCCGCACTGCCGGCACTGGGCCGAGGGTTCGTTGAAGGGGGTGCCGATGGTCCGTCGCTCGCCCCGGCCCTGGAAGCCGATCGCCTTGGCCATCATCTGCTCCTCGCACATCCGCACGCAGCGGCCGCACAGGATGCAGTCCTCGTGCTCCTGGCGGAAGCGCTGCTGGTGCACGCCGTGGGCCGAGGCGAGATCCTGGATGGTGCGAGACTGTGGGCAGGAGGCGAGCAGAAGCTCGATCACCATGCGCCGCGCCCGCACGACGCGCGCCGACGCCGTGCGCACCACAAGTCCCTCCTCGGCGGGGTAGGTGCACGAGGTCACGAGCCGCGCGCGCGGCCCCTCCCCGATCTCCACCACGCACAGCCGGCAGGCGCCGTAGGGCGAAAGCCCCTCCATGTGGCAGAGCGTGGGGATGGGAAAGCCCAGGAACTGGGCGGCCTCGAGGATCGTGCTGCCGGCTTCCACGGCGACCGGCAGGCCGTTGATCTTCAGCGTGATCACTGGGCACCTCCCGTCCGGGCGGCGGACTCCTCCGGGGCCGGCGCCAGCGACTCGGTGAAGGCGAGGTCGCAGCGCAGACACCGCCGCGCCTCCCGGATGGCATCCTCCTCGGTCAGCGCGGCTTCCACCTCGCGGAAATTCCGCCGGCGGGCCGAGATGGGCAGTCGGGGGGTGACCACCCGGCCGCTCGGAGCCGCCTCGTCCGCCGCGGTTGCGGGAAGCCCCACGTAGCGTTCCGGCAACCGGGGCCGCGGCTCCCGCACCAGCGTCTCGCCGCGTAGATAGCGGTCGATCATCACTGCCGCCCGCTTGCCGGCGGCGATGGCGTTCACGACCGTGTTGGGGCCGGTGACCACGTCGCCTCCGGCGAACACCCCGGGCCGGTTGGTGAGCAGGGTTTCGGTGTCGACGCGGACGGCCTTGGCCGCGGTCACTTCCACCCGGTTGGCGCCGGCCACCGAGACGCAGTCGGTGTCCGAGCCCTCGCTGATCGCGACGATGAGCGTGTCGAGCGCCACCGTGTGCTCGCTGCCGGGCACCGGCACCGGCCGGCGCCGGCCGCTCTCGTCGGGCTCCCCGAGCCGGTTCTTGATGCACTCGATCCCGGTGAGCCGGCCCTCCCGGGTGAGGATCCGCTTGGGCGAGGTGAGCGGCTCGATGGTGATGCCCTCCTGGAGGGCCGCCTCGACCTCCTCGCGGAAGGCCGGCATCTCGGCGAGGCTCCGGCGGTAGAAGATCGTCACGCCGTCCACTTCCGGCTGGCGCAGCGCCGTGCGCGCGGCATCCAGGGCCGAGTTGCCGCCGCCGATGACGCCCACGCGCCCGCGGCCGAGCGCCTCGCCTCGCACGTTGTGGGCCTTGAGGAAGCGGATCGACGGGATCACACCCTCGGCGTCCTCGTCGGGCAGTCCCAGCTCGAGGCTCTTGTGGGCCCCGAGCGCGAGGAAGATCGCCTGGTAGCCGCTGTCGAACAGGCTGTCCAGGGTGATCTCGCGGCCGAGCGTGGCGCCGCATTGCAGCTCGATGCCTTCGGCGAGAAGCGACTGGATCTCCCGGCGCACGACGTCGCGGGGCAACCGGTAGCCCGGAATGGCCGAGTAGAGCATCCCGCCGGGCTCCACTTCGGACTCGAACACGGTGACCGGGTACCCCTCAAGCGACAGGAAGTGCGCGGCGGTCAGCCCCGCCGGCCCGGCTCCGATCACCGCCACCCGCGGCCGGCTCGCATCCGTCGGGACGCGCTCGGGATGGTAGCTCATGGGGTCGGTCCGGTCGGTGATGAACCGCTTCAGCAGCCGGATGGCCACCGCCTGCGAGCCCGCCGCGGCGGCGCGGCAGTGCTCCTCGCAGGGATGGTTGCACACCCGCGCGCAGACCGAGGGGAACGGGTTGGCGTCGCGGATGGCGCGGTAGGCCTCGGCGTACTCGCCCCGGGCGATGTGCGCGACGTAGCGCCACGCTTCGGTGCCGATGGGGCAGGCGGCCTGGCAGGCCGCGCCGACGAGATCGCGGCACACGTACGCGTCGCAGCGCTTCTGGGTGATGTGCCGCTCGAACTCGGCCCGGTAGTAGCGCAGCGTGGACAGCACGGGGTTCGCGGCGGTCTGGCCCAGCCCGCACATGCTCGTGTCCGTCACCACACCCGCGAGCTCCTCGAGGAGATCCAGATCGGCGAGCGTGGCGCGCCCGCGCGAGATGTCGTCGAGGATCTCGTGCATGCGTTGCGTGCCCTTGCGGCAGGTGAAGCACTTGCCGCAGGACTCGTCCTTGAGGAAGGCGAGGAAGTACTTGGCGACATCCACCATGCAGGTGTTCTCGTCCATGACGATCATGCCGCCCGAGCCCATGATCGACCCCGCGCTCGCCAGCGTGTCGTAGTCGATCGGGAGGTCGAACTTCGCGGCCGGGATGCAGCCGCCCGAGGGGCCGCCGGTCTGCACCGCCTTGATGGGGGCGGCGCCGGAGGGGCCGCCGCCGATGTCGTGAACGACCTGGCGGATGGTCATTCCCATCGGCACCTCGACCAGCCCGGTGTTCTTGATCTTGCCGACGAGGCTGAAGATCTTCGTTCCCGAGTTGTTGGGAGTGCCGGTCCTGGCGTACTCGTCGGCCCCGACCCGGAAGACCAGCGGGATGTTCGCCCACGTTTCCACGTTGTTGATGGCCGTGGGCCGGCCGTCGATCCCCTTCTCGACCGGGTAGGGCGGGCGCTGGCGCGGCTCGCCGATCTTGCCCTCGACGGAGCGGATGAGCGCCGTCTCCTCGCCGCAGACGAACGCGCCGGCGCCGCGGACGATCTGGATGTCGAACGCCACGCCGGTCCCGAGGATGTCGGTGCCGAGCAGGCCCAGTTGCCGCGCCTGCTGGAGCGCGATGGTCAGATGTTTGATCGCCAGGGGGTACTCGTTCCGCACATAGACGATCCCCTCGGTCGCGCCGGTGCCATAGGCGCCGATCACCATGCCCTCGAGGATGCTGTGCGGGTTGCCCTCCAGGACGCTGCGGTCCATGTACGCGCCCGGATCCCCCTCGTCCGCGTTGCAGACCAGGAACTTGCCCCGTCCGGACGGCTGGCGGGCGAGCAACGCCCACTTGCGCCCCGTGGGAAACCCCCCGCCCCCCCGCCCGCGCAAACCCGAGCGAAGGACTTCCTGGACGACCCAGGCGGGATCGCGCCTGGCCAGGACCTGGGCCAGCGACGCATAGCCGCCCTCGGCGATGTAGTCGTGAATCCGAATCGGATCGATCCGTTGATTGAGGCCGAGGAGGTCGCGCTTTTGATGCTTGAAGAACGGGATGTCGTCGCGCCGGTAGTAGACCTTCCCCGAGTCCGGATCCCGGTAGAGGAGGTCGTCGACGTACTTGCCGGCCAGCGTTGCGGCAATCACGCGCGGGATGTCCTCCTCCTTGACCTGGGCGTAGAAGGCCAGCTGCGGTTCCGTCAGGACGAACGGTCCCATCTCGCAGAAGCCGTGGCAGCCGGTGACCCGGAGCGCCACCTTGCCGACGAGGCCGTGGTCGAGGATGTGCTGTTTTGCGGCGCGGACGAGGTTGCCGGCACCGCTGGCGTGACAGGCGGTGCCCGCGCAGACGACGATCCGGGGCTGATCCGGGTTGGCGGCGCTCGCCAGCACCCGGCGCAGCTCGTCCAGTTCCGAGAGGGAGGATAAACGGGACATCGGGCTATCGCTCCGAGAGCAAGGGTCGTGTCGGTGGTTCCGGGTTGACGTCGAGCAGGTGCCTCGTGCACCCCCGGCGGGAACAGAAGCTCATCGTGCCGCCGCCGACGATCTGCAAGGCGAACATGGGCGCGCCGCAGTCCCAGCACGGGAGCCCGTCGGCCAGGTGGGCGTGGCACTGCGGGCACTGGAAATCGACCACGGTACCCGAGGGAATGTCGGACTCGGCGGCGACGCGCGGGCTGCCATAGACGCTGGACAGGCGGATCCAGCCCGCCCGGCCGTCCCGGACGGCTTCGAGCCGGATCGAGGGACGGTCCTCCAGGGGGTGCTGCTCGTCCAGCAGACTGTGGCCGCACCGCGGGCAGCGCACGTTCAGGACGAGGCGCTTGCCGTCCGCTTCTTCGCCCTCCGCCGTGCCGTTTCCCCGGGCGGTCCTGTCTACCAGCGCGCTCACGGCGGAGCTCGCGACCTTGGGATGGTAGCGCCCGTCGATCACCACCACGGGACCCATCGCGCAGGCGCCCAGGCAGTTGACGGTCTCGAGGGTGAAGTTCCGGTCGGGGGTCGTCTGGCCGGCGGTGATTCCCAGTCTGCGTCCGAGCGCTTCCACGACGCGCGGGGCACCGCGCACGTGGCAGGCGGTGCCCATGCAGCAGGTGACGACGTGCTTTCCCCGCGGCTCGAGGCTGAACCAGCGGTAGAAGGTGGCCACCCCGTAGATGTCCACCAGGGAGCGGCCGGTGCGCTGGGCGACTTCTCGCAGCGAGTCTTCGGGCAGGTACGAGTAGCGGGACTGGATCTCCTCGAGGATCGCGATGAGATCCCCCCGCTTGCCCCGGTGCCGGTCGACGATGGTCGCAATCTCGCTCATTCCGTACCTCCTCGCGATCGGTCCTGGCGAGACTTCAGATGGCGCGGGCGAAGGCCACCATGCTCCGGACTCGAACGTCTCCGAGAAGTCCCCTCGCTCTCCGCCGCGGGCCGCGTTCCTGCACCGGAAAGCGGGCGGCTCGCGCGCCCGCCTTGCCGGTCACTCGCGACCGCGCCGGAGGCCGCAAGCCGTTTCCTGGGGAGCGATCATCATGCCAGGTCCGGGTGCTGTCAAGGGACAGGAAACCTTAGATTCTGCGCCTCGTTCGTCGAGCAGTTTCTGCGGTCTCCAGGGCAGGGCCGGCGCCGGGGAATCCGACCTGGAATCGTGCGCTTTCGCGGCGCCGGGCGGCGACCGATCGGCGCCGGGAATCCGAGCTGACTTGCACCCCCCTGCCGTCTCTCCCGCACTTCGACGGCGCCCCGACAGGCCGCCGCGCGGCCTGCCTTGATCGTCGCGGGCCCGTGTGATACCGTGCACAGGCAGTTCGTGATCCCGTCAGGATTGACTCGCCGTTCGATGCCGAAGGGCGGCCTTGCACGCAGGGAGGAAATCGGTCGTGAAGGCCGCGCAGCAGGGTCCTGCGATCCCGGAGCGAGGCGCACCACGCCACCGGTGCGGCCGATGTGACTCCGCGGAACCCCCCGGGCGCAGGGGCTCCCGGAAGGGGGCGACATGAGTTGCCCCGTCCCGTGCAGGTCTGCACGCCCGCTGAACTCCAAGGGATCCGGCTTCCCCCGACTTCGACACGTCCCTGCCTTTCCACCTTCTCCACACAGTTCACGCCGTTTCGCACGAAGGGAACAGTTCCATGAGTGACGCCGTATGGGCCGGCCTCGCCGGCGTTCTCCTTCTGGTCGCGGCGGCCTGCACCCGGCCCGAGCCGGCGGTTCCTGCCGAGGGTGCCCTGGCCGCTTTCTCGGGTTTGGAGGGGAGAATCGACATCGGGGGGGGCACCGCCCACATCCCCGTCATGCAGGAGGCCGCAAGACGCATCATGACGGCATACCCCCGGATCGCCATTACGATCGAGGGAGGTGGGAGCGGAGTCGGGGTCAAGAAGGTCAGCGAGGGGCTCGTCCACATCGGCAACACCGGGCGCCCGCTCAAGAACAGCGAGCAGGAGGCGGCCGGGCTCCAGTCCTTCGCCTTCGCCGTCGACGGGGTTGCCCTGTGCGTCCACCCGGACAACCCCGTGGCCTCTCTCACGACGGCCCAGGCCCGGGCCATCTGGGGCGGAAGCATGACCAACTGGCGTGAGGTCGGGGGACCCGACCTGGCCATCCAGCTCTACAACCGGGACGAGGCGAGCGGCACCCGCGAGGTGTTCTGGGAGAAGCTCCTGGCCAAGGGGCCCATTGCCGACCGGGCCAACGTTCTGGCGTCCAACGGCGCCATGAAGGTCGCCGTGGCTCACGATCGGGGCGCGCTCGGGTACATCAGCATCGGGCACATCGACCCGACCCTCAAGCCGGTTTCGCTGGATGCCGTGGAGCCGACCCAGGAGAATGCAGTCTCCGGTGCTTACCCGGTCGTTCGACACCTTTTCATGAATACGCGGGGCAAGCCCGGGCCGCTCGTCCAGGCCTTCATCAACTACATCTACTCGGCGGAAGGGGCACAGATCATCCAGTCGGCCGGGTACATACCAGCCCCGGCGCCAGGGGGCGGCCCGCGGTGAGCCGGCTCGCCAGCCTCCTGGTGGTTCTTGGGGTTGCCGGGGTGGCGGCCTTCCTCGTCGCCTCGGCGCTGCCGCTTTTCGCGTCGGGGGAGTTCTTCGAGATCCTTCTGGGGCGGTGGCGGCCCTACGCCTCGCCCGGAGAGTTCGGCATTGCCCCCATGATCGTGGGCACAATCCTCCTTGCCGCCACCGCCACTCTGCTCGCCGCACCGGCGGCCATCGGACTGGTCGCTTTCGCCCACGGAATCGCGCCGCGCCCGCTCGCCCGGCTCGCCATGGCGTCGGTCCATTTCATGACCGGCATCCCCACCGTCCTCTACGGCTTCGTATCGGTCTCCCTGCTGGTTCCATTCCTCCGCAACGCGGGTGCTGGGGGCTTCTCCCTCCTGGGTGCCGGGCTTACCCTCGCCGCGCTCGTGCTCCCCACCATCACGCTCACGCTCCACAGCCGGATCGAGGCGACCGGGCTGGAGGTCCGGCTCGATTGCGCCGCGCTTGGAATGCGCCCGGCCGATACCTTCCTGCGCGTGCTCCTCCCCCGGAGCGGTCCCGGGCTTCTTTCCGCCACCCTGCTCGGCTTCTGCCGGGCGGCGGGCGACACCGTGGTCGCGCTGATGGTGGCCGGCAACGCCCCGCAATTCCCCTCCTCCTATCTTGATTCCGTACGCACCCTCACCGCGCACATCGCCCTGGTGCTCTCGACGGACTGGTCGAGCCCGGAGTTCCGGAGCATCGCGGCAGCGGGGCTCCTCCTCTTCGTCTTCAACACGGCCCTGACGGCGGCGCTTCGCCGCCTCGGCCCGGCAGAGCCCCCCCATGTGCGCGAACTCCGCTGAAAGGCGCCCCCGCTGTGCCGCCCGGCTTCTCGCCGCCTTTGCCTGGCTCTCCGGGCTGGGGCTCCCGGTGCTGCTCGGCCTCGCGATCAGCTTCCTGATCGCCCGCGGAGGAAGCACCCTCGGCCCGTCCCTCCTCTTCGGTGACGTACCCGCGCTCGCCGCGCTCACGGGCCGGGCTCCGGTGTTCGACGGACTCTGGCCTGCGCTGGCCGGTACGCTGGCCCTGGTGGTCGGCACATGTCTGATCGCCCTCCCGGTCGGGATCGCGAGCGGGATCTACCTCTCCGAGTTCGCCCGGGGCCGCTGGGCTCGCCTGGTGAACCTCTGCGTGGACGTGCTCGCCGCGGTCCCCTCGATTCTGATGGGTCTCCTCGGCTTCGGCCTGATCCTCCTCCTCCGCCGCACCCTGCTCCCGGACGCAGGCACGTGCCTGTTGCTCGCCATCGCCTGCATGGCCCTCCTGGTCCTGCCATACTCGATTCGAACCACCGAGGCTGCGCTCCAGGGCCTCCCCGAGCCACTTCGGCTGATCGGTCCGAGCCTCGGGCTGACGCCCAAGCAGAACCTGTGTCGGGTGCTTCTGCCCACCTCCAGCCGCGGAGTTCTCGGGGGCGCCGTGCTCACGATCGGGCGGGCGGCCGAGGACCTGGCGGTGATCCTCCTCACGGGCGTGGTTGCCAGCAGCGGCCTGCCCGCCGGCCTCACTTCCCGGTTCGAGGCAATCCCGTTCCGGATCTTCTATCTGGCTTCGGAGCACCGAACTGGCGCCGAGCTCGAGCTGGCTTTCGGCGCGGCTGTGGTGTTGATGGGGCTCACCGCTTTCCTCTTCGGCCTGGCCCACCTGTTGCATGGCGGACTCCGGAGGCGCATTCTGTGACGTTCAAAGGTCAAGACACGGCCGAAGCGTCCTCCAGCGTCTCTCTCCGCATCGAGAACCTGTCGGTTGGCTTCAAGGGACGTCTCGTTCTGAAGGAGATCAACCTCGAGCTCTCTCCGGGCGGGATCACCGTGCTGGTCGGCCCCTCCGGGTCGGGAAAGAGCACCCTCCTCCGGGCCGTCAACCGCCTCAACGAGCTCTTCCCGGGCTGCCAGACCTCCGGGACCGTTCGCCTGCGTCTCGACGGGCGCTGGATCGATGCCTATCGCGGCGCCTATCCCCTCCACGACCTCCGCCGGCGTGCCGCCATGGTCTTTCAGAACCCCAATGTGCTTCCGGTCTCCATCGAGAAGAACCTGGCGATTCCCCTGCGCGCCGTGTGCGGCCTTTCCGCCGCCGAGGCACGCGACCGCATGGAGTACGCCCTGGTCGAGGTGCGCCTCTTCGAGGAGGTCCGCGACCGGCTTTCCGAGAGCGCACTCACCCTTTCCGGGGGCCAGCAGCAACGACTCTGCCTGGCCCGCGCCCTTTCCCTCGGGCCCTCCTTTCTGCTTCTCGACGAGCCCACAGCCGGCCTCGACTTCCAGGCCGCCCGCGCCATCGAGGCGCTGCTGGAACGGCTTCGGGAGCAGTACACCGTGCTTGCCGTATCTCACAGCCTGAGCCAGACGTGCCGCCTCGCCCGGCACGTCGTGGTTCTGCGCGAGGGCCGGATCGTCCGGGAACTCGAGGCGCCCCAGCTTGCGGACGCGGAACTCTTCCGCGACCTGGTAGAGGAGGCGTTCTGACGGGCGCCGGCGGGGGGCAGGGTCCCGCGACCGGCGGACGCACGGAGGAACGCGGGATCGCTACCCCCCTGATCACCGTGAGCACGCTGACCACCGCGCGGGCAGTGCCCGCGGCCCACAGCCGTCAGCCATCAGCTGTCAGCTGTCAGCTCCTGAAGAGAAGAAGAGAAGCGGAGCCTGGCACGGGAGGCCGCGTTGCGTGCCGCAAAGTCATGGCGAATATAACTACCGTGTTAGCAGAACCTTCGGATTTCTTCTCGCCGTGCGCAGAAGCTCGAGCCGCATAGTATAGTTTAGGGCATTCCCATGGACCGCCTGGAAGCCGTTCGTCTGGAGATGCGCGAGCTCGAAACGCTGCGGTGCTGCAATCTGGAGCGCTTTGATCGGTCGCCAGCCGCCCGGTGCATGGGCGTTTCCCGCAGCACGGTGCGGCGGTTCCCGGCCGACGTACGATTGAAGCCATGGCCCCAGAATCGATGAAGGGGGACTCCTCATGATCGAGCGAACCGAGGTGCTGGTGATCGGCGGCGGCCCGGCGGGCATCACGTTCTGCCGGCTGCTGAAGAAGCTCCGGCCCGAAGTCGCCATCACGATGCTCCGTCCGGAAGCGAACTCCATGGTCTACTGTGCGATTCCCTACGCCCTCCAGGGACTCTTCGATCCGGAAGCGGTCTACAAGAAGGATGCGCTGGTGACCGACGTCGGTGTGCGGCTCGTGAGGCAGAGGGTCGCACGCGTCAACCTGGCGGATCGGGAGGCGGTGACCGAGGACGGGACCGTCCTGGGGTTCGAGACCCTCTTCATCGCCACCGGTGCGGTCCCCGTCCAGCCGCGTCTGGACAACGCGGACGCAGACAACGTCTTCACCGTCAAGACGCAGGACGACATGCTGGGCATCCTCGGCAAGCTCCAGGCCGGCGCCCGGCGCGCCGTCGTGGTCGGTGCCGGCGCCATCGGCATCGAGCAAGCACAGGCCTATAGGGAGCGAAGCCTCGACGTCGTTCTCGTGGACATGGCGGATCGCGTCCTTCCCACCATGCTGGACGCCGACATGGCGGCGCCCGTGCACGACGTGCTCCGCGACCAGGGAATCGACCTGCGCCTCGGGGGCACCGTGAGCCGACTGGACGGATCCGGCGGCCGGGTGCATCGGGTCGCACTCTCCGACGGCACCGCGGTCGATCTCGATCCCGGAACCGATTTCGTCTGCTTCGCGGTGGGCATGCGGCCCGACATCGACCTCTTCCAGGACCAGGGCCTGGCCGTCGAGAAGGACGGGATTGTGGTGGACGACCGCATGCGCACGAACCTGCCAGGGGTGCTCGCTGCCGGCGATTGCTGCCGCTTTGTCTCGGCCATCGACGGCAAGGTGCTGGGCGGCAAGCTGGCCACCAATGCGGTGCCCATGGCCAAGGTCGCGGCGCGCACGGTGGCCGGGATTCGCGATCGGTACTCTGGCTTCGTCAATGGGGCCGCCACCTGTGCCTTCCACCTGCGCGTCGCGAGCACCGGGTTCACGGAGGCGCTGGCCCGCGAGCGGGGATTCACGCCGGTCGTTGGCACCGGTCATACCCGGAGCAGGTTCCCCATGATGCCCGGATCGAGCGATGTCCGGTTCAAGCTCGTCGCCGACGCTGACAGCCGCCGCGTGCTGGGCGGTCAGGTCGTGGCCGAAGTAGCGGCAACCGACAAGATCGACGTGGTGAGCCTGGCCTTGCAGCAGCGCCTCACCCTCGATGATCTGGCCAGGTTCAGCTACAGCGCGCAGCCCTGGCAGAGCTTCTTCCCGGCGAAGCACGCCCTGGTGGAAGCGTGCGAGAGTGCGCTGGACCGCCTCGACAACGCCGACCGGGAGCCCCCGGCAGGAATCGCGAGTTGACGGACGGTTTTCCCGCGGGCGGCGGGTCGATGCGGTGTGGGACGGGAAAGTCGTGGTCACCGACCCGCCCGTGGAACCGGGCGGAGAAGGCCGGGCCCCGGACTGCTGCGGTTGCGCCCTCTCGCTCACCCTTCCGGACGATGGGGCCGAGCGCGCGGATCCTCGATCGGCAGCGGCGGCGTACCGAAGATCACGAACTCCAGAGGCTCGCCGGGCTCGGCGTGCAGCGAGTGGGGCGTCCCGGCCGGAATCACGACGACCGTACCGGGACGAAGGGCGTGGCTCTGCGCCGACAGCACGACCGACCCCTTTCCTTTCAGGACGTAATACACCTCGTGATAGTCCTCATGGACGTGCAGGTTGCCTTCGGAGACACTCACAACGTGAACGTTCGCCACGCCTCCTTCCCCTCCGGTCACGATTCGTTGCACGTGGCCATAGGGGCAGGCGATGCTCTGCGCTTCGTCGCGATAGCGTACGAGGCTTCGCGTTGCGGGATCGGATTCTTTCGCCGGCATCATGTTCCTGCCTTCCCTGGGTCCCGAGTCCCGGATTGGGTGAGCGCGATTGCCGACCGACGGACTCGAGCGGGCGGGTCTCGCCGCCCGGGAGCCAGCTCGCCGACCCCGCCCTTCCTTGATCGCGCCCTTCCGGATTGACCGATCCTATCCTGCCCGCCCGGCCGCGGGTGTGCGCGGTGCCGAGGACGGTTCCCGACCTGCTCCTGCAAGCACCCGCATGCGTTTCCGACAAGGCATGCACGAAGGAGGCGTCGACCTCCAGGGGCCCACCGGGAGGTGCGCGGCCCCCGGGATGAGCTTCGCCCGCCGCGCCCTAGTCCTCGGCGGGCTCCTCCGTGCGCACGAGGAGACCGACCTCCGTCCGGTCCGGTCCGAAGTGGACCAGCACGGGCACGCGGTCCCGCGCCAGGCTGTAGAAGCTCGTCTCGACCACGAAGTCGGTGTTCTTGCCGTCGGCGAACATCCAGGCGGCGCGCTGGGTGTCCCGGTCCATCCTGCCCTCGACGGGCCGCACGACGCCGGTGGCCTCGTTGAAGGTGGTCCCGCCGAGGATGCCCTCGCGGGTGACGGCGAGCTGGAGGTAGGTATGGGTCCGGCTCACTGCCTGGCGGGTAACGGCGAACACGCCCAGCGGCAGCCACTCGAGCCGGGCGGCATCGCTCTCGCTGAGGTCGGGCACGGACAGGGCGATCGCGCGGGCCTGCCGGTAGTAGTCCTCGGCGGTGGCGTGGAGAACGCCGTCGACGTACACGAAACGGTCCTGGTAGACCACGTTGCCGCCGGTCCCGTACCCGTAGAAAACGGGCTGCGCCCACTGGTTGATGATCCACTGGGTCAGGGCCGTCAGCGTCGTCCAGGCCCACCAGTGGTTGCGCTTGTAGTCCTGACGGCCCGCAAACCACGGGTGGTAGCGCGCCGTGCGGTGCGGCGGGGCGGCGGGCGCGCGCGTCCGGTACCAGCCGGGCGTGAAGGGCGTCTCGAGCTCCCAGCGCGATCGGTAGGCCTGCGGCGCGGATGCCGCAGGCGGCGCCGGCCGCCGGGCCGGCTGTGCCGCCGGCTTCTTCGGCGCGGCTGGCCGCGGAACGGCCGGGGTCTTCACGGGCGTCGCGGCCGCGCGGGCGGCGGATCCGGCGCCGGAAGCCGGCAGCTCGAGGAAGCCGCCCGGCTGGCCCGGGTCGGCGCGCTTGTCTCCGGACGGCAAGGTGCCGACGCCGGGACGCGGGCTCGGCGTCGCTGCGGACGGCGCCTGCGCCGCCGGCGGCTCGACCGGCCTGGCGGGCCTGGCGCGGCTGCGCTCCCGGTCCTCCCGGGCCTGGCCCGGGGCGGACCGAGCAGGAGTTCGCGCCCGGCTCAGCGACGGGCTGGGCTCGTCACCGGACGGTCCCCCGCCCGGGCCGCGGGGCAATCCCTGAGCGAGGGCGCCGGCGGTCAGGAGAACCGCCATCAGGAATGCGGCGGTCGACAACTCGGTTTGCATGGCATGGCTCCTGTCGCTGCGCTACCGGACGTCCGGCTGGCGCACGAGTCGGATCTCGGGCCCGCCGGGCAGCCACTCGCCGTCTACTTCCCGGGAGATCCGCTGCCAGAGCCACCCGTCGCTTCCATCCGGCCGGCTGCGCTGGATGGAGGACGCGACTGTCCCGTCGGGCAGCACGTGCCGCGCCGTGGCGATCCACTGGTCGGCCTCCCGCGACCAGATCGCTTCGGCGTGTCCGCCGTCGGTGTCGAACATCCGCGAGCGGAGGCACCGGTCGGCCGGATCCCAGCCGATGACGCTGATCCCCTCGTGTTCCCACAGGCCCGGTCGCGAGGCCTTGAACCGGCCGAGCAGGAACGTCCGGTTCGGGGCCCATCGGCACGAGAACTCCAGGGAGCCCTCCTCGTCGCGGTGCGCCCACGTGCCGATCATCCACGCCAGATCCTCCAGGGCCTCCTGGTGGCGGCTCAGGGCCTCGGGTTCGTGGTCGGTGATCTCGCCCGGTCGCCAGCGGCCGTCGACCTGTTCCCAGAGGCATTCGGCAACCCCGCCCCGGGAGTCGAACGTCCAGGAGCGGATGCGCCCAGCGACGGGATCCCAGCCGATCACCTCGGTGCCCTGGCTCCGGACGCCGGTGGCGTCAAGGACCTCGAAGGAGCGCGTCAGAAAGTTGCGGTTCCGGGTCCACCGGCAGACGTTGCGGATCTTCCTGCCGCCCGAGCCGCGGGGGTCCTGCTCGTCGTCCGTCCACTCGCCGATCATCCAGCCGAGGTCCGCGAGGTGCTCGTAGTGGGAGTGGAGGTCGAGCTCGGTCTGCCAGATGCGGTGGATCCGCCAGCGGCCATCGCGCTTCACATAGAGGGTGACGAACGCGGCGGCCTCCAGCGGCCCGGACTCCGACGTGAAGTGCACGAGGCCCTCGGCCACGGCCACGTCGGGCGCCACCGGCTGCACCCGCAGCGAGGGGGTCTCGGTCCTGAGGCTCGGGTCGCCGGCGAACGTGTGCTGCATCCGCCGCAAGATCCGCGCGCGCCCCTTTGTCACCAGGCCGCTCGTCTGGTCGACGAACGCGCCGTCCTCGGTCCACAGCGCGGCGACCGCCTCGGCGTCCGCCCGGTTGAACGTCGTGACGTACGTTGCGGCGACGGCCTCGACCTCGGCGGCGACACGGGCCTCCGCCTGGCTCCCTGTGTGCCCGCAGCTCCCCAGCAGCAGGGCCGCGAGGATCAGGGCGGCCGGCCCCTCACCCCGCCACCGCCGGGTGCATCTGCCAGACCGGTTCATGCGCGGCGCTCCTCGTCTGCCGGATTCCGTCCTGCCCACCCGCGACTCGACCGGCGGGCGCGAGCGGTGCTCGCCCGGGGCGCGCCGGGGCAGACTCGTCGCTCCAGGGTAGCGCGGGCGGGGCACCCTGCCCACCGCATTCCGCTGCCGGCGGTCCGCATTCCGCGCCGCCGCCGTTCCACGCGCCGGTCAGACGAGTCCGACGGGGTCGACGTCGACGTGCACCTGGACGCCGGTGCGCCAGGCGTGCGGCGCGGCCCGGAGCGCGCGGAAGGCGCGCCGGAGCGCCGCGGGCGCGCTCGCCTTGACGAGGGCGTGCTGGCGGTAGTCGTTTCTGAGCTTGTAGACGGGGGTCGGCACCGGCCCGAGGATCTCGACGTCGCCGCCGGCGAGCGGCGCCAGGCGCTCGGCGGCGGCGCGGCACGCCTGGCGCAGGCGATCCTCGTCGCGCGCCGCGAACACGATGCGCATCACGCGCGTGAACGGGGGTAGCGCAAACGTCCGGCGGGCCTCGAGCTCGCGCGCCGCGAACGCCTCGAAGTCCTGCCGGCAGGCGGCGGCGATCGCGTAGTGGCGGGGATCGAGGGCCTGCACGATCACGCGGCCCGGGGCGTCGCCGCGGCCGGCCCGGCCGGCGACCTGGGTGAGCAGCTGGAAGGTGCGTTCGGCGGCGCGAAAGTCGGCGATCGCGAGCGCGGTGTCGGCCGAGATCACGCCCACCAGGGTCACGTCGGGAAAATCGAGCCCCTTGGCGATCATCTGCGTGCCGACCAGGATGTCGAGGTGGCGCGCCCGGAAGCGGTCGAGCACCTCCCGGTAGGCCTCGGGCCGCGTCATGGTGTCGCTGTCCATGCGCGCCACGCGGGCGCCGGGGAAGCGGTGGCGGATGATCTCCTCGATGCGCTCGGTCCCGAGGCCCAGGAACTTGAGCCCCTCGACGTCGCCGCACTCGGGACACCGCTCGGGCGGGGCGATCGCGTGCAGGCAGGAGTGGCACAGCAGCCGGCCGCGCGCCTTGTGGAAGGTGAGCGCGAGGTCGCAGTGGGGGCAGCGGACGGGGGTCTGGCACCGCGTGCAGAGGCAGACCGTGTGGAAGCCGCGCCGGTTGAGGAACAGCATCGCCTGCTCGCCGCGCCCGAGCGTCTCGGCGAGCGCGGCCTCGAGCGTGCGGCCCATCACGGAGAGCTTGCGGCGCGAGACGCTGTCGGCGGCGAGATCCACGACCGTCACCTCGGGCAGGGGCCGGCCGGTGACCCGCTCGGGCAGGCGCAGCAGCACGTAGCGCCCCTCCAGCGCGTTGCGGTAGGACTCCACGCTGGGCGTGGCGCTGCCGAGCACGACCGGGATCGCGAGCATCTGCGCGCGCTTCACCGCGAGATCGCGCGCGTGGTAGCGCGGCGCGTTCTGCTGCTTGAAGGTCGCCTCGTGCTCCTCGTCCACGACGAGGATGCCCAGCGCGGGGGCGGGCGCGAAGACCGCGCTCCGGGGCCCGATGGTGACGTCGACCTCGCCGCGGCGAATGGCCAGCCACGCCCGGCTGCGCTCCCGCTCGGTGAGCGCGCTGTGGAGCACGGCGACGCGCTCGAAGCGCGCCCGGAAGCGGTCCACCGTCTGCGGCGTGAGCGCGATCTCCGGCACCAGCACCACCGCCTGGCGGCCGCGGGCCACGCGGTCGGCGATGGCCTGGAGGTAGACCTCGGTCTTGCCGCTGCCGGTCACGCCGTGGAGCAGGAACGGCGCGAAGCCCTCGCTCCGGCGGATGGCCTCGATCGCGGCGGTCTGCTCCGCGGTGAGCGCCGGCGGCGTCGCGCCGGCGGCCGGCCCGCCGCCGGCGAAGGCAGGGGCGGCGGCGGGGCCGTGTGTGATCCGGAGCCAGCCGGCCTTCCGCAGGCGCTGGAGCGCGGCCGCCGAGTAAACGGGCTCGGCCTGCAGCGCGGCGCGCGGCACCTCGCCCGCCGCGAGCAGGAAGCGGAGCAGCGCCGCCTGGCGGGGCGCCCGCCGCTCGAGCCGCGCGGCCTCGGCCTCGACGTCGCCCGGCGCGGCGGCGAGCCCGATCCGTGCCACGGCGCGGCTTGCCCTGGCGATGCCGCCCGGCAGGAAGGTCGCCAGCACCTCGCCGAGCGGGCACAGGTAGTAGCGCGCCATCCACCGGGCGAGCGCGAGCGTCTCGTCGGTGAACACCGGCTCGCGGTCGACCAGCGCGCGGATTTCCTTGACGCGGTCGGCGGTGACGGGCGGCGGACCGGCGTCGAACCCCACGCACACCCCGGAGGCGTGGCCGCGTCCGAAGGGCACGGCCACACGCGACCCCACCCGCAGCTCGTCGGTGAGCGCGCCGGGCACGCGGTAGTGGAACTGGCCGAAGACCGGCCGGTTCACCGCCACCAGGGCGAAGCGTTCGGGAGGCTCGGCACTCGCGCTGTCTGCCGCCATGACACGATCGCTCCTTGCGCTGACCCCGGGCCTGCGGCTTCGCCCGGCTCGCGGCACGCATCCGCCGGACTCAGGTCGCCCCCGCCTCCGCGCAGCGGCACGGCATCGCCCCGCATTTCGGGCAGCCGCGGCCGTACTTGTCCGCCGCCGCGCGCTCGAGGTCCACCTCGGAGAGGCTCGCCAGGGTGGCGAGCCACGCGAGCACGTCGGCGAACTCCGCGGCGAGCGCCGCCCGATCCCGGGTGCGGAGCGCCTCGGCCAGCTCGCCCACCTCCTCGACGAACCACAGGAAGGTGCGGTCGGCGCCGCGGCGCCGGTCCCGCGCCAGGTAGAGCGACTCGATCAGCCGCTGGAACTCGCCGATCTGCATGCGGTCCTCCCGCGCCGCGCGGCGCCGGGTTCTCTCACACCGCCTTGAGCGTGATGATGGTGTAGTCGCCCGTCTCCGGCCCCCCCTCGCGGAATTTCTCCATCTGGCGCTCCACGAGGTTCATGAAGGCGGCCGAGTGCATCGGGGCGTTCTTCGCGACCAGCTTGTTGAAGCCGACCTCGCCGAGCTCCGCGCCGTCGGTGGCGGCGATCTTGTAGACTCCCTCGGTGTAGAGCACGACGCGGTCGCCCCGGTCGAGCGTGAGCCGGGTCGCGCGGAGGCGTTCCTCGAAGACCGGACCGTCGTCGAGACCGAGCGCGATCCCCTCGGCGCTCGCGACGCGGAGCTTGCGCTCCTTGGCCACCCACTTCAAGAGCGGGAGATGACCGGCGTTGACGAGCTCGAGCTCGCGGCTCGAGGGGGTAAGCACCACGAGGAACGCGGTGACGAACACGCCCTTCTTGATGTCGCGCGCGAGGTGGCGGTTGACGCGGCAGAGCATTGCCACCGGGTCCTGCTTCCAGCCCTGCTCGGCGTGGACGAAGCCCCGAAAGAGGTTCATCGTGAAGCCCGCGATCACCCCCTCGCCCGCGGTGTCGGCCAGCAGCACGCCGAGCCGCCCGTCGGGGAGCTCGAGGAAGTCGTAGTAGTTGCCGCCGACGCGCGTCGTCGGGCGGTAGCTCGCCTCGAGCTCGAAGCCGGTCACCTCGGGCACCCGGTTGGGCAGGAGGTTGCGGCGCAGATCGGCCACGAGCTGCATCTCGCGCTCGCGCGCCGCGAGCGTGGTCTGGTCCTTCTCCGCTTCCTGCAACGACTGGCGCATGGTGTCGATGGAAAGGGCGAGCAGTCCGATCTCGTCGCGCATATGCCCGCGCGCCTTGAGGTCGTAGTTGCCGCGCGCCACGGCGTTGACGACGTCGACCAGGCGGCGAAGCGGGGCCGCCAGCGCGCGCGCCACCACGAGGCTCACGGCGACGCCCGCCGCCAGCACCGCCAGCATGACGGCGAGCCCGCTCAGCGCGAGCTTGCGCTTGCGGGCCGCCACCCGGTCCTCGCTGACCAGCACCTGGACGGTGCCCGTCTTGCGGCCGGCCTCGTCGAAGACCGGCTCCGTGAACGAGCGCGCCGGGAACCGCCGGTCGCCCAGCATCCCCGTGCCGGTCTCGATCTCGGTGCGCGTCTCGACGGTGGTCCCGTCGGATCCGGTCGCCACGTAGGCGCGCGCCCGGCCGTGCGGGTCGAAGCGGGCCGGCGCGCGGTTGGCCTTGGTCAGCAGCTTGCCGCGCTGGTCGAAGACGAACACGTCCACGACGTCGGCGTCGATCTGGGCGCGGCCCGCGAAGATGACCGTGACCCCCTCCAGACGGCGGCGATTGGTGTCCGTGCGCGTGCGGTCGTGCTCCCGGATCACGTCGAGCTCGCGCCGGAGCTTGTCGCGATCGGGCTGGAGGCCGGCCTCCGCGCCGACCACTCCGCCCGAGGCCAGCAGCCAGGCCGGGAAGCGCACGAGCGCGTTCTTGATGCCTTCCCGGAGCTCCGCGTACGTCCCCGAGGTGTAGCGCCAGGTGTCGATGTCCTGCAGCGCGATGGTGCGCGCGAGCGTCACCCCGAAGCTGTCGATCTCCTCGTCGAGGGCCGCCACGGCTTGGCCGTAGAGGATGAACCCGCCCAGTGCCACGAGCACCGCCGTGGTGAGCACGATGGAAGTGGCGATCTTGACGGAGATGCCGGTGCCGCGGACGCGCGGGCGGCTCGGGTACGCCGGGGCGGCGCGGCGCCGGGCCTTCTTCGCCTGTCTGGCCATCGAGCGTCCTTCGTCGGGTCGGGCCGCCGGTCGGCGCGCCCGTCTCAGCCCGTCAGAAACAGCCGCACCCCGATCATGACGACCAGAGAATACAGGCCGGCCACCACGTCGTCGAGCAGGATTCCCAGGCCGCCGGGGAGCGCCTCGAGACGGCGGGCCGGGTACGGTTTCACGATGTCGGCGCCGCGAAAGACCAGGAATGCCACCAGCGCCGCGGCCCAGCCGGGCGGGGAGATCCACGCGACGGCGATCAGGTAGCCGACCACTTCGTCCACGACGCACTGCGAGGGATCCTTGCGGCCGTACCGCCGCTCGGCCCACGAGCCGGCGGGAACGCCGACGGCGAAGAGGAGAGCGGCCAGGACGAGCACGACCGGAAGGTAGAGGCCGTGGCGATCGGCCGGCAGCGCCCAGCCGAGCGCGAGCACGAGCGCCAGCGCGCCGGCGGAGCCGACCGTGCCCGAGGCGACCGGCGCATGGCCCAGTCCGAAGAAGGTCGCGGTCAGGTGGGCGATCGTCTTCATCATGACGACCGGTCCTGGGCCGGCGGCGGGCTCGCCGCCGGGGCGCTATGTTCCGCCAGGGCGCGGCGCGCGGCCTGGATGTAGATCCACCCGGAATAGACGGTCACCAGCACCGTGGCGATCATGATCAGCAGCAGCACGTCCTTCCACCGCGGCTCTTCACAGCCCGGTCCCAGCACGAACAGCCCGCCGCCGACCAGGAACGACTGGAGCAGCATCTTGAGCTTGCCGATCGCCCGCGCGCCGAAGGACAAGCCGCGCGCCTCGAGGTAGCCCCTGAGCCCGGTCACCAGGAACTCGCGGGCGAGGATCACCACGACGACCCACGGCTGGATGATGCGGTCCACGTCGGGCGTGGCCGCGAGAAACACCAGCGAGCCGCAGATCAGGATCTTGTCCGCAAACGGGTCGGCGATGCGCCCGAAGTCGCTGGTCATGCGCCGCCGCCGGGCGAGGTAGCCGTCCAGGACATCGGTGAAGGCCGCCACCAGGAACAGCACGAAGCCGATGCCCGCCAGGGTCGTGCGCCACGG
>JAFGQW010000202.1 GCA_016935485.1 Planctomycetota bacterium | reverse complement strand
GGGAGCCGCGCGGCATCCTGTCGACGCGGTGGCGCGCCCGGGTCCTGAACGGTCGCGAGCAGGAGAGCAAGGTGCGTGCCGATCCGCGGGTGCTGCGGTGCGGTGTGACGGCGCCATCAGGGCCCGGTCAGGAGTGCGACCGCCGCGCTCCGGAAGACCGCCGATCCGCCCTCGGATCCGCCGGTCCGCCCGGACCAGACCCGCTCACTCGTAGCCCACAGCCTCGAGCACGTTCAGGCGGGCCGCGCGGCGGGCCGGCACCAGGCTCGCGACCGCGCCGATGCCGAGCCCGATCGCCAGCGCGGCAGCCACGGTCCCCCACGGGACGACGAGGCCGAGCGTGTAACCCGTGAGCCGGGTGACGTGGCTCGCCACGGGCAAGGCCGCGGCGATCAGTCCCCACACGACGCCGCACCCGCCACCCGTCACCGCCAGGAACAGCGCCTCGATGACGACGCTGCGCGCCACCTGGCGCCGGGTCATGCCCACCGATCGCAGCAAACCGATCTCCCGCGTCCGCGTCAGCACCGAGATGAGCAGCGCGTTCAAGATCCCGAAGAAGCCGATCACCATCGCGACCAGCACCTGGACGTGCGTGAGGTAGAAGGACTGCTCGAGCGCGCCGAGCGCGAAGCGGCGGACGTCGTCCCTCCGGAACACGAACGCGCCGTGCTCCTCCGCGACCGCCCGGCCGAGGTCCCGCGCCACCGCCTCGACGTCGTGGCCGTCCTGAACGAGGAGGTCCACGTAGGAGAGCGCCGGATCCTGCCAGAGCTCCGCATACACGTCGAGGTCGATCAGCAGGGAGCCGAGCGGATAGGAGAAGTCCTCCAGAGCGAACGCGACCCGGAACCGGCGCGGACCGGTCCGGGTGGCAAGCTCGAGGCGGTCGCCGACCACAACGCCCTGGAGGTTGCCGAAGTTGTGCGACATGCCGATCGCCTCGCCGCGCCGCAACGCGGCCAGCGTGGCCGCGTCCTGCGCCCAGTCCGCCGCCGGCACGCCCTTTCGTTCCCGCGCCGCGAGGAACTGACCGAGATCCATGGCGATCAGCAGCACCTCGCGGTCTCCGACCTTCTGCAGTTGCACCCGCACCCCGTAGCTGTGGTTCACTCCGGGCCAGTCGCGGATCCGGGCCTCGAGCTCGCGGGGCAGCACGTCGCCGGAGTAGAGCGAGCGGGTGACGCTCGCGGGCCAGACGGTCAGATCGAAGGGGAAGGCCTCCTTCACCCACCGCTCGAGCTTGTGGTGAAAGGAGCCGAGCGTCGCCGCCGTGGCCACCATCATGGCCAGCGCGCCGCCGAGCGCCGTGACAGTGAGCGCCGTGCGCTGCGGATACTCGAGCACGTTGCGGGCGGCGAGGTCGCCCTCGACCCGGAACACGGCGCGAAGCGGGGCGCGGACCGCGCGCGCGAACCCCTCGGTGACGCGCGGCAGCACCAGCGCGAGCCCGACGAAGATGGCGGCCGTGAGCCCCAGACCCACGTCCGGCGGCAGGCGCTGGTAGAAGCCGAGGATGCCCACGAAGCCGGCGGCGATGAGCACCAGGCCCGCGCGAAAACCCCGGCGCACGTCCGGCGCCATCCGCGCGCCGCGGATCGCGGGCCGCAGCACCTCGAGCGGCACGATGCGGGTCGCCCGGAGCGCCGGAACCAGCGCGGCCGCCACCGCGGTGAGCGTGCCGGCGGCGAGCGCGGCGACGGCCAGGTCGAGCGACAGGGTGACCGCCGACACCTCCACGATATGCGTGAGCAGGTTGATGCTCTTGACGGTGGCCTGAAGGAGCCCGCTCGCGAGCCCGTAGCCGAGCGCCACGCCGAGTGCCGAGCCCACGAGCCCCAGCACGCCCGCCTCGAGCAACAGCAGGGTGCGAATCTGGCCGCGCGAGGCGCCGAGAGCGCGCAGCGTGCCGATGTCGCGCGAGCGCTCCACCACGGCGATCGACATGGAGAGGTAGATGATGAAGAGGCCCACCAGCAGCGCGATCAGGCTGACCGCGACCAGCGCCCGGAGGCGCGAGAGCACGACGTCGAGCATGCCGCTGCGGGCCTCCAGCCGCTCGATCCGGTAGTCGTCGCCGAGCACGGCGCCAAGCCGCGCCAGCGTAGCCGCTTCGAGGGGGCCCCCTGCCGCCGCGGCGAGATCGATGCGGTCGAACCGGTCGGCGAGCTCGAAAAGCCGCTGCACGGCGGCGACGCGCATGACGGCGAAGTTCCCGCCGAGCACGCTAGCCGCGCCGCGATCGGCGAGGAACCCCGCGACGCGCACCGCGCCCGCGCCCGCGGGGGTGTTGATGCGGAGCGTGCGGCCCGCCTCGATCCCGCGGTGCGCGGCGAAGGCGTGCGCAAGCAGCACCGCGTTGGGATCGAGGAGGAAGCGCGCCAGATCCAGCGGCGACCCGGCGGCGTCCGCGAAGTTCCGGAACCGGGCCTCGCGGACGAGATCGACGCCGACCAGCAGCACCGCGCCCGCCTCCAGATCGGGCAACGTGGTGCTGACGGCGAGCGCGGGCGTCGCGACCACGCCCGGAACCGATTCGGCGAGCTCCAGGGCGCGGCGGTCGACGCCGAGGGCGCGGCGGAACGTGATCCCGTACTCGGCGCGGCCGGCGGCGCGCTGCGCCGCCGCCTCGAAGGCGCGGACGGTGCTGATCCGCGAGACCTGCATCGAGACGAAAAGCGCCACGCCCAGCGTGATGCTCAGCACGGAGAGCACCAGGCGCAGGCGGTGGCGGCGGTAGTGGCGCCACGAGAAGAGCCGGAGCAGTGTCGTCATGGGACGAGCCGCCCGTCGCAAAGCGCCACGCGGCGATCGGCCAGCGCCGCCGTGGCGGTATCGTGTGTCACGAGCACGACCGTGCGCGGACGCCCGCCCTCCGCGGTCAGCACGCGCAGCAGGCGGAGCACGTCCTGGCCGGTGCGAGAGTCGAGGTTGCCGGTGGGCTCGTCCGCGAGCACGATCTCGGGGTCGGTGACGAGCGCGCGGGCGATGGCCGCGCGCTGCAGCTCGCCGCCGGAAAGCTCGGCCGGCCGGTGCTCGCGGCGCGGCGTGAGCGCCACCGCGTCGATCAGCCCGCGCACGCGGTCCCGCACCGCGGGAAGGCGCGCGCCGTCGAGGAGCAGCGGCAGCGCCACGTTCTCCTCCACGGTGAGCGCCGGCAGGAGATTGAAGAACTGGAAAACAAAGCCGAGGCGCCGGCGCCTGAGCCGCGTCAGCTCGTCATCGGACATGCGGCTCGTGGCGACGCCGGCCACTTCGACGCAGCCCGCCGTGGGGAGGTCGAGCCCGCCAGCGAGGTGGAGCAGCGTCGACTTACCCGACCCCGAGGGGCCCACCACCGCGAGGAACTCGCCGCTGGCGATCTGGAGCGTGAGGTCGGCCACCGCGGTCACTTCGCGGTCGCCCTGCACGAACGTCTTCGTCACCTGTTCGAAGCGGATCATGTTGCTCGCTCTGTTCGCCGCGCGCGCCGTCCGCGCGCGCCACGCTCACTCGCACGTCCGCGCGCGCCGTCCGCGCGCGCCACGCTCACTCGCACGCGCCATCTGTTCTCCTCTTCGGCATGGTCTTTTCTCAGCTCGCGTCCCTTCGTGTTCAGGCAGACAGCCGGAGCCGGAGCGCCGCGTCGAGCGCGATCCAGCGGTCCGCGGCGAACGCAAGCGGGTTCACATCGAGCTGATCGAAGCGATCCCCGAGGGCAAGCACGAGATCGCCCACGGTGCGGACGATGTGCGCGAGCGCGGGGCCGTCGAGACGCTGGCCGCGGTAGCCGCGGAAGAGCGGCGCCACGGCGAGCTCCTCGAGCATCCCGAGCGCCTCGGCCTCGGAACAGGGCGCGAGACGGAACGTAACGTCCGGCACGAGCTCGGAGAGGATCCCCCCGCGGCCGAGCATGACCGCCGGTCCGAAGGCGGGATCGACCAGACCGCCCACGATGAGCTCGAGCTCCACCGCCTGGATGTGCTCCTCCACCAGCAGGGCCTTTCCTGGAAAGCGGGCGCGAAGTGCGGTCACGGCGGCGGGTAGCTCGGCCGGGGCGACGCCGAGGCGAACGGCGTCCAGGTCGGTCTTGTGGGGCACGTCCGGATCGCAGAGTTTCACCACGAGCGGGCCCACGAGCGGCACAGCCGCCGGGTCGTCGCCCGGAGCGAGGCGAAGGCCGCGCGGGACCGCGATCCCGGCGGCGGCGAGCAGCTGCTTGGTCTCGAGCTCGTCGGGGCGGTCAGGAGTGGCGAGGCCCACGAGCCACGCCGCGATCGATCCGCTCATCGCGCACCTCCCGGTGCGTCGAGCAGCCCGGCGCGCTGCACGAGAACGCGTGCGGCGCGGACGACGCGGGCGACTGACGGGAAGCCAACCACGCCGGCCTCGTGGAGGCGGCGGAGGTAGCGCTCGGTCTTCGGCCCGTAGAGCGTGAACGCGAGGATCGGCTTGCGGGCCCCGCGCACGTGCTCGGCGAGCACGTCGACGAGACCGTCGGTGACGCCGTGCGCCGCGAAGAACGCCCCGCAAAGCACGATGTCCACCGCGTCGTCGTCGAGCAGCGCGTCCAGCGCCGCCGCGAACATGGCATCGTCGGCCACGGCGGTGAGGTCGACCGGGTTGTCGGCGGAGGCGAACGGCGGCGTGGCGGCGCGGATGCGCTCCCGGGTGGCTCCGGCGAGAGACGCCAGGGCGAGGCGGGCGGCGCCGCGCTCGGGTGGAGTCTCGACCTGGTCGGCCGCCATCACGCCGTAGCCGCCGGCGGGCGTGATGATGCCCACGCGCGGCCCTCGCGGAAGCGGCAGCGCCGCGAGCGTGCGGGCGGCGTCGCACAGCGCCTCGTCGTCCGCGGCGCGCAGGATCCCGAACTGGCGGAACGCGCCGTCGACTACGCGGTCCGAGCCGGCGAGGCGGCCCGTGTGGAGGCTCGCGGCGGCGGCGCCGGCCGGGGTGCGGCCGGCCTTGAGGACGACGACTGCCTTGCGGCGGGACGCTGTAGCGGCGGCCTCGAGGAAGCGGCGCCCGCAATCGAGATTCTCGAGGTGGAAGGCGAGGCAGGTCGTTCCGGGATCGGCCGCGAAGTGCTCGAGGAAGTCGACCTCGTCGAGGTCGCACTTGTTGCCGAGCCCGACGAACGCGCGCAGACCGAAGCCGATGTTGGCGGCGAGACCGACGGCCTCCACGCCGACCGACCCGCTCTGGGTGACGAAGGCCACCCCGCCGCCCCGGGCGAGGAGCTCGGGGGCGTGCTCCACGAAGAGCGTGCTTAGCCGGGTGTGCGGGACGTGGAGGCCGAGCGTGTTGGGGCCCAGGATGCGGGTGGGGTGGCGCCCGGGAAGGGCAGCCAGCCGCTCCTGGAGGGCGCGGCCGGCAGCGCCGGTCTCCGCGAAGCCGGCGGCAATCACCAGCAGATGGGCGATGCCGAGGCGCGCGCACGCCTCGGCGGCCTCGACGGCGCGCGCGGCGCCGACCGCGATCACCGCGAGATCGACGCCATCCGGAAGCGCGTCGACCGAGGGCACCGTCCGGATGCCGCAAACCTCGGACTCGTCCGGGTGCACCGGGTAGACCGGCCGGCCGCCCTCGAGCAGGCGGGCCAGCACGACGCCGCCCACCTGGCCGGAGCGCGAGGAGGCGCCGATCACCGCCACCGCGCGGGGGTTCAGGAGGGCGTGCAGGTCCGCGTGGGAAGCCATGAGCAGATCATAGCGCGGGCACTGCCCCGGGCCCACCGACCCGCCCCGCACCGAGGTTGCTTTCCCGACCGTGGCCCCGAAGCCCCCGCCAGGCCCGCTCGGTTCGAACCGAGGTTGCGTGCCACACCCCCCGCCGAGCCCGACCGTTCGAACCGAGGTTGCTTTCCCGACTGCGTCCCCGAAGCCCCGGCCAGGCCCGTCCGGTTCGAACCGAGGTTGCGTCCGCGAGCCCCCGCCAGGCCCGCTCGATTCGAACCGAGGTTGCGTCCGCCGGCGTCCGCCGGCGTCCGCCGACCGACCCGACCACGGCCCTGCTGCTCGGCGCGGCCGCTGGTTTCCCCTGCCGAGGCGCCTACAGATACCCGCACACTCCGTGCAGAGATGTAGTGCCAACTTGTTGGGAGATTGGCCTCGAATCGCCGCGGCGAGGCCATCCACGCCCGAAACCCTTCAACTTCGGCTAGAACCGCAGCTGTAGTCCGGCACGCGCGAAGAAGTCCCAGCTGTTCGAGCGAAGGCGGTCTTTCGGGTCGACGATTGACCCGTGGGCGTCCCGCGTGACACCTTCGACGGACGTGGAGATCCAGCCACCAACACCGAGGCCGACACCGAGCGACAGATGCCCGGCGATCTCGAGGCGGACGTCGGCTCCGATGCTGCCCTCGGCCCGGATGCCGTCGAAGTCCCCGCCGGTCGTTCCTGCCCCGTGCGGCACCCGGTCGAAGCGGCCGTCCGGGAAGCCCACGCCCACGCGCGAGTAGGGAGTCATCGTGATCCGCCACCCGGCATCCGGCGGCTGCGGAAACGGATCGACCACCACGCCCAGCTCGGCGCCGAGCCCGAGCGCCTCGTAGTCGACCGAAGCCCCCGCCTCCTGCCACTCGTGCTCCTCGTAGTAGGCGTACCCGCCGAAGAACGGCTCAAGCGTGCCCTGGCGGCCCATGCGCCGGCGCACGCTCACCTCGAACCGCGACCCCGAATCCCAGGGCTCGTCGAGGTCGCCAAGCCAGAACCGCCCCAGGCCCAGCACGACGGCCTGGCCGCCGATCTCGAGCGACGTCTCGCGTCCTTCGCGCTTTTCGGACCCGCCCCGAACCGGCACGGAAACGGACCACGCGGTCGCGTCGCCGTCTCCTCGCGGCGCGGCGGCACAGGCGGTGAGGAACAGCAGCCCGGCCAGCGCAGTAGACCCGACGGGCCAGCCGGCGCGCTGCGAAAGGCAAGCGACAATGGTCCGGCCGGCGCCGAGTGCACCCGGCCGACGGTTGCGGCAATCCGAGCTCATGGACCCTGCCTTCGCGCGACGCACGCGCCCTCCGCACAGCGGTCGCTCGAAACGGCAACAGAACCGTTCCGGAATCCGCCCGGTCCGGGGCGGCGCGGGAGAATCGCTGCAACCGGAGCTCGTTGCAAGGCTAAGGCTAATGGCCGACGGGAAGCGGGTCAACCGGGCGCAACCCTCCGCACGCGGGCGACCAGGACCCGCCCGGACGTTGCATGCTGGCGCCGCGCGCTGGCCTGGTGTCGTCACCCGACAGGCCCGGACAAGCCGCCCCTCACGCCAAGGTCGCCCGACGAACAGGCACTCCGCGCGCTTGCAGGTCACCCGGCGGTCGCGGCAATCGAGGCGACTTCGCTCGCCGGAATGACCGTCACCCGCTCGTGCAGCCGATAGCGCTTCGCTCCCGGATAGACGACCCACAGGTGCTCCAGCGCCAGATCCCCCAGAGCCGAGTGCATCGAGCGGGTCAGTCGCGGCGTATCCGCCCATTTGAATTCCACGCCATGCCGTTTCCCGCGCAACGTCGTGAGCAGGTCGAGCTCCGCACCCGCGTACGTCGCCCAGAAATACGCGTCCGCGGAGGGGAGCATGCGAAGCAGTTCCTCGAGCATGAACCCCTCCCACGACGCGCCGAGCTGCGGATGGTCTGGGGCAGCGGCCTCGACCCGGAGCCGAGAACAGCGGGCTCCAGAAACCCAGCTCGACTCGCGTGCCTGGGGTCAGACGATCCCGACGGATGGAGCGTCTCGCACGCGACAGGGAATCCTGCGAGCCGAGCCGGCAGCGCGGATCATCCGGGCCAGCGAACGCGGGTCACCTCGCCGGGCTTGACCGTGACCGTGATCGCCGGCTCCCGCTCGTGCGGAGACAGGTGGTAGTTCTGGCCGTTCCGTTCGCCCAGCCGAATCGTCCCGCTCGGCGCGTGCTCGATCTCCCAGCGCCCTCTCCTTCCCACACAGAGCTCCGAGGACCATTCCCGGCCGCCCGCGAGAGTCGCCGCCGCCCAGTAGCCCTCCTTCGGATCTCCCGGCGCCGCGACGATCTCTGCAAGCGTCGGCAGCGCCTTGAGCCCTTCAACGACAAGCCCTCCCACCGCCATCCGCAGGTCCCACCGGATCCCGCCCGGCTGGACGAGCACCCTGTCATGAATCGAAGTGTGGCGCCCGCTTCGTGTCCCAGGTCCGGCCAGGCCCACGGCATACTCTCCAGCCTCCGGGACGGCAATCTCGAAGCGGCCGTCCTTCCCGAGCTCCACCTCTTCCGAGAAACTCAGCTCCATTGCCCCCCGCTGTATCCGTCCGATCGTGAGTCGCCACCCCGCTGGGTCGCCTCCATCGAAGACGATCTGCCCTGCGATGGAGAGCACCGGATCCTCGCCCGCCTCGAGGCTTCCGGTCTCCGTGCGAGCACAGGATGGAGCGATCGAAATCGCAAGTAGAATGGCGGGAAGCACTTGCATCCTCATCCGATTGTCACTCCAGATCGTGCGGTCCGACAGGGAACAAGTCTGAACGGGCCGTCGCCCCTCCCGCCAACGGCTAGCCGGGGCGAGTCTACCAGCAACGAGGAGCCTCGTGAAGGACGGCGGCTGGTCCGTTCCGTTGGCACCGACGTTGCGTTTCCACCCCCCGTTTCGACAGAACCGAAGTTGCGTCCCCGACCCCGTGCCAGGACCCCCGACGGGCCTGGCCGGTTCGAACCGAGGTTGCGTCCGCGGCCCGCCCCGAACCCGGTCCGGTTCGAACCGAGGTTGCTTTCCCGGGCGTCTCCCCGGACTGCCCGCCGGGTCCGCCGGTCCCAACCGAGGTTGCTTCTCCGAGCGCGTCCCGGGACCCCGCGCCAGGCCCGCAGAGCACGTCCGGTTCGAACCGAGGTTGCGTGCCAGACCTCCCGCCGAGCCCGACCGTTCGAACCGAGGTTGCGTCTGGGAGCCGCCCGATGGGCCCGTCCGGTTCGAACCGAGGTTGCGGAGGCGAAGGCGGGTGAAGAGTCGCAACTCCTTGCCGGTTCTGGTATACCGGCAGCCGGAAGTCGCCCGAGGACCTCGCCGTGGCCGAATTCGATCCCGTGCTCAGGCCCGCCAGGCGCGCCGGCCTGGAGGCGCTGCACGCCGCCGGCCTCCTCTCCGCCCCGGCGCGCCGAGAGGCAATCCGCTGCATCCGGCCGCCGCACCGCTGGTGGACCTGGGCGGACCGGACCCTGCTGCTCCTCGGCGCCGCGCTGCTGCTCGCCGGCGTGGTCTTCTTCTTCGCGTGGAACTGGGCGGCGATGGGCGCCGCGCTCAAGTTCGGCCTCATCGGCGCCGGTCTGGTGGCCTGCCTCGTCGCGGCCGGCCTCGTCGGACTGGACCACCTCGTCGGGCAGACCCTCCTCCTGGCCGCAAGCGTCCTCGTCGGCGTCTTCCTCGCGGTCCACGGCCAGGTCTACCAGACCGGCGCCGACGCCTGCGAGCTGTTCCTCGCCTGGGCCGTGCTCATCCTGGGCTGGACCGCGCTGGCCCGCTTCGCCCCCCTCTGGCTGCTGTGGCTCGTCGTGCTGAACACCGCCGTGTTTCTCTACTGGAACCAGGTGGTAGCCGTCGAGAGCTGCCGCTTCCAGCACGCACCGTGGGTGATCCTCGCCCTCGTGCACGCCGCCGCGCTCGCCGGCATCGAGGCCGGCCGCCGCGCCGGCCGCTCCTGGCTCGCCGCCCCGTGGCTCCGCTGGCTGCTCGTCACCGGCGTGCTGGCCTGGCTGGTCATCCCGGTCGCCGTCGTCACCCTCGCCCCCGAGCCCACCGACCCCTGGGGCGGCGTCGCGGTGCTGCTCTGGCTCGCCGCCATGAGCGCGGCCGGCTGGTTCTACCGGTTCCGCGCTCCCGACCTCCCCGCGCTCACGCTCTTTGCGGCGAGCAACTGCGTCGTCCTGCTCACGCTCATCGGGCGCTGTCTCGCCGAGGCCTTCGAGGACGCGGTGTTCCTGCTCCTCCTCGCTCTCGCGGTGCTCGGCATCGTCGGCCTGGCCTTGCTCTGGCTCCGCCACACCCATCGCGCGCTCGCTGGAGGAAGCGATGACCGATAGGGACCCATCGTACGGCGACGTCCTGCGCCACCTTGCGGACCGGGGGCTCCTCGATCCCGCGCGCACCGCCGACCTCCACGCGCTGCTCGCTCGCCGCGAGGCCGCGCCGGACCAGCCCTGGTACGTCTCCGCTCTCGCCGGCGCCGGCGCCTGGGTCGCAGGGTTCTGCCTCGTCCTCTTCCTCCACGAGGTCGGGGCCATCGCCCGCTGGGAAGCGGCCCAGCTGCTGCCCTGGGGCATCGGTTTCCTGATCGCCGCCACGGCGCTGCGCCGCCGCGCTCGGAGCGTCTTCCTCGTCCAGCTCGCCCTCGCCGCGAGCGTCGTCGGCCACGTGCTCGTCCTCGGCGGCGTCGCCGAGCTCACCAGGCGGTCCCACGGTCACGTCTTCGATTCCGCCGAGCCGACCGGCGCGCTCGCGGCCGCCGCGGTCCTGCTGGCCGCCGCGCACTACCCGCTGAACCGCGACCCCCTCCACCGCTTCCTCTCCGTGCTGAACGCCGCCGTTTTCGTCGTGGTCTGGGTGTTCGACGCCAGGCTCCACGTGCCGCTCTACCTGCTGCTCCTGCTCGAGGCCGCGGGCGTGGCCTTCCTGTTCACGTGGCATCGCACCTCCGCCGACCTGCGCTCGCTCGCCTACGCTCTCGCCACGGCGTTCGTCCTGACGCACGTCGTCTGGATCTCTCGCCTCGAGCTCGGCGCCCCCGAGTGGCCGGCTCGCATCGTCAGCGCGCTCTGGCTCCTCTGGATCCTGCACTGGTCGGCCGGCGGCCGCTCCCTGCTCCGCCACGAGCCTCTCCTCGTCGCCGGCGCCGCCGCGGTGCTGCTGGCCGTGGTCGCCCCGCCCGGCCTGCTCGCCGCGATCGGCCTGCTCGTCCTCGGCCACGCGCTCGGCGAGCGGGTGCTCGTCGGTCTCGGCGTCGTGTTCGTCCCTGCCTACCTCATCGTGTACTACACCGAGCTCGAGCTCGGGCTAGACCGCAAGGCCTACCTGCTCATGGCCTCGGGGCTGATCCTGCTCGCGGCCCGCTGGGTTCTCGGCCGCCGGCCGTGGGCCCGGGAGGAGGAGGCCGCATGAGACGCGCGATCTACTGGCTGCTCAGCGCCGCGGTCCTCGCCGCGCTCGGCTACCTCCTCCACGAGAAGGAGTCGATCCTCCGCGACGGCCGCCTCGTCTTCCTCAAGCAAGCGCCCGTCGATTCGCGCTCGCGGCGGCCGGGCAACTCCATGCCGCTTCGCTACGAGATCGAGGCCGCGGTCGGGGACGACGCTGGCTGGTACGACAGCACCGACGGCCATCTCGTGCTGGCGCTCGACGAACGCCACATCGGCCGCTTCGTCCGAATCCACGCGGGCGAGCCACTCGCCCCCGACGAGATCCTGCTCCGCTACCGCCGCCGCCGCGGCGGGCTGCGCATCGGCGCCGAGTCGTTCCTCTTCCAGAAAGGGCACGCCATGCGCTACGCGCGCTCGGCCTACAGCGAGCTCCGGGTCGCCCCCTCCGGCCAGTGCATCCTGGTCGGGCTCCGCGACGCCGACCTGGCGCCTCTCGGCGCGGCCCGGTCTCCGTAGCACCGGTCTCGCCGCCCGCCGCGCGCGCCCCGCGCCCCGGCGGCCCCCGCGCTCCCGGACCCCGCGATCCGCCGCCGAGCCCCGGCCGGCCGCGCCCGCGAGCTCGGCTCCGCCAGCGCCTCGCCCCGCACCGCCCGCCGCGCGGAAAGCAGCCCCTTCTCCGGATGAATCTCCGGCGAACCGTACTATACTTCTTCGAGGAACGCGACCGCCCGGCTCTCTACCGCCACGAAGGAGTCCGAGATGAAACCCGGAGGTGCCACGGAGCCTCCGTCGGGCACGGCGAATCCCGACCGCGCGCCCGACCTCCCCGACCTCGAGCGCATCCCCATCGAGGAGCACATCGTCGAGATCGTGAGCGATTCCGGCGAGGGCGCGCAGAAGGCCGGCCAGAGCTTCGGCACGCTGTCGGCCAAGATGGGCAACGGGGTGTGGACCGTCGAGATCATCCCCGCCGAGATCCAGCCCCCGCAGCGCTCGCGCGCCGGCGCCTCCGGCATCCGCATCCGGCTCGGCTCCGGCAAGGTCACCAACATGGGCGACACCGCCGATCTCGTCGTCGCCTTCAACGAGCAGGTGCTCTACAGCCGCATCGAGCAGGGCGCGCTCCGCCAGGGCACGCTGGTGCTGCTCGAGAACAAGTGGGCCACGAGCAACATGCCCGAGATCCGCGAGGCCTGGGTCCGCGCGCGGGCCGACTTCGAGCGCGCCGGGCTGGACGTGCGCGAAGTCCCCATGGAAACCGAGTGTCTGAAACTCACCGACAATCCGTTCCGCGGCAAGAACATGTGGGTGCTCGGGCTGCTCTGCCACCTCTACCAGCGCGACCTCGAGAAGGCCGAGGATCAGATCCGCACCATCTTCCGCCGCAAGGGCGACCAGGTGATCGACCTCAACCTGAAGCTGCTGCGGGCCGGCACGACCTGGGCGCGCACGCACCTCGGCTTCTACTACGATCTCCCCACGCGGATGAGCGATCAGCCGCTGGTGGTGATGAACGGCAACGAGGCGGTCGGGCTGGGCGCGATGGCGTCGGGCATGGAGGTCTGCTCGATGTATCCGATCACGCCCGCCACGTCGGTCTCGCACTACCTCTCGGAGGTCTTCCGCGACGCCGGCGGCGTCGTCCACCAGGCCGAGGACGAGATCGCGGCCATCGGCTTCGCGATCGGCTGCTCCTACGCGGGCAAGACCGCCTTCACGGTCACCTCCGGCCCGGGACTCGCCTTGAAGGACGAGTTCATCGGCCTGGCGGTCATGGCCGAGGTGCCGCTGGTGGTCGTCGTCGTGCAGCGCGGCGGCCCGTCCACGGGGCTCCCCACCAAGGTGGAGCAGAGCGATCTCCTCTCGGCGCTCTACGCCCAGCCGGGCGACCCGCCGAAGATCATCCTCGCCCCGGCCACGATCGAGGAGTGCTTCCACTTCATGATCACCGCCCGCCAGCTCGCCGAGCTCACGCGCGGCCCGGTGATCGTGCTGACCGACGCCAACCTGGCCACGGGCGTGCAGCCCTACCCGCGGCCGCAGTTCAAGCGGGAGTGGCTCGCCCCGCCGATCGACCAGAGCCCCTGGAAGCCGGGCGTCCCGGCCTACGACTGGGATCCCGAGACCGGCTTTTCCCAGCGGCCGATCCCCGGCCAGAAGGACGGGATGTACGTGCTCACGGGGCTCGCTCACGACGAGGGGAGCCACGTGGCGTACGACCCCGAGACCCACGAGCGCGGCTGCAACCGCCGCAGCCGCAAGGTCGCCGCCTTCCAGTCCACGCTCAAATCCCCGAAGGTGCACGGCGAGGGCGCGGGCGACCTCCTGCTCGTCGGCTGGGGCTCCACGATGGGCGCCATCGAGGAGGCCGTCGACAAGGCACGCAAGCGCGGCGCCCGGGTCTCCTCGCTGCATCTTCGCATCTTGAGCCCCTTCGAGCCCGGTCTGCGCGAGATCTTCGGCGGCTTCAAGAAGGTGATGACCATCGAGCTCAACTACAGCGATTCGCTCGCCGACCCCTACATCACGCCCGGGAACCGGCGCTACGCGCAGCTCGCGTGGCTGCTCCGCGCCAAGACGCTGGTCGACGTCGACTGCTTCTCGGTCGTGCACGGCCACCCGCTGCAGCCCGCCATGATCCTCGAGGTGATCGAGGGGGAGCTTGCCCGCCTCCACGGACAACCCGGCCGGCGTCTCGAGACCGCCGCGCCGCTTGCGACCGGTAAGGACCCGTCATGTTTGGCCTGATGCCGAATTGCCGCCTGGATCTCAAGAAGCCGTACTACTGCATGGCCGACTACCAGGGCGCGGAGGCCCGCTGGTGCCCGGGCTGCGGGGATCACGCGGTGCTGGCCACCGTGCAGCGGCTCTGCCGGGACAAGCAGCTCCCGCCGGAGAAGACCGTCTTCGTCTCCGGCATCGGCTGTTCCAGCCGCTTCCCGCACTACATGCGCACCTACGGCTTCCACGGCCTCCACGGCCGCGCGCTGCCGGTGGCCGCCGGGATCCGCATGCGCCGCCCCGATCTCCACGTCTTCGTGGTCATGGGCGACGGCGATTGCTGCTCGATCGGCACCGCGCACTGGGTTCACACCATCCGCTACAACATGAAGATGGTGGTGATGCTCTTCGACAACGAGATCTACGGCCTCACCAAGGGCCAGACCTCGCCGACCTCCCGCGCGGGCACGCGCTCGAGCACGCACCCGAGCGGCTCGGTGCTGCCGGGCCTCAACCCGCTGCCGATCACCCTCGGCGTGACGAACGTCTCGTTCGTCGCGCAGACCGTGGACTGGAACCCGGCGCACATGATGGCGACGCTCGATGCCGCCTACGAGCACCCGGGCTTCGCGTTCATCCGCATCATCCAGCGCTGTCCCCACTTCGCCAAGGGGCTGCACGAGGAGCTGCTGGCCAACCCGGACCGGACGCTCTACCTCGACCACAAGCAGGGCATCACGCTCCCCGACGAGGTGGCGCGCATGTACAAGAACCGCGCCCGGCACGACCCGAGCGACCTCATCGCCGCCCTGACCCATGCGATGCGCACGGACGTGATCCCCATCGGGCTGTTCTTCCAGGACCGGAGCCGGACACGGTACGACGTGTACGGCGCCGCGAACATCAACACGCCGCCCGAACGGAAGGAGGCCATGCTGAACCGGGAGCTCGACCGGTTCGCCGTGTAGCCGACCGGGTGCGCCGGGAGCGAGGCGGGCCGGACCGGGCCGGCGAACGAGTGGGCCGTCCCCCCCCCGCCCGCGGCAAGACCGGACCCGCCCAAGCCGCCCGGAGGAGCGGTGCTGCGAGCATGGAGGAAAACGCTGTGAAGTCTGCTCCCGGGACCGCGGTCCCCCTCGCGCAGCAAGCGGCGCGAGCCGGCGCGACCATCCGCCGCGAGGACGAGGTCGTGGAGCCCCGGCCGCACCTGCCCGCCGCGCCGGAGGCCGCGATCGGCGCGGACGAGCTGCACGCCTTCTGGGCCGCGATGCACGGATTCTACCGCACCGCGAGCGGCGGCGGCATCGGCACCACGCCCGCGGGCGCCGCACTCTACCCCGCGGCGCTCGCCCCGCTGCGCGACATGACCGGACTGCGCTACGCCTACCCGGTGTGGGTGGCCGAGCCCGGCGACACGCCGCCCGACCCGCTGGTGCGCCCGCTGTCCGCGCTGCTCGAGGAGGCGGCCGCGGCCCACGCGCCGGCGGCGAGCAAGGCCCGCATGCTCAAGGACAACCTGGGCCGCCTCGAAGACAGGCTGCGCCGACAGCTCGATGGAAGCTCCGCCGCGCATCCCTTGCGGCCGGCCGTGGAGGCGGCGGCCCGGGCCATGCTCGAGGAGCTGGCCATTCCGGGCGAGGAGGGAAACGCGCTCGAGATCGACGTCGCGGGACTGCTCGAGAAGCTCCCGGCCGGCGGCCACCTCCTCGGCCACTCTCCGGCGACGCCGGTCCTCCTGCTCGAAGCCTGCCTCGACGCGCTGCACGCGGTCCGGCAGCGCACGTTCCGCGCGGAAGCCGCGACGCTCCGCGCCCGGCTCCGCGACCTCCTCGAGGTCGAGGAGGCAAAGTCCCCCTCGGAACGACGCACCGAGGAGCTGGTCTCGGGGCTCGGCGAGCCCGGCGAGCTCGTCGACCCGGAGGCGTACTCGCGCATCCTGCCGCGCCGATCCGCCTCCGAGACCCTCTCTCCCGGCCGCCTCGAGCGCATCCGGTGCGCGGAGGCCGCGCTGCTGGCGTTCGCCGAGGAGCTCGGCCGGAGCCCCGGCCTCCGGCTCAGGCCCGAGGGCGTGGACGTCGGTGCGCCGGAACGGGAAGGTGCGGCCCCGTGGGTGCGGCTGCACGACGCGGGAAGCGGCGCGGAGCTGACCGACGTATTCGAGGAGCACATGGCCGCGATGGCCCGCGGGTTCGCGGCGGCGCGCGTGGCGCGCCTCGAGATCGAGGGCGCCTACGACGAGGCGATCCACGACGACTACTTCGCGAGCTTCGACTGGCGGCACTTCACGCACGACGAGCTCGCCCTGGGCGCGCCCGTGGTGCTGGTCGACGACGAGGAGCGTCTGGCGCGCGCCGGCCTCCGGGACCTCTCCCGGCTGCTGCGCTCGGGCCGGCCGGTCAAGGTGCTGCTCCTGCACCGCCGCCCCGAGCCCGGCGCCGGCGAGCGGGCCTCCGGCGAGGGCCCGGACCCCGGCACAAACGGGCCGGACTTCAGAACCCTCCCGGAAATCGCGCACCTCGCGGTCGCCTACCCCGAAGCGTTCGTGCTACAGAGCTCCACGGCCGACCCGCACCACCTCGCCGCGGGATTCCGGCGCGGTCTGGAGTCCCCGCGCCCGGCGGTGTTTCGCGTGTGGACGCCCGCGCCGGGCCCGAGCGCCAGCGCGCCCGCACACCCGTTCGTGACCGCCGGCGCGGCCCGGGACAGCCGGGACTTTCCGCTGTTCGTCTTCGATCCCGACGCGGCCGAGACCTGGGGCGGACGGTTTTGCCTCGACGGCAATCCTCAACCCGAGCAGGACTGGCCTCGCTACACGCTGGAGATCCTGGACGAGCACGGAGCCGCCGGAACGCTCGCCGAGGCGTTCACCTGCGCGGACTTCGCGGCCCTCCATCCGCGCTTGCACGACCAGCTCCGGCCGGCGCCGCGCCCGTTCTGGAACGACGCCATGGTGGGACTGGCCGACTACCTCGCGCTCGATCCCCAGGTCGGCGCGGCAAAGGTGCCCTACATCTGGATGGTCGACGGCGAGAACACGCTGCAGCGGGTCGTTCCCGCGCACGCGCTCGTGCTTCTCTCCCAGGAGCAGCTCGGCCGCTGGCGCGTCCTCCAGGAGCTCGGCGGCGTGCGGAACACGCACGCCGAGCGCGCGGCGAAGACCGCCGCCGCGGCGGCCAAGCAGCAAGCCGAACGCGCGATGGAGGCGCTCCGGACGGAGCATGCGGCGGAGCTCGAGCGCGTCCGGCGCGAGACTGCCGGGGAGGCGATGGCGAAGCTCTCCCGCGCGCTGCTCGATGTGGATCTCGACGCCATGGCCGCCTCGGTGACGCGTGCAGCGGGGGCGCCGCCGGGCGCACCCGCGGCCGGTCGGGCGCAAGCGGCAACCGCGGCCGAGCCGGCCGGCGCGGTCGAGGAAGAGCCGGTCGTCTCGGACGAGCCCTGGATCGAGACGTTCCGCTGCACCTCCTGCAACGAGTGCACACAGCTCAACCCGCTTCTGTTCCAGTACAACGCCGACAAGCTGGCCTTCATCGCCGACCCCAGGGCCGGCACGTATGCGGAGCTGGTGGCGGCGGCGGAGAAGTGCCCGGCGCGATGCATCCACCCGGGAAAGCCGCTCAACCCCGATGAGCCCAACCTGGAAGCGTTGAGGAAGCGCGCGGAGAAGTTCCAGTGATGGCCAGGCCAGGACGCGGGGCGCACGCGCCCCGCGAGGCGGGGTCCGACCCCGTTCGTTGTTCTCTTTCCTTCTTGTTCCGCCGCGGACCGCTGACGGCTGACAGCTGTGGGCCGCGGGCAGTGCCCGCGCGATGATGCTCGACCTCATCCTCGGTGTCGCGATTCTCTTCGGGCTCGGCGTCGTGTTCGCCACGCTGCTCGCGCTGGCGCACCGGAAGTTCCGGGTCGAGGAGGACCCGCGCATCGACCGCGTCGAGGAGCTG
>JAFGQW010000201.1 GCA_016935485.1 Planctomycetota bacterium | reverse complement strand
TCGCGCTTCGGAGACGTGGCGCGCGGCGTGATGCTCGACCAGCCGCCCATCTTCCTCGGCGGCCAGGGCGGCGCGGTGGGGCCGGTGAGCATCGGCTTCGGAGCGATCGCGCCGGCCGGCGCTGTCGTGCGCCGGGACGCGCCGGAGGGCGGCCGCTTGCTCGTGCCGGAAGTCGTGGCCATCCCCGGCGACTTCCAGCCTGGTCTCTACCGGCGCATCGGGCGCGTCGTGCGGCGGAATCTCGAGTACATCGGCGACCTCCACGCGCTCAAGTGCTGGTACGACGAGGTGCGCCGGCCGTTCTTCGCCGGCTCGCTCGAGCCGCTCCTCGAAGGGGCGCTCGCGACGCTCGATCGCGCGCTCGAGGAGCGCGTGCGCCGGCTGAAGGAGCTTGCCGCGAAGCTCGAGCGCTCCATCGATCTCGGGCTGGCGGCGGGCCTCGAGACGCTCGAGATGGCGCGCCAGCAGGAGCTCTACTTCCACCGCGAGGAGGTGGCCGCGCGCCTGGCGGCGGCGAGCGCGCGGGAGCCCGGGGTGGCCGACCGGGACCGGTTCCTGCGCGCGGTGGACGACGGGCGCCGCCGGTACGGCGCGGCCTACCGGACCGTGATCCCGGCGCTTCCCGCTGACGATCGGGCGGCCGGCACGCGGTGGCTCGAGGCCGTGGCCGCCGCGCCGCGCACGGCGGTCGCGGATCTGTTGCCTTCGCTGTGAGGGAGCGGGCGCATGGGGAAGTGGTTCGGTACGGACGGCATTCGCGGCGTGGCCAACACCGACCCCATGACGGCCGAGATGGCGCTCAAGGTGGGCCGTGCCGTCGCGTTCGCGTGCCGGCGCGCGGAGCGCCGGCCACGCGTGGTGGTCGGCCGGGATCCGCGGATCTCGGGCGACGCGCTCGAGCACGCGCTCGTGGCCGGCATCTGTTCGATGGGCGCGGACGCCTGCCGGGTGGGGATCCTCCCGACACCCGGGGTCGCCTTCCTGGTGCGCGACCTCGACGCGGACGCCGGCATCGTCCTCTCCGCCTCGCACAATCCCTTCCCGGACAACGGCATCAAGCTCTTCTCGAGCGCGGGGCGGAAGCTTCCCGATGCCCGCGAGGCCGAGATCGAGGCGCTGATCCTCGAAGCCCGGCCGGGGCAGAACCTGCCCACCGGGGAGCGGCTCGGCCGGGCCGTGTCGGTCGCAGACGCCGAGAACCGGTACGTCGACTTCCTCAAGCGGACGTGGCCCCGCGACCTGTCGCTCGAGGGGCTCAAGGTGGCGATGGACTGCGCCAACGGCGCCACGTATCGCGTCGGCCCGCGCACCTTCGCGGAGCTCGGCGCCGTGGTCGCCGCGCTCGGCATCGGTCCCGACGGCACCAACATCAACCGCGACTGCGGTTCCGAGCACGTGGAGCCGCTCGCCCGCCGCGTGATCGAGGAGGGCGCCGCGCTGGGGCTCGCCTTCGACGGCGACGGCGACCGGCTCATCGCCGTGGACGAGCGCGGCGGGATCGTGACCGGCGATCGGATCCTCGCGCTCGCCGCGCGGGCGCTCGAGACCGAGGGGCGGCTCCGAAACGGCGTCGTGGTCAGCACGGTGATGAGCAACCTCGGGCTCCGCTCCGCGCTGCGGGTGGCCGGGATCCGCCACGTCGCCACTCCGGTGGGGGACCGCTACGTGCGGGACGCCATGGACGAGACCGGGGCCATCCTCGGCGGCGAGGACTCCGGCCACCTGATCTTCGGCGAGCACCACACCACCGGCGACGGGATCCTGAGCGCGCTCCAGCTTGCGGCGATCCTGCGGCGTACGGGCCGGCTGCTGAGCGAGCTGGCCGCGGTGATGACCGTCTATCCCCAGCACCTCGTCAACGTCGACGTTCGCGCCAAGCCCGAGCTCGACGCGGTGCCCGCGATCGCCGCGGCCATCGCGGCCGCCGAGGCGAGCCTGGGCGAGCACGGCCGGGTGCTCGTCCGCTACTCGGGCACCCAGCCGCTCTGCCGCGTCATGGTGGAGGGGCCGACCGCCGAAATCACCGCCGAGACCTGCCGGCGCATCGCCGCCGTGGTCGCGCGCGAGCTCGGCTGACGCGAGGCCGGCCATGGACCGCACCGACGCCCACGCGAGGATCGAGGACGCGCTCCGGCGCGCGGGTCCTCTGACGGGGGGAGAACTCCTCGAGACGACCGGGCTCGAGGTCTTCTGCCTCTGGAAGGCGTGTCTCGACAGCGCGGAGATCGCCTGGCGGGTCGTGGGCCGACGCTACCTCAGGCTGGACCGGACGGTCGCGGACTACGGCCGGCTCTCGCCGTCGATCAAGCGCGAGTTCCTCACCTACACCGTGCTCGCGCTCGCCGGGCAGGCCGCCGAGCAGGCGCGCCGTGTGGAGGGGCTCGATGCGGAGGTCCGCCGCATCAGCCGCGAGAAGCATCTGCTCGCGCGAGTCCGGCTCACGAGCGTGGTGGAGGGCCTGTCCGACCCGCGTCCGGCCCGCGAGGACATGTGCTTCCTGATTGCCGGCGACATCGTCTACGAGATGGCGCACGCGGTGGACCGGCCGGAGACGAGCACCGGCAAGATGGTCCGCGGCTCCGATCTGGACGTGGTCGTCGTGACCCGGGATGCCGTCTCTCCGGCGTGCGTGGCGGAGCTGGATCGGGCGATCTACGAGGAGAAGTACCACCTGCTGACCCACCCGACCTACCGCGAGGAGATCGACTACCTGATCAAGCCCATCGCGCGGGTCCGCGAGCAGCTCGGGTTCGAGACCTTCGAGCACATGGTGGCGAGCAAGATCCTCGACGAGGCGAGGCTCCTCCTGGGGAGCGAGGCGCTCTTTGCGGAGCTGAAGTCCCTGCTCCGCGAGGCCGGCGTTCCGGACAAGCTGGCCCGGCTCGAGGAGCGTGCGCGCGCCTACCGGCAGCACGCGGAGGCCCAGCTCAAGGACTCCCTCGCCCTGCCCTCCGAAGAGACGCTCCGGCGCTACTTCTACACCAAGGAGGAAGCGCCGGAGCTCTTCTAGCTGCCGGCGGATGAGCCATCCCCGGCCCGAATCGGCCCTTCTCGTCCAGGTCCGCCCAGGTCGGATTCCACGATACTCTCCGCTGGTTCGCCGAATCCACCGAGCACGAACCTGAACGAAAACGACTCGGTTCTGACCTCGCGCTGGCTCCTCCCCCGGCGGCTCCTGACTGCCCGAGACCGGCGGAGGGGTTTCCGGGCCGGCGTTTCCGGCGGCTGGCGGGCCCGGACGGAATCCCGCTGGCGGTGGGTGGCCGGCCGTGCGGGCTCCCGGTATAATGCGGTCTTGTTCCATCGGGGCAGAGTTTCGGGGAACAACGACCTTTTTCCTGGGAGCCACCGTCATGAACCGCACGTCCCTCCTGGTGCTCCTCGCGCTGGTCGCCTTCCTGGCGGTGCCGGCCGGGGCGCAGACCATCACGCAAGTGACGAACAACGGATCCGGGTTCTACGACCAGTATCCCGCGATCAGCGAGGACGGTCTGACCTGCGCCTGGTGCGGGAAGGACCCGGTCACCAACACCAACCAGGTGTGGGTGGCCGACCTGAAGAACCTGGTGTCCACCATGATCACCAGCGGGGCCGGGCTGCCGATCCCGTATCCGATCGGGATCAGCGGCGACGGCACCACCGTCGTCTACAGTTCCTCGAACAACATCTGGGTCGTCCCCGCCGCCGGCGGCGTCGCCAAGCAGGTGACCAACTACACGGGCACCAAGCGGGTCCAGACCTACGGCATCACGGTCTCGCGCGATGGGCAGTTCGCCTGCTACACGACCTACAACTCCACCGGACCGATCTACGACATCGAGGTCGTGGACACCACGACCGGCGCGGTCGTGAACCTCACCCAGCACACGACCAGCGACGTGGGCATGGGCGGCATCAGCGGCGACGGCAAGCTCGTGGCGTTCAGCGCCAACCGCGGCAACGTCGCCGACCAGATCTGGGTCGCCAACCGCGACGGCACCAACATCCGC
>JAFGQW010000200.1 GCA_016935485.1 Planctomycetota bacterium | reverse complement strand
CGGCGCCCACCAAGGTCTCGATGAGCCGGAAGAAGTAGGCCCGCTGCCGCGCCTACCGCCCCCGGGCCAGGCGGGCCAGCCGCTCCGGGGCGAGGAGATCGATCCGCTGGGGGTCCGGCTGGGCGATGAGCCCTTGGTCGGCGAGGCGGCGGAGCGTCCGAGACAGCGTCTCGCTCGTCAGATTCAGGTGGCTCGCGACGTCCTTCTTCAGGATCGGCGTCCGCACCACTCCCTCCGCGGCGGCGCGCCCCGTGCGCAGCAGGTAGGCGGCGACGCGCCCGGTGGCGTCGAGGAGCACCAGGTCCTCGAGGTGGTTGACGAGCTGGCGGACCCAGTGGGCCATGCCGCCGACGAACTGGAGGCACAGATCGTGGCTGGCGGCCAGCTGGGCGCGGAAGCGGTCGGCCGGCAGGAGCGCCGCAACCGTGTCCTCGAGCGCGTCGGCGTGGGCCGGCGCCGGGAAGTCGCCGATGACGGCCACCTCGGCGAACGTGGTGCCGGGGCCGGCGAAGTGGAGAATGTGCTCCTTGCCGGCGGGGGAGGTCTTGTAGAGGCGCACCATGCCGGTGTCAACGCAGTAAAGCCCGGGGCAGGGCTCGTCCTGGCGGAAAATGCGCGTGCCCTTCTTGAAGCGGACCAGGCGGGCGTCCCGCGCGAGCAGATCCAGATACGGATCGGTCAAGCCCGAAAAGAGGCCCGAGCTCCGGAGGATCGCGGCGGGGGTGGCGGCCATCGGTAGCGCGACGCTCGCAGAAGTCCGGGGCGATTGACCGGGGTCAAGGAAGCGATCGCCCGGAAGGGTCATCGAGAAGAGCTCGGTGCGGTCGCCCCACACAGGTGACACGCGACCGGGTGTCCATCATAATGGCAGGCTCTGCGGTCCGCAATCGGCCGAGTGCGGCCGGGAGTCCGGGGGGCCGCGCGGCGCGGTCTGCTGCGCCAGGGCCGGGGAAATCGGTGGTGCGCATGCTGTCGAGGATCTATCGGGCGCTTCGCCCGCCGCCGCGCTGGCGGCTGCCGGTGCTGCTCGCGGGCGGTGTGTTCGCAGGTCTGGCGCTCTTCCTGGTCCACGTCTCCAACGCGTTCTCCTACCTCTCGGACGACCCCCGCACCTGCGTCAATTGCCACATCATGGGGCCGGAGTACGCGAGCTGGAGCCGGAGCTCACACCGGCGCTGCACGCACTGTAACGACTGCCACGTCCCGCAGGACCACGTGGTCCGCACCTACCTGTTCAAGGCCCAGGACGGGATGCGGCACGCAACCGTCTTCACGCTCCGCCAGGAGCCGCAGACGATCCGCATCAAGGCAGCGGGCCAGCAGGCCGTGCAGGACAACTGCGTGCGCTGCCATGCCGCCCAGGTGCACGACCCGCGCCTCGGGCTCGGCGCGAGGTTCGCGGAGCGCTGGTGCTGGGACTGCCACCGGGAGGTGCCGCACGGCCGCACGCGGAGCCTCTCCTCGGTGCCGAACGCGCGGGTGCCGATGCTCGGCAGCATCGTGCCGGACTTCATGAAGCAGACGACCGGGAGCCGCGCCCCGGTGCGCTGAGAACGCAGCCACGGGAGAATGCCATGTCGATCGAATCGTCGGTGAGTCGCCGGCCCTGGCTCGGCTGGGTGCTGTTCCTCGGGACCGTCGTGGTGGTGTTCCTGATCGGGCTGTTCGCGTCGACGATCGTGGAACGGCGCACGGAAGCGCTGGTCGCCTACACGCCTTCGACGGACATCGCGGACCGCGAGCCGCGCAACGAGGTCTGGGGGCGCTACTTCCCGCGCGAGTACCAGAGCTACCTCCGCACCCGGGAGACCACGTTCCGGAGCAAGCACAACGGGAGCGGCCTGGTGGACGCGCTGGCGCAGGATCCGAACCTCGTCGTCCTGTGGGCGGGCTACTCGTTCTCGAAGGACTACAACCAGCCGCGCGGGCACGCCTGGGCCGTGGAGGACATCCGCCGCACGCTCCGGACCGGCGGACCCCTGGATGGGAAGTCCGGTCCGATGCCGAACACATGCTGGTCGTGCAAGAGCCCCGACGTGCCGCGGGTGATGGCCGAGATCGGGCCGGCCGAGTTCTACCGGGGGACATGGGCCGCGCGCGGCGCCGAGATCGTGAACGCGATCGGCTGCGCGGATTGCCACGACCCGCGGACGATGAACCTGCGCATCTCACGGCCGGCGCTGAAGGAAGCCTTCGAGCGGCAGGGCAAGGACATCACCACGGCCACCCACCAGGAGATGCGCTCGCTCGTCTGCGCCCAGTGCCACGTGGAGTACTACTTCAAGGGCGCGGGGAACTACCTCACGCACCCCTGGGACAAGGGACTGGCGGTGGAGGACATGGAGGCCTACTACGATGCGTACGACTTCAGCGACTGGACGCATGGGCTGAGCCGGGCGCCGATGCTCAAGGCGCAGCATCCCGGCTGGGAGCTTTCCCGGCTCGGCATCCACGCCCAGCGCGGCCTGGCGTGCGCGGACTGCCACATGCCCTACGAGACCCAGGGCGGCGTCAAGTACACCAACCATCACGTGCAGAGCCCGCTCGCGAACATCGCCACGACGTGCCAGGTCTGCCATCGCGAGAGCGAGGCGGTGCTGATGGCGAACGTCTACGAGCGGCAGGACAAGAACCTCGAGATCCGCGCCGCCGTGGAGCGCGAGCTGGTGCACGCCCACGTGGAGGCCGCGCGGGCCTGGGAGGCGGGGGCCGGCGAGGCGGAGATGAAGCCGGCGCTCACCCACATCCGCCACGCGCAGTGGCGGTGGGACTTCGCGGTGGCGAGCCACGGGGCGTCGTTCCATGCGCCGCTCGAGGTGGCGCGGATCCTGTCCTCGGCACTCGAGAAGGCCTTCCAGGCGCGGCTCGAGCTCGCGCGGGTGCTGGCGGCCCACGGGGTGACCGGACCCGTCCTGCTCCCGGACTTGTCGACGAAGGAGAAGGCGCAGCGCTACGTCGGGCTCGACATGGAGGCCCTCCGGCGGGAGAAGCAGGAGTTCCTCGAGAAGGTGGTGCCGGCGTGGGACCGGGCGGCGGCGGAGCGCGAGAAGGGCTACGGCCCGCGGCCGCCGCAGTGACAGGCCCGCGCGGCCTCGCGGGGCGCGCGGCATCGGCGCGCTGGATCCCACACGAATGGCAACGGGGCGTGACCCCGTTCCCGGTGCTCGGTGAGCCGGGACAGCGGTTTTGCTGCCGGGCGGCACGACCGGGGGTGATGTACGCGCATGACCGGGGTTGATGTACGCCGGCCGGCGGGTAGCACGACCGGGGTCGAGGCGCGCACACTCGACCGGACCGGGGTCGACCGGAGTTGACGTGGGCGCACCCGACCGGGGGTGATGTACGCGCACCAGCCGGAAGCGCCACCGGGCTTGACGTCCAGTCCGGCCAGATCAGACCGCAGGCGTACGGTTTCGGCGAGCACGCCGGCCGAAGGCGACCCGCGTGTCCGGCAGTCTGTAATTACAGACTCGGCGGCCGGGTGGCGCGACCGGGGGCGGCACGACCGAGGGTGATCTGTGCATCGCCGGAACGTTCGCCGCCGCGGCGGACCGGGTGGCACGACCGAGGGTGATCTGTGCATCGCCGGAACGTTCGCCGCCACGGCGGACCGGACAGCAACTCCGGCGCGCATCAACTCCGGTGCGGAGTCTGTAATTGCAGACTCCTGCGGATCCCCCGGTCCGATGTGGCCGATCAGGGGTCAGGTCCGCGCTCACGACGCCCACCGTCACGCTCCGCGCCTCATGCGCACGCTGCACGCCCCGCGCCGCGTGACCCCAAAGCGACCCGCGTGTCCGGCAGTCTGTAATTACAGACTCGGCGGCCGTACGCGCGCGACCGGGGTTGCGGTGCGGACCGATCGCGTCCCTCCCGGAAGGACCCCTTCGCGCCCGAGATCGCCCCCGCGCTCGCCACCGCGAGGAGTCTGCGACTACAAACTCCAGCGCGGCCCCCGGGCGGGGCGCCGGCGCGATCGCGTGCGCCGGCCGAAACACCGGAGAGGTGCGGCCGATCCAAGGCCTTGTCCGGCCCGATCCGTCCTCGGGAAGCCGGGGAACTCGCGGAGGTGCTCCACCCGGACAGAGGGAGAGCGGTAGAATTCCCATGCTCCCAGCTGACGGGTATTCCTGCGGCGCTGCGTGCTGTCCCCTGGAGCCATGGAAAACCCAGAGATCCTGCTCTCCGACCTGGTGGCGACGGACGCCTGGATCCGGACGCTTGCTCGCCATCTGGTCCGCACCGACGAGGACGCCCAGGACGTGGCTCAGGAGGCGTGGGTCCGGTACCTTGCGCATCGGCCGCACCAGCGCGGGCCCGTCCGACGCTGGCTGACCACGGTGCTGCGCAATCTCGCCGTCTCTCGCCGTCGGGCGGACTCCCACCGGATCGAGCGTGAGCAGGCCGCGGCCAGACCAGAAGAGCTTCCTTCGGTAGCTGAACTGTGGGACCAGGAGCAGCTGCGGAGGAGAATCGCGAACGCGGTGTTCGCGCTCGAGGAGCCCTACCGGACATCGATCCTCCTCCGCTACTTCCGCGGCCACTCACGCGCCGAGATCGCGGCACAGCTCGGCGTGTCTGCGGCGGCCATCGAGACGCGCCTCCGCCGCGGTCTGGAGAAGCTCCGTGCCCGCCTCGATCGCGATTGCGGGGACCGGAGGGCGTGGTGCACAGCGTTGCTCGGGCTGATCCGACCCGACGTGCCTGCAGCCGCTGCCGGTGCAAGCAGCATCGCCGCGGGACCGACCCTTGCAGGAGCACTCCTCATGAGCACCGAGATCAAGATCGCATTCGGAGTCGCCACGATCGTCCTCGCTGCCTGCGCCCTGGCATTCTGGCCCCGCGGAGAGGAACAGGTGCCGCCCGAGACCGTGGCGGAAGCGCCCAAGTCACCGAGCTCGCTGAGCGCCACGAGCACTTCCGCGGCGGCCGTCCAGGAGCCGGCGCGCGAGTCCACCGATGCCGCCAGTCTCGATCAGGCCGCAGCCGATCGTCCTCCTGTCGGCCAAGCGCCCGAGGTGACCACGGTGAAGGGGCGGTGCGTCGACGCGGCCACCGGGCAACCTCTCGCCGGCTGCACGGTCACCTTGGCAGGAGAGCCTCATGACGAGGTCGACGTGGAGAATCACGTGGCGCGGCACGGCAGGATTCGATGGGATCCGCCAGAAGCTCGGGTGACGGACGCAGACGGCCTCTTCACCTTCACGGTCTCGCCACCGCCCCCCTTCACGTTCGTACTGCGAGTGGCCCGGCCCGACCGGGTTCCCATGGTTGCGACATGGCCTTCCCTGGAGCTCGGCAAGATCGAGGATCTCGGCGACGTGTCCATGAGCACCGGCGTTCCGCTCGACCTTCGAGTCGTGAACCTGGAAGGGACGCCTCAGGCGGGAGTCCAAGTGCACCTGTGGCGCTGGCCTCCGGTCCAGGGCGACGGTGCGTTGCCCGACGGCCACGCCGGCATTCAGACTGGTGCAGACGGAGCAGGCCGCTGCGCGCATCCCGTTCTTCCGGGAACGTGGAAGGTATCGCTGGCGAATCGGCAGCTGGAGGGGCCCGAGGAAATCGTCGTTGCCGATCATGTCACGGACCGCCCCCATGAGATCATGGTTCGCACTGTCCGGACGATCACCGGAGTCATCCTCGACCCATCGGGCCAGCCGGTCTTCGATGCCACCGTCCAGATCTGCCCATATGACTCCCGGGTCGGGCACCGGACTCGAACGCTGACCGACGGTTCCTTCCGGATCGAGGCATCCGCGGACGCTCCGGGCGATCCGGTCGCGCTCAGCGTCGTGAAGGACGGCTTCGACCTCCTGTGGGGACACGGGTCCTACCCCTGGGGAGCGACCGACGTGCGCCTGGTGATCCAGCGCGGCCTGCCGGTGGAAGTCCGCGTTTGCGACGGTGGGACCGGTGCTCCGGTCGAGGCGTTCGGGGTCCGGTGCCTTCGCGAATCGCCGCCGACCGCGCACTTGCCCGACGACCCGGAACGACTGCAGCTCGCAGGACGCCACGCGGGCGGTCTGCTCGTCCTGCCTGCGGTTCGAAGAGGAACCAACCTGCTGATGGTGGAGCCGCTGGAGAGCCGCTACGCACCGAGTCGGTGGGTGCGCGTGGCGGTCGGAGAATCCGCAGCGACGATCTGCCAGATCCAGCTGTGGCCAAACGTCCAGCGACCTCTCCAGGTTGTCGATTCCCAGGGCCGGCCTGTGCCAGGAACGGAAATCGAACTGCTACGACCGGCCGGGGACGAGTCCGTGCGTCTCGACTCGCCTGCTGGAGCACCGAGCCTCTTGCGCTACAACAACCATGACCAGCTCTGCCTTCTCCTCCAGCACGGAAGCACCGACGAAGGCGGCGAACTGCTGCTGAGCGGACCCGGCAACGAACGCCTTGCCGTGCGAATCCTGGGACCGGGGCACCCTCCCTTCGTCGTGAACGATGTGGTCCTCGACCCGGCGCTCGGTCCGCTGCGTGTGGAGACGACGGCGGCGTCCTGCCGGCTGCGTGGCATGCTGCATCCCCCCGCGGCGCTTTCGCGGCTGGGTCCGGCGCCGGCGCCGTGGCAGCACGCGGCCCGACGGGCCGATGTTCTCGACCGGTCCGCGGCAGGCGCCGGGCGACCGGCGGTCCAGCTCGCCCGGGACACCACCGCCCCCGTCAGCAAGAACGACCTTCGCACTCTTGTGGTGCCCGTCGGCGAAGATGGGCGGTTCTGCTTCTCCGGAGTTCCCGCCGGCACCTGGACGGTTCACCTTCTCTACAGCATGCCCGCCGAGGACGGGCGCGGTGGAGTGTCGCGCAAGAGGTTGCTGGGGACGGTGGGCAGTCTCCGCGACGGTGAGGAGCGCGATCTCGTCTTCGATGTATCCGGCGTCTTCCCCGGGCGACTCACCGGAACGGTCGTCCTGAATGGCCGGCCTCTCCCAAAGGAGCGGGTCAGCTTTCCTGCCCTCACACAAGACCGCGCCGGGCGTTCCCACCTCGTCGTGACGAATCGCTCCACATGGACCGACTCGCGCGGGGCCTTCTCGATCGATCTGGAACCCGGCGTTTATCGGCTGCGGCTAGAGAACCGCAATGCTGCAGGCCGCGGAGCCGCCATTGCCAGCGACGACACCGTCGAGATTCCTCCCGGTCTGGACATTCACCGCGACTTCCAGCTGGCGTGCGCGAGGCTTGAGCTCCGTGTCCTCGGCTCTGACGGGAAGAGCCCCGTGAGCGGCGTCAGTCTGTACTCGGAGATCCCGTCCCAGCAGTGGCGATTCTACACCAGAAAGACGGACCGGGAGGGGAGGATCGTGTTCGACCGTGTCCCGACGGGGACCATCCGGTTCGCCGTCTGGCCCAGGCACATGCAAACCCCCGCGGCCAGGAGCGCGTTCCTGGAGGATCATCCAAGAACCTGGCGAGAGGAACTTCCGTCCCTGGGCACGGTGGAGATTCCCGTCGGGATCTCTCACGTTGCGCAGGAACTGGTCATGCCTCCGGAGTCCGGGTATTGAGGCGTTCGTCGGCGGAGCGCGAGAAGCGCGATGCGCGCCAGGCCCGATTGCCTCAGCTTCACCAGTCGTCGCGCCTGCTGGTCGATGACCATCCAAGACCCCCACGTCAAAAGGACTTGGATCCGTTATCGACGGTCAGCGGGGCGGGAATTCCAGTTGTCGCTGATTCTGATGGGAATCTTCGCGCGCCCCGGGAGTATTATGTCTCCGTCGCCGGGGCAGCGGTTCGGCTTGGGTACGGTCCCGTCGGGCAGGCTCTTCTGGGGATGGGCTCTCACATGCGCACACACCGATTCGGGTTCCTCGTCGCGGT
>JAFGQW010000199.1 GCA_016935485.1 Planctomycetota bacterium | reverse complement strand
CGCCAGTAGAGGCCGACGCCCTCCGCCAGGGCCGCGCCGTGGCGATCGAGGAACTGGAGCGCCAGCTGCTTGCGGCGCTCCTCGGTCTTGGCGACGGCATCGCGGTGCGCCTTGCGGTAGTCGGCATCGGCGCGGAATCGCCCATCGTCCTGCTCCGGCTCCGGCGCGGCTTCCTCGAGGCGCTGGTAGGCACGCTCCAGCGCGGCGCCGACCGCCATCTGCGCCGCCTTCTCGAGCGACGCGCGCAGCACGTCGGGCGGGACGACCTGGGCGAGCGCCGGGACCGGCCCGAACCCGACCAGGCAGCAGGCGAGCGCGGCGAGCCACATCGGTCGAACCCTTCGAGGACTCATCTGACGCCTCTTCGCCGCTTGCGCTCTTGATGGACCCGCCGGCACCATCCTACTCCTTACGCGTACAACGGCCCGGGCGGCAAGAGATGTCTCGGGCTGAACCAGTCCTGCTCGTGCGGCGGGCCGCCGGGTGCGGCCACTGCGCGCGGCGATGTCACCCCGGAGACGGGTCGGAGACAATGAAGTACGACGTCTATGGCCTGGGCAATGCGCTCGTGGACCTGCAAGTCGCGGTCGAGCCCCGGGTGGTCGAGAGCACGGGCAACCCGCCGGGCTCCATGGTCCTGGTCGATGGGGCGGCCAGGGACCGGATCGTCGCGCAGCTCGAGGCGAGCCGGATCATGCTGCACGCCGGCGGCTCGGCCGCGAACACGATGGCGGGCGTGGCGGCGCTCGGCGGCAAGGCGTGCTTCACCGGCTGCGTGAGCGAGGACGAATTCGGCCGCTCCTACCGCCGGAGCCTCCGCGAGGCCGGCGTCGAGTTCTTCGCCCAGCGCGGCGACGGCACGACCGGAAGCTGCATCGTGCTGATCACGCCCGATGCCCAGCGGACCTTCCTCACCCACCTCGGGTGCTCGGCGAGCATCACGCCCGACGGCGTGCGGCAGGATGCGATCCGGCAAAGCCGCTGGCTCTACGTGGAGGGCTACCTCTGGGACGGCTCCGCCGCCGATGCCTGCCGCCACGCCATGGCCCTCGCGCGCAAGCACGGCACCCGGGTGGCGTTCACCGCCTCCGACGCCTTCTGTGTGGAGCGCCATCTCGGCGACTACCGCGAGATCCTGGAGCACCATGCCGACCTGTTCTTCGCCAACGCGGCGGAGGCGGCGGCGCTGAGCGGGACGCGCGACGTCGCCGAGGCGGCGCGGAGTCTGGCCCGCCACTGCGGTCTGGCGGCCGTCACCGACGGCGCCAGCGGCGCTTTCATCGCCACCGGCGACCGGGTCATCCAGGTGCCGGCCCGGCCGGTGACTCCGGTGGACACGACCGGCGCCGGCGACGCCTTCGCGGCCGGTTTCCTCCACGGCATCACGCACGACCTCACCCCCGCGGAGGCGGCCGAGCAGGGCGCCGCGCTGGCGTCGGAGGTGATCTGCCGCTTCGGCGCCCGCCCGCGAGTCGGGTAGCCCCCGCGGGCGCAGCCCGCCCGCGCCACCTCAGCGCGCGCCCTCCGCGGACGCAGTTCGCCCGCGCCACCTCAGCGCGCGCCTTTCGCGCGCGTCACCCGCACCTGCACGCCCCACGCGCACGCTCGACCTTCCTGACTTCGACGTCCTGCAACTTCTTGGGGTCTGACCCCAGGAACTTGCACCCGTAGTCGTGCTCGCTCTTTTCTTCCGGAACGGGGGTCAGACCCCGGTCGTCACTCCTCTTCGTCGTCGTCCTCGTGCTCGTGCGCGTGCTCGACTTCTTCTTCTTCTTCTCCTCCTCCTCCTCCTCCTCGTCTTCCTCTTCGTGTTCTTCTTTCTCTTCGTGTCTCTCGTGTTTAACTCGCCCGCGCCGACCCCGCACCCCCCGTCCTACACCCACCAGACCCCCTCGCAGAGGTTGTCCCCGAACGCGTAGGCGATCTCGGCCGGTTCTTCGGCGCGCCAGAGCGAGAACACGGCCCGCTTACCGGGCCGGATGCTCCCGAACTCCGCCTGCATGCGGAGCGCGTAGGCCGCATTCAAGGTGAACGCGGTGACGCATTCCTCCGGCGTCATCTTGAGGTGCAGGCAGGCGAGCGTCATGCACGCCGCCGGACTGGCGACCGGCGAGGAGCCCGGATTGAAATCCGTGGCGAGCGCCACGACCACACCGCTGTCGATCATCTTGCGGGCCGGAGCCCAGCGCTTCATCTGGAGAAAGAACGTCGATCCGGGGAGCAGCACGGCCGCCGTGCCTGCGCGCGCCAGGGCGGCGATCGTCCGCCGATCGGCGTACTCGAGGTGGTCCGCGCTGTCGGCACCAAGCTCGGCCGCCAGGGCGCCGCCTCCCAGCGCGCTCAGCTGATCGGCATGCACCGTGAGGCGCAGCCCGAGGTCGCGCGCCGCGGTCAGGATGCGGCGCGACTCCGCCACCGAGAAGACGCCCTCCTCGCAGAAGACATCGGCGCGCTCCGCCAGGTGGCGCCGGCGCACCGCCGGCAGGATCGACCCGATCACGAGCTCGACGTAGTCCGCGCGCCGCCCCCGGTACTCGGGCGGCACCGAGTGCGCGGCCAGGCAGGTCGGGACCAGCCAGATCCCCGCGGCGTCGGCGCGGCGCCGGTTCCACCAGCCAATCGCCTCCAGCATGCGCACCTCGTCGCGAAGGCTCAGCCCGTAACCGCTCTTCGCCTCCGCCAGCGCCACGCCGTGGCGGCCCAAGCGCAGGAGATGCGCCTCCAGCGTGCGCCGCAGCCGGGCGTCGCTCGCCTCGCGCACGGCGCGCACGCTGCTCAGGATGCCGCCCCCGGCGGCGGCGATCTCCTGGTAGGTCGCACCGGCAAGACGGCGCTTGAAATCCCCGACGCGGTTGGCGGCGAAGACCGGGTGCGTGTGCGGGTCGACGAGACCGGGCAGGACCAGTGCCTGCTCCGCGTCGCGCACCGCCGCACCCCGGTAACGGCGCACAAGCGCGCGCTCCGGTCCGTACTCGAGGATCCGGCCGGCGCGCACCGCCACTGCCGCCCGGTCCACCACGGCGAGGTCGCCCATCGCGCTGCCGCAGCGGGGAGCATCGTCGCCGTGGTCCAGGGTCACCAGACGCGCGATGTTCCGCAGCAGCACCGTGCCGTCGCTTCGCCTCGATCCGTTTCGCATCCGTCTCACGCCTTCCCGCACCGGCGCGCGCCCTTCGCACGCGCCACGCGAGCGCGCGCTCTCCGCGCGCGACACCCGCACCCGCACGCCCACCGCTCCTCATCGTGCTCGTGCTCATCCTCGTGCTCGTGCCCGACTTCTTCTCCTCTTCTTCTTCGTGTTCTTCTCTTCTCTTCGTG
>JAFGQW010000198.1 GCA_016935485.1 Planctomycetota bacterium | reverse complement strand
TTGTAGGACTTCTGGTTGGTGTCGTCGCGGCCGACGCACATCACCAGGAAGCGCCGCGCCCACGGATCCCAGAGGCACCACGGGTCGAACAGGTTGATGCCGGCGGTGCCGAGCGGGCTGAAGAAGCTCGCGAAATGGCTCTGGAACAGGGGCTTGCCGCCCTTGGTGAAGAAGGCCACGTGGCGATTCACGCAGGCGACCACGTAGCTGTTGCCCGCGGCGATCACCGGATCGGCCGGGAAGCTTCCCGTGTCGGTGATGCTCGCGAACGAGCGGCTCAGCGCCGGGGCGTCCTGCAGCGGGCCCAGATCGATCTGCTCGATCGAAGGAACGGCCAGCATCGCGGGATCGACGATCACGGGTGCGACGTGCCGGATGTGCACGTAGTCGTGGGCCGGCGCCGGTCCGGTCGGGGGCAGGCCGTGGACGATCACAGCCGGCTCGGCGCTGGTGCCCGGGGCGGATTCGAACGCGGCAGTCTGGCCGAAGGCGAGCGGTCCGGCCGCGAGCGCGAGCACGGCGGCCAGGGCGATTGCGCACGGACGAAGGCAGTGTCTTCTGGCGGGCATTGACTGACTCCTTTCACGCAGACAACAGCCTCGAGAAGAAATCACGACCACGCCTTCGTGGCCGTGTGGCGGCAATTATGCGCCGTGCTCGCGGAGCGACAAGAGAAATTATGAGATTTTCGCATAATTAAAAGCGGAGGCTCCGGGGGCGCTTTGTCCGGATCGACCGGTGGGAGGGAAGAAGCGCCCCGGCGGCGCTTCGTTCAGTTGCGGGTCGGCGCCGGCCGCCGGGTGTCCTTGGCCTGGCGCAGCCGGATGGCCGGCCCGAAGGGATGCGTGGCGTCGAGCTTCGGGGCCGGCGCGCTGCCGGCGTAGTGGCGGCCGAGGTGGTGGAGGAGCGCGAGCTCCTGGCGGATGCCGTCGTAGCGCCAGTAGGGGTGGACCTCGTCGTTCGGCTGGTGGTACCACCGGCCGGCGCGCGCGGCGAGCGCCTTCGCCTCGTCCTCGCTCACGCTCAGGTTCCGGCCACGAAGCCACAGCGAGAGCCCCACCACGCCGCGCGCGCAGAACGGGAAGCTGTCCACGCGGAAGGCGCCGCCGCCCCGGTCCACGCCGCCGACGGCGAGCTCGAGCCCGAGCTCGCGGCCGAGGCCCTCCACGGCCTCAGCCGCATCGGTGAGCTGGATCGGAAAGGCGCTGAATCCGCTCCGGCGCCCGAGGAATGAGCAGCAGTCCTTGTTCAGGACGAGTACGGTTTTCTCCAGCGGCACGACCGGGTGCATGGTGTAGTACTCGCTGCCGAGCAGCCCGCTCTCCTCGCCGGTTGTGGCCAGGAAGAGCACCGTCCGCTCCGGCCGCGGCGCCGCGGCCGCGAAGGTGCGGGCCAGGCACAGCAGCGCTGCGGTCCCGCTCGCGTTGTCGATGGCGCCGTTGTAGATCGCATCCCCGGCGACCAGCGGCCCGATGCCGAGGTGGTCGTAGTGGGCCATGTAGATCACGGCCTCGTCGGGCCGCTTGGCGCCCGGGAGCCGGCCGATCACGTTGGGGCTGGTGAACGTGCGCGTGCGCTGCGCCAGAGCGGCGTCGAGCGCGAGCCCGAGCGGAAACGGCCGGAACGTGCGGTCGGCGGCCTTCGTCTCGAGCGCGGCGTGATCGAGCCCGACGGGCGCGAGGGCGCGCTCGAGGGCCGGCCGCGCGATCCAGGCGACGAGCGTGAGCGGGTTCCCGAGCTCGCCGGCGAGGTTCACGCGCTCGATCGTCCACGAGGACTTGACCACCGCGAAATCGTAGGTGGCGCTCGGGGCGGTATGAAGCAGCACGAGCCCCCTGGCGCCCTTCACCCGGGCGATCTCGAGCTTGTAGGTCCAGCGCCCGTAGTAGGTGAGGCTCTCGCTCCCGAAGCCGGTCTTGCCGTGGTCCGGGTTCCCGAGCAGCATCACGAGCACCTTGCCGCGGACATCCGTCTCCTTGTAGTCGTCCCACGAGAACTCGGGCGCATCGATGCCGTAGCCTACGAAGAGGAGCTCGTCCTCGAGGCGGATCTCCGGCGCGTCGCCCTCGCTCACGAGCACCGCCTCGTCGGGGATCGCTACCTCGATGCCGTGCTCCCCGGCGCGCAGGCGCAGCCGCGCGCTCCCGAGGTCCGTGCGGTTGCCGATCATCGGCACCGGCTGGAAGTAGCCGGCGGCCTCGGAGATCGGTTCGAGCCCGGCCGCCTCGAACTGCGCCGCGATGTAGCGGGCCGCCAGATCGCCGCCGCGGCTGCCGGGCGCGCGGCCCTCCAGCAGATCGTCGGCGAGGAACCGGAGATGCGCGCGGTACTCGGCGATCGAGAAGCGCTGCTCGAGCTCCGTGACCGGAATCTCCTGGGCGAAGAGCGTGCAGGCCGCGCACAGCACGGCCGCCGCCGAGAGAACCATCTTCATGGCCGTCCTTTCCGGGACGCCGCAACGAAGCGGAAAAAACGCGCACTCCGGCGGCGGGCCTGAATGGGCAATGATAGCGCGCGCGGGCTGGTCGCGGCACGAAAACCGGTGCGCGCTGCGGTCTGCCGCGGGCGGCTTCACGAGGTGCCGGCCCCCCGCGCGTCGCGCCACCGGGCCAGCAGCTCGCGCAGATCCCGGACGACCAGGTCCGCCTCATGGGCCGCGTCCGGCTCGTACGCACCGCCCGCCGCGACGCGCACCGTGAAGAGCCCCGCGGCGCGACCGCCGGCGATATCGGTTCCCGGGTTGTCGCCCACGATCGCGGCCTTCGCAGCGCCGCAGCGCAGCCGCGCGAGCGCGTCCTCGAACATCGGCCCGTGGGGCTTGCCGACCACGATCGGCCGCACCCCGCCGGCCACTGCGATCGCCTCGGCGAGCGCGCCGCAGCCGGGATCGAAGTCGCCCTCCGGCCCGGTCGGCATCCGGGCGTCGAGGTTCGTGGCGAAGAAGAGCGCCCCCGCGCGCACGGCCCGGGAGGCGGCCCGGAGCTTCCTGTAGTCGAAGGTCGGGTCGTTGCCGAGCGCGACGGCCTGGGCTTCGGCCCAGCGCTCCGGTGCGACCGGCGTGTGGTCGGCCGCCGCGAGCGCCGCGCGCAGCCCCCGGGCGCCGAGCGGAAGCACGCGCGCTGGCCCGAGTCGCTGCCGGATTGCCGCGCCGAGCAAGTCCACGGCCGCGATCACGTCGCGGGAGCGAGCAGCGATGCCGAGCCGGGTGAGGCGGCGCGCCAGCGCCGCCGCCCGGTCGCGCGAGTTGTTGGTGAGGAAGACGACCGGAAGCCCGGCCGCGCGCAGCGCACCCACGCAGTCTGCCGCCCCCGGCAGGAGCCGCTCTCCCGCCCAGACGGTGCCGTCGAGGTCCAGCGCGAAGCCGCGCAGTCGAGCGAGCGGCATGGAAGCTCCGGGCCGGGATCCGGTTTCCTGGATCAGCGTTCCGACGTCTTGCCGAGCATGCGGTCGAAGGACAGGGCTCCGCTGCCCTTGATCAGGATCACGAGCGCCGCGGCGAGGACCAGGATGCGGAACTCCAGGGGGTGGCCCTGCTCCTGCATGCTGAACCAGTTCGTGAGGAAGCCGGGCTTCAGGTAGAACATCTGGATCGTGCCGACCATCACCACGGCGATCCCGAGCGCGGCGACCCGGCCGAAGAACCCGAGCACGAGGCCGACCGCGCCGAGGAACTCCGCCGCGATCACCAGCCCCGTGACGACGGCCGGGATCCCGTAGTTCTGCTCGAACGACGCGACCGTGGCGTTGAAACCGGGGCCCCCGAACAGGCCGAGCGCCTTCTGCGCTCCGTGCGGGAACACCACCAGCCCGAGGCCGACGCGCAACAGCAGCATGCCCGCATCGAACTGGGTCCTCATCAGTCTCTTCAGCATGGTCCGTTCTCCCATCTCGAGACGAGGGTTCAGAAGGAGGACTCCGATGCCTGCCCGGGCCCGGCATTCGCTCGGATCCTCCGCGACACGGCGGCACAGTAAACCACAAAGTCCCGGTCGTGGCTACGGCCGGGTTTGCGCCCCGCTCGCCGGCCGGCCGGACGCGGCTTCCGGGAAGGCTCGCGTGGGCCGATTTCGGGGCGGCGGGTTGCATTCGTGGAGTTTCCGGTTGTCATGGGGCGCACGGGCGGCCGGCGGGAAGGTGCGGCGCCGGCTCCCGAGCTCGTCCCGCTGGCCGATCAGGAGCACTCCGGAGATGGGTGTCGCTTCCTCCCCAGTCCTGGGGCGCGCGCCGCGCCGGGTCGCCGTGGCGATGGCGCTAACCTCGTTTGCGGCGCTCTCCTACGAGATTACGCTCACCCGCGTCTTCTCCTTTGTGACCTGGTATCACTTCGTCTACCTCGTGATCGGCCTGGCGCTGCTCGGCTACGGCGCGGCCGGGTCGCTGCTGACGCTGCGGGGCAAGGTGGGCGATGCGCTCCTCTCGGGCGGCGCTGCGCTGTTCGGGGTGGCGGGGATCGGCGCCGTGCTCGGGCTGGGATCCCTGACGTTCGATCCGGCGGCGGTGTTTCTCGCCCCTGGCAACCAGCTCCCCAGGCTCCTGCTGCTCACGGTGCTGGTCTTCGTCCCGTTTCTGGGTGCTGGCCTCGTCATCGGCGGGATTCTCTTCCGTCACGGCGCCGAGGCCGGCCGCATCTACGCGTTCGATCTGGTGGGCGCCGGCCTCGGGTGCGCCGCGACGCCGCTCGCGCTCGAGTGGGTGGGCGCGCCCGCGCTGGCCGGGTTGCTCTCGCTGGTGCTGTCGGCGGGCGCCTGGCTGCTCGCCACCTCGCGGTGGACCCGCATCGTCGCGGCCGCTTCGGCGCTCGTGCCCGCGGCGTTTCTCGGCGCGATAGTCTGGCGCGGCGAGCCCGAGCTCCGCACGCCCAACACCAAGCCCTACAGCTACCTCCGGGGCGCGGGCATCGGCATCGAGCTGCGGCGCTGGAGTGCGCTGCCGCGCATCGACGTGACCGAACCGCGCCGCGCGCCGCTCTTCGGGTTTGGCGGCGAACTTTCTGCGCCGCATGCCGGGGTGCGCTGGGTGCTGCGCGGCGTGTTCCAGGACGGCACGGCCCACACCGCCATGCTCGCGCTCGAGGACACCGACCAGATCCGCGAGATGACGTTCCTCGGCGGCTTCGTGCAGAGCTCGGCCTTTCCGCTGCGCCGCGGCGGCAGCGCGCTCATCATCGGCGTGGGCGGCGGGATCGACGTGCTCATGGCGCTGCATGCGGGGCTGGAGCGCGTCGTGGGCGTGGACATGAATCCCATCATCACCGGTCTGCTCACGGATCGCTATCGCGCGTTCACCGGAGACCTGGCGGGCGATCCCCGTGTCGCGCTGGTGACCGCCGAGGGCCGCCACTTCGCGTCGCTCACGACGGAGCACTTCGACGTGATCCAACTATCGGGCGTCGACACCTTCGCCGCCCTGTCTTCCGGAGCGTTTGCGCTGGCGGAGGCCTACGTGTACACGGTGGAGGCCGTGGAGGCGTTTTGCGCGCGGCTCCGGCCGGGCGGCATTCTGTCTTACAGCCGCTACCTCTTCGACCCACCCCGCGAGACGATCCGCAACGCCTCCAACATGGTGGCGGCGCTGGCCCGCCGCGGGGTGGAGGACGCGCACGATCGCCTCTGCGTCGTGGCAGGGAAGGAATGGGCCAACTGCATGCTGAAGCCCGACGGCTTCCGCGCCACGGAGCTGGCGGGGCTCAGGGCATGGGCCGCGGACCGGGGTTTCCGGCTGGTCTACGATCCCGAGCGGCCCGCGGACACGATGTTCGACCACCTGATCCGCGCGACGCCCGCCGAGCGCCCGTCCGTTCTCGACGGCTATCACTACGAGATCGCGCCCGCCACGGACGAATGGCCGTTCTTCTTCCAGTACGGAAAGCCCTCGAAGCTGTTCCATCTCGAGGAGGGCGCGAAGCTGGCCCGGGACTGGCCGCTCTTCATCCCGTCGGGACTGGCCACGCTGCTGGTGAGCCTTGTTCTGATGGCGGCCCTCTCGTGGTTGCTGATTCACACTCCGGTGGCCGTGGCCGGGCGCCGCGCGGGGGGAACCGCGTCGGCGCCGGCGCCGCGCGGCGCGGTGTTCGTCTACTTCGCCGGCCTCGGGCTGGGGTTCCTGTTTCTCGAGATCGCGCTCATGCAGCGGTTCATCGTGTTCCTCGGGAACCCCACCTATGCGCTTTCCGTCGTCCTCTTCAGTCTGCTGGTGAGCTGTGGGCTGGGGAGCGCGCTGTCGCGGCGGGTCGGCAGCGGGCGCATCCTCTACCTGATCCCGGTGGCCGTGGCCGTGTACGTCTTCGGGCTCAGACTCGGTATTGGGGCCCTGCTCGCGTTCGCCACGCCGCTCCGGATCCTGTTCGTCATCCTGGCGGTGGCGCCGCTCGGTCTGCTGCTCGGCATGGCGTTTCCGCTTGGCATTCGCGCGCTCTCGCACCGCCATCCCGGGCTGGTGCCCTGGGCGTTCGCGGTGAATGCGTGCTTCACAGTGCTGGGGAGCGCCGGCGCCGTGGTCGTCGCGCTGCTGTTCGGCTTTGCGGCCACGTTCCTCGCGGCGGCCGGCGCCTACCTGCTGGCCGCCGTCGCGCTGCCGCGCTTCGGCGCCCGCTAACTGAAAAAAACGCCCCAGGGGCGTTTTTCAGGTGCGCTGGCGGCGGTTGCCGATGGCACGCGAGATCCAGTAGACGGGCAGCCCGGCGAGCAGAATCCCGGCGCAGGCGCCGGCGGCCTGCGGGTCGTAGCTCAGGGCGCTGTAGATCATGAACGCACACGCTGCCACGAAGACGAGCGGCGTGACGGGGTAGCCCAGCATGCGGTAGGGCCGCGGGCGCTCCGGCTCCCGGTGGCGGAGCACGACCACCGCCAGCGTCGTCGCGAGATAGAACACGTAGACCGCGGCCGCCGTGTAGAGCACCGTCTTCAGGAAGGAACCGAGCACCAGGATGAGCACCACGGCGATGGCGGCCTGGGCCAGGAGCGCCGGGACGGGCGTGCCGGTCCGCCCGTGCCACCGGCCCAGCGGCCGGAAGAGCGGATGTTCCTCGCCCATCGCGAACGTGATCCGGGCCCCGGCGAAGACGAGACCGTTGAGGGCGCCGAGCGCGGAGATGCAGATGAGCGCGCTGATGATCCGTTCGGCGGCGTCCGGCAGCACCCGGCCCACGGTCTCGGTGGCCACCGCTCCGGACGCCGCCACGCCCGGGTGTCCGAGCGCCAGCAGGTAGGCGCCGTTGACCAGCAAGTAGAGCACGGTCACCGCAACGGTGCCGAGCGCGAGTGCGCGGACGATGTTCCGTTCGGGCTGCCGGACTTCCGCCGCCACATAGGCCATCTCGTTCCAGCCGCCGAAGGTGAAGAGCACGAAGATGAGCGCGAGGCCGGGCGGGATGGAGCCGAGCGCGTCTGCCTCGTCGCCGGCGCCGGGTTCCGGAGCCGGCGCGAACAGGGCCACGGCAAGGATCAGCACCAGCCCGAGCGCCTTCACGACGGTGAGCGCGTTCTGGGCCCACTTGGCCTCGCGCACGCCGACGGTGTTGATGGCGGTCAGGACCGCCACCGCGCCGACGGCGAGCGCGAGGTGGGTCGCGCGTCCGGCGCTGCCCACGAGCACGCTGCCGTACCGGGCGAACACGAACGCCATGGCCGCGATGTCGCCCGGCCGGACGATCACCAGCTGGATCCAGCCGAACAGGAATCCCGCCCAGCGGCCGTAGGCCCGGCCGAGGTAGACGTAGTCGCCGCCCGCACGGGGATACGCGGTGGCGAGCTCGGCGTAGCCGAGCGCCCCGGCGAGCGAGAGCAGTCCCCCGGCGATCCAGAACCCGAAGAGCACCCAGACGGCGGGCGCGGCGGCCGCCACCTGCGGGGCGGTCTCGAAGATGCCGGCGCCGATGATGATCCCCACGATGAGGCACGTGGAATCGAAGAGGGAAAGCTGTCGCCGGGGTCTGCCTGGCACGTCGTCGGTCCTTTCCGGGTCGTTGGCCCTGGGGTCACCGCGGCGCGCGTTCCTTCACCGCGGAGCGGGCGCGCTCGCTTCCGGCGGGACGTTCGTCGCGCGCGGTGCCGAGACCGGTGGCGAGCTGGATCCGCATCATCCTCGCTCGTTTCCATGCCACCATGGCTGGCTCCTT
>JAFGQW010000197.1 GCA_016935485.1 Planctomycetota bacterium | reverse complement strand
CGCGAGGTTCGCGGCGCCGAGCCCGCGCACAGCCGGCTGGTAGCGGCGGTCCACCTCGATCGCGCGGCGGTAGGCGCCCACCGCGTCGCTCGCCCGGCCGGTGGCGCGGAGCAGATCGCCCTCGAGCCGGAAGAACGGAGCCTGGCGCACCGCCATGGACTGCGCCTGGCGGCAGAGCTGAAGCGCCCGGGCATGCTCGCCCTTCACGGCCAGCGCGCCGGCCTGGTCGAAGACGTCGTAAGCCTTCTGTGCCTCGCGCAGCCCGCCCAGACGTTGCTGCCAGCGCGCCGCGAAGGTGCCGTCGCCCTGGAGGAGCGCGCCGTCGTCGAGCTTCTCGTCGTGGATGACCTCCTCGATGCGCCTGAGGCGCGTCTCCTCGGAAGGGTGCGTCGAGAAATACTCGGCGAGAAAAGAGCTCTCCCCACCGCCGGCCACCTTGTGCAGCAACCGCTGCAGGTCCAGCATGCGGCTCGGCTCGTAGCCGGCGCGGTAGAGGTAGTAGGTCCCGACACGGTCGGCCTGCTCCTCCTGGCTGCGGCTGTAGTGGAGCTCCGCCAGCTTGACGCCCAGCACACCGACCCCCAGGATCGCCGTCGCTACCAGCGAGTCGTCCTCCGGGACCAGCAGACCGGCAATGCTGAGCCCGATTCCGGTGAGCTGCTGCTGGGTGAGCTGCTTGGCCGAGTGCCGCGCCGTGTAGTGCGCCAGTTCGTGACCCATCACCGCGGCGAACTCGGCCTCGTTCGTGATGTGGGCCAGGGCGCCGCGCGTCACGTACACGTGGCCGGGGATGGCGAACGCGTTGAAGATGGAGGAGTTCAACACCTTGAAGTCGACCGGCATGTCGGCGCGGTGGGAAACGCGGTGGAGGCGCTGCACGATGGTGCCGAGATAGCGCTTGAGCTCCGGGTCCGGATACTCACCGTCGTACTCGTAGATCACCGCCGGGTGAATCGAATCGCCGAGCTCGAGCTCGCCGGCCGCCGACACGAGACTCAGCTCCTGCTCGCCGGTGACGGGGTTCAGCACACAGCCGGCAAGCGCCGCGAGCGCGGCCAGCACGAGGAGGACGATGCGCGGGTTCATCGGGCCCTCCGGGGGATGTAGTCGGGTTTGCCGTCGTCGGGATCCTGGTAGTCGAGGTGGTGGTCGAGCTCCGTCAGGTGCGGCAGCCCCGATGGGGGCGGCAGCTTTACGATCGCGTCGGGGGTGGAGCAGGCGGGCGCAGCGCCGAGCAGCGCGAGCGCCAGCCAGCCCGCAAGAAGCCCGCGTCGGAGGATTCTTGGTGCGCACATGGTTCTCATTTCCTCGGCAATCTCGGTTCTCTGCGGAGCGCGAACAAGTATAGCGTGAATCGCCCGGAGGGACGACAGATGGGCGACGCCACGCGCCGTGGTCGGCAGGCCCCGGGTTCCAGACCAAGTGGAACGTGCGGCGGGTCGCGCGGGCCCGCGGCACGCGGCGGCTACTCGGCCAGGCGCCTCACGGTGCCGAGGAGGACCGCGACCACCGCCGGATCCCACGCCTTGGCGCAGCCCTCCTCGAGAATCGTGCGGATCTTGGGCTCGGCCAGCCCCTTCTGGTAGGGACGGTCCATGCGCATGGCATCGTAGCTGTCGCACGCGGCGATGATCCGCGAGAGAAAGGGGATCGACTCGCCCGCCAGGCCGTCGGGGTAGCCCTTGCCGTCCCACCGCTCGTGGTGGTGCCGGATGGCAAGGCTGATGGCCTTGAAGTCGTTGCCGATCTTCGCCACGATCTCCTGGCCGGCCACGGGGTGGTGCTTGACCTTGTCCATGTCCTCCGCGACGAGCGTCGGCGACGTGTTCTCGAGGATGCGCTCCGGCACGCCGATCTTGCCGATGTCATGGAGCAGGGCCGCGTAGTGCAGCTCGCGGATCTTCCTGCGCGGCAGGCGGAACTTCTCGCCGACCTGCACGGCGAGTCCGGCGACGCGGAACGAATGGCCCGCCGTCCACTGGGACTTGGCGTCCTCCGCCGCGACCAGCGCCCGGATGGTGCCGGTCACCAGATTCTCGAGCCGCATCTCGCGCGCCTCGACGCGGCCGAGCAGCAAGCCGAGCGCCTGGACGAGCGGCAGGAAAGTGCCGCCGTCCGGGACGCGCTGGAGCTGCGCGATCGCCGAGCCGTAGGTGCCCTCCGCCGCCTCGCGCGCCACCGAGGCCAGCGCGCCGATCAGGTCCTCGGCGGCGCCCACCGCACGCGTGTCCATGATGCGACTCGCTTTCTGCGCCCGCCTGCTGCTCGTGCCGGAACGCGGCGCACGCCGGAATCGCCGCCGCGGTCCCGCCCTCCCTATCGGCATCCCGGGGGACACGTCGTAGCCGGCGGGTCGTGAACGAACGCGGCGCGGTGCCCAACCCGAAGAGCACGACGGGAAGAGAAGAACACGAAGAAAGGAACGCGGGTCCGTAGGCTCGTCCTCCTCGTGCTCGTGCTCGACTCTTCTTCTTCCCGAGGCTCCGACTACAGCTCGAGGTTCGATTTCCCCGGCCGGAACAGGCCCGGATCCCGCTCGACGATGGCCCGGGCGAGGGATCGATAGACGCGCGTGTCGCTGGGCCGGGCGAGCCAGAACTTGTCGCTCGCCGGAACGTCGTGCGCATCGGTGCCCAGCACGTGGGTGAACTGGTCGGTGGCCACGATGACGTCATGGGGCTCCGCAAGCTCGAGCGCCGCTGCTGCCGCGCGGGGATCGATCCAGAAAGCCCCGGGGTGATGACGGAGATGGCGGCGCAGCTGTCCCACCCAGTCCGTCGCCCCGGCGTCGCCCATCCCGCCGCCGCGCGCCTTCGCGCGCCGCTTTCCCCGGGGCCGCCGACCTGCGGCCGCCGTGTCCCCGCCTTCTCCGGCGCCTTCCCGGGCCACCGGGACCGAAAGCGGCCGCGCGTGCCGGGGGCTCAGCCCGGGCCGCACCGCGCTGCCGTATCGATACACCTCGATCCGGCCGCTCTCGGGCGAGTTCCCGGTGATCCGCTCCAGCACGATGCCCCACGCGTTGCCGGACCGCGCGCGCACCGCGACGACGCACAGCCCGTGGCAGAGGGAGACCTCCGCGGCCCCCTGCACGTGGAACAGAGGCCACGGAGCGGCGTCGGTCTCCAGCTCGCGCTCCGCGGCCAGATCGAGCACGCTCAGCACGGCGGACTCGGTCAGATCCGTGACGACGCACGCGGAGCGGAAGAGCGCATCGGTTGCCTCCTTCCCGAGCGTGGGCTCGATGCGACGGCGCACCCCCTCGGGATGACGGTTGGCGAGGTGGCGCAGCAGCATGCGCGCGCGGCGGTCCCCGTCGCGGGCCCGCTCCGCGAGCAGCGGGTACCCGAGGCGAGGATGCCGCGTGATCCACTGCTTGATCAGGATCAGGGCCTGACCCGCGTCGCCGTCCACCGTGCGGATCCTAAGGAGCAGCGAGAACGCCCGGCGGCCGCCCAGGGCGAGCAGGCAGGCGCGGAGCGAGGACGGCGCGTTGCGAAAGCCGCCGTCCTCGGCCACGTGATCGGCCACCCACGGCAGCATGCCGGCGCCGTAGCGCTCGGCGCAAGCGGCGCTCTCCTCGCCCCGGGGATCCTCGGACCACTCGAGCCGGCGGGCGCAGCGCACGAACTCGCGGGCATCCTCGAGCGAGAGCAGCGCGGCCCACACCTGCTCGACGCCCGCCCCCTCCGCCGCAGACTCCCGGCTGCGCCGGACCTGATGCGCACCCTGGACGATGCGCCGCGCTTCTTCCAGCGGCAGCAGCCCGCGGTCGTCCAGCACGTCGAGGCCGGCGCGCCGGATCGCCCTGTTCAGATCGCTGTCGGCCTCGCCCATGTGCTCGTGTGCCGGGGGCTCCGCCGTGCAGGGCAATGCGGCAGGCAGGACGCACCGCGCGTCCACCGCGCTGGAACCAGCGACCGCAACTCCGGGAGGGGGTCGCGTCTCGACCGCGGGCTCCTTCATGGCGCGGGCACTGCCCGCGGCCCACAGCGATCAGCCGTCAGCTTTCCGCTTGCGCTGCGGTGCCGCTGGCACAGCGGGTAACGGAGATTCCACTAGCCCAACCACCGGCGCGCTTCAAGCGCGCCCCGCGCCGTCCGCGCATCGCGCGCGCCAGCCGATGCCGCACCCGGGCCGGCCGACCGCCGGTGGCGACGCCCGGACGGGCCTGTTCCGCAGCCGGAGACCGGTTTTCATCCAGGTCAAGAAATCGGTTTGTATTAAACTTATAATTTGTCCTAACCATACTAATAAAGCGAAACCGGCGCGCGCCAGAATCCCGATAGGAACAGCGGCATGGAAGACTCCCCGACATCCGCCCCCTCTTGCACCGGTGCGCCGGACCGAGAAAACGCCGTGGAGAACGCCGTCCCGGCCGGCATGCCCGCCGTGAAGAGGACCCGGCCGAAAGCCCGGCGGCGGCCGAACCGGCTCGTGACCGGTGGCCTGCTGGTCGCCTGGCTGGTCCAGCTCGGATGGCTGGGACTGCTCGGGCTCGCCGAGCTCGAGAACGACTTGGGGCGACGCGCCGTGACGGCGCTTTTCGGCGCCACGGACACCAACCTCCTGCAGCTCGCGGTATGCGGGAGCTGGTTCCTCACGTCCGTGACGCTGCTGATCGCGAACGGGCAGAACCGACGCCGGGTCCGCCGGATCCGCCGGCCGACCACCGCGCCTCCGCCCGCCGTGAACGACGCCGATCCGGACGCATCGACGGCAGACGCGGAGCTGCCCGAGTCCGCCGCCCCCGCGCCGGCGGCCGACGATCCCCAGGATGCCGCCCCCGGCGAGCCGCGACCGCCGCAACCGCCGGCCGATCCCGCGCCGGAAACCGCGGCGCCCGCGGCTGCCGAGCCGTCCACGGAGCTACTGTCCATCCGTGCAGCGGTGGCCGAGAAAGAGCGCGATCTCAGCACCCTCGCCGACGAGGTGGCGGCGCTCCGCGCCACCATCGACGTCTACAGGAACACGAACGAGCGCCTCTTCGTGGAGCTGCAGGAGCTGGAGAACCGGGTGAACAGCTCGCGGCTGGCCCACGCCGACACCTGGTTCGCCGGGCTGGTCCGGGACATGTTCGCCCCCGTGGCGGACGGTCCGGCGGGCCCGGACGCTCTCGAGCTGCTGCAGGATCTGCGGGCGGTCGCCGCCCTGAGCGGTCAGGGACCCGATCGCACGCGTGAGAAGCTCGACCTCGACGCGCTGATCCACCAGGCGGTCGGCCGGCCAATCGCGAGCCGCGCGGTCAAGGTGCTCGTGAGCCCCTTCGCCCGGGAGGTGCGCGCGCACGGCGCCGCGCTGCGCGTGCTCCTGCGCTGCTACGTGGGCAGCCTCATCGAGGAGGGCGTGGTAGTCACGCTGCGGGCCACCCGGGTCCGGATGCCCGGCGGGATCGACAAGGTGCGGCTGGCGTTCGAGAAGTCCCAGACCCCGATCGTGCAGGTCGCCGACGGGCTGGTGCTGCACGGGCTGGCGGTGCTTGCCGGCACGCTCATCAAGACCGAACCGGCGGGCAGCGGTCGATTCGTCAAGGTCCTGTACCTCGACCTGATCAAGGCCCCCGGCGACGGTGCCGCCGGCGAGATCGCGCCCGCGCCCGAAGCGGCCCAGGCCGCCGCCGCGACGCGCGGCAAGAAGAGCGCCGACCCCCCGGCCCCCCGCTCCTGGCCGCGCGTCTTGCCGGTCCCGGCGGGCTCCGAACAGGAGAACCCGGCATGAGCGGCGCCGCCCTGCAACCGGCTCTTCTGCCCGGGTCGCCCGCCGCGGCCGGCGAGGACCTGATCGATGCGCTCGGCCTCCTCATCAAGGCGGACGCCGTCTACGACATGCAGCACCAGCGAACGCGCGGGCTGGCCGAGCGTTGTGCGCTGGCCATCCGGGAACTGGCCGTCGCAGGCGCCGCCACCCTCCGCATCCGCAAGGAAGGGTTTGCGATCGGCGACAGCCCCATCGCGGCCCGCGGAGTGCGCTTGGCACTGTTCGCCCAGCTCAGCCGGCTCAACATCAAGGCGCTCGGCTTCGGGGCCGAGACCACGCCCGAGGACCTGCGGCGCTTCGCGGCCCGCACGAACGACAACCTTCGCGCCCTCCAGGGCAGTCCCCACGGCGGCGAGCCCTGCTGGAACGGCCTGCCCGCGTCGATCACGATCACCGAGAATCGTTTCGCCGCCGGTGGGCTGCCCACCGGCGACGACGACGACGACGAGGAGTCCGGCGCGCGGCCAGAAGGACTCGCGAGCGCCATCGCGGCGATCGTCGAGCAGCTCGGCCGGATTCACCGCGCGCTGCTCGCGCTCGACGGCCGCGCGACCCGCGAGGTGGACATCGTCAGCTCGCTCCTCCAGCGGTTCCGGACCGTCGAGGCCAAGTCCTCGCGACCGGTCGAGGAGCTCGTCGCGGAGGCCCTCGACCGGTTCACCAAGGAGCTGGTGACCGCCGTCGGTGACCGAAATGCGATGCACACGCGCGGTCTGCTGCGCGAGGTGTCGCGCAAGTTCTTCCAGCGGTGGGATCTGACGGCGGACGACCCCGGCCGCGAGGCGAGCACGCGGCGGCCGAGCGAGCGGACCCAGGTGAGCCCCCTGGCCCCGGACATCCTGCTGGTCCTGCAGAAGAGCACCGAGGTGACGCCGCCGGCCATCGATGCGGCGGACGACGACTCCTGGCTGGGCCTGCTGCTCCACTTCCTCAGCCGGGAAGAGAATGCGAAGGTCGTAGAAAGGCTCGCGGAGCAGCTCGACCGGCGCCTGGAGGCGTCGCCCGGGGGCGCACTGCACGGCGCCGTGGAGAAGACGGTGCTCGAGCGCATGCGCGACGGCCTCGATTGCACGAGTCTCAGCCCCCTCGTGGCGCGCGTCCTCGATCCCTCCCGGACCCGCGCCGTTCTTGCCGCGCTCGATCTGGGAGCCGAGGACGGCATCCGGCGCAGCGCGCAGCTCGTGCGCCTGCTCTGGCCGCAATCCGTACTGCCCCTGCTGAACCGGCTGCACCGCGAGACGGCCCGCGTCAAGGCACGCTGCCTCGCCGCCGCCATGCGCGAGGTCGGGCGGGAGAGCGTACTCGCCTCCCGCGACGAGCTGCTGCGCTCCGGGCTCTACCACGACAAGGCGCTGACGCGCGCGCTCTTCGCGCTCCGCATCCCCGAGGTGCTGCCGCTGCTCGAGGTCGAGTTCTACGCTTCCGACCCCGATCTGCGGCGGGAAGCGGGGCTGGCCGCACAGCGCTTCCCCTTCCGGCAGCGGGCCTCGTTCCGCCTGAAGGCCGCCGCCGATCCGGCCGCCGTGCCCGTCGATTACTTCCGGAGCCTGCTCCGGGACGAGTGGGAGGGCCGGGAGCGCCAGGAGTTCTTCGAGGCGGTCCTCGCCGAGGAGTGCGCGAAGGCCCACCACCGCGACGCCGAGGTGGCCTTGCCGGCAATCCGCGCGCTCGCCTGCGCCGGCACCGACGCCGCGGCCGCCGCCCTCATCGCCCTGCTGAAGGACCGCTACCTCGGCATCTTGCCCCGGCAGCCGCGCGCGATCCGAGCCGCGGCGCGGCGCGCGCTGGAGTCCATGCACTGCCAGACCGCCGAGTCCTTCCGATTGCGCGTGCGAGAGTAACCCATGGCGACCCTGAGCAGTCTTGCCAGAGAGCTCGTGGTCGGCCTCATGAACGCCGGCCTCTACTTCCCCGAGCACGCGCGCGTGAAGGACTCCGCCGGCCGGATCTGCGCGCTGCTGGTCGAGCTGGAACGGGAAGGCCACGCGTTTCCGCTGGAACTCGGCGTCGCCGGCCAGCGCGTGGTCTATCAGGGACAACCGCTGTTCAGCGCCAGCCTGTTCGGCGGGAAGCTCACCGCGGCGCTGGCCGCCCTGGGCAGCGGCGGGCTCCAATTCGGCGCTCGGGCCGAGCCCCGGGAACTGATCGCCGTGCTGTGCCTCCTGAGCGCGCCGCCGGCCGGTGCGACGGGCCCGGAGGCGCTCAACGCCCTCCTCGAGGCCGCGCAGGTCGCGAGCATCCGGTTCCTGGCACCGCTGGTCGAGGCGGGCGGATCGGCGGCGGCGAACCTCTGGCAGGAGCTCGACGACCTGAGGGTCGTGCGCCTCCCGGTCCAGCTCTACCAGGACTTCGTGGATCTGCTCCAGACCTCGGCGGTGCGCGTGGTCAGGAACATCGAGATCGAGATGGACCGGGTCTACGCGCTCACCCGCGACGTGCTCCGGATGCTCAACGAGGAGCCGGAGCCCCTGCTCGCGCTCGCCCGGCACGGCGATGCCGACAACTACAACCTGCAGCACTCGATCCGGGTGTGTCTGCGGGTCGGGCTGGTCGCCCGGGAGCTCGTGAGCGACCGCGACCTCCTGCTGCGCATCTGCCAGGCGGCGCTGCTCCACGATGTGGGCAAGAACCTGGTGGCGCCGGAGATCATCAACAAGCCGGGGCGGCTCCTGCCGGACGAGCGCCGCGAGATCGAGAAGCACTCCGAGTACGGGGCGCGGATCCTGCTCGAGCAGCCCGCCCCGGATCCGATCGCCGTCACGGTCGCCTACAGCCACCACCTCCGCCACGACGGCACCGGCTATCCGAAGCCGCCGCACGGCTTTCGCCTCCACCCGATCAGCCAGCTCATCCAGATCTGCGACGTGTACGAGGCACTCACCGCGCAGCGGCCCTACAAGCCGGCCCGCTCGCCCCAGGACGCGCTCCGCGAGATGATGCGCATGCGGCGTCAGTTCCATCCGCGACTCTTCCCGTTCTTCGTGAAGTGCACGGGCCTCTACCCGGTGGGCACGCTGCTCGAGCTCGGCACCGGCGAGATCGCCCAGGTGCGCCAGGGATCGCATCCGCCCCACCGGCCACGCGCCCGGATCCTCCAGGATCGCCGCGGCCGCCGGCGGCCGCTCAAGGAGTGCGAGGAGGTCCAGCTGGAGCTCACCGACGCGCGGGCCGCGCGGCGGGTGACGGCGGTCGTGGACGCGCCGGATCTGCTGGAAGGCCTGCTGGCGCCGTGATTCGCGGGGCGCACGCCGGTACGCCACACCCCACGGGCGGCGCGCAGGCCCCGCACCGCCGCGCGCCCGTGCGCTTGAGCGATCCGGAGCCACGGCCGATATAGGATCACGATACCGAATCCAGGCCCCGCCCGGGTCCGCCGGTGGCGGACGCATCGGCGGTGCGTTGCGCGCCGACCCCGGCGCGCCAGCAACACGAGAGCCGGTGGCGATGACCGAAGGCCCTGCCGCAGGATCCCGGGCGCCGCAGCGCCCGGCCCCGGACGGATCCTCCCTCTCGCACGTGCTCGTCATCGACGACGAGGCCGAGATGCTGCGGCTGTTCCGCGTGTGTCTCACGGCCCGCGGCTACCGCGTGACCACGGCGCGCGACGGCGAGGCCGGGCTGGAGCTGGCGGAGCTGGAGCCGCCCGGAATCGTCATCCTCGATCTGATGCTGCCGGGCATGAGCGGCCGAGAGGTGTGCCGCCGGCTGCGGTCGAGTCCCGTGACGGCCACGATCCCGATCCTGGTGGTGAGCGGCGAGGATCCGGTGGAGGGCGGCGCGCTGGTCGGGAGCCAGGACTTCGATGACTTCATCACGAAGCCCTTCCGGCACGACGAGCTGATGGCGCGGGTCGATGCGCTCGTGCAGCGCGGCGGCCAGACGGCGCACGTCGGACCCGACGAGCAGCGGCGCCTGCAGATCCTCCGGTCGGCGCTCCGCCTGGGCCGCGACTCGCTGATCCCCCACTACGATTCCCGCACGCCCTCGGGCTATGCGTATCCGGCGACCGCGGAGATCGCCGCGGGCCCGACGCACAGCGACTTCCTCGCCGACCTCGAGGTCCTGGCGGAGCAGGGCCACCTCGAGGCCACCTTCCACGACGCGGTGCTCACCTGCCCGGCGTGCGGCCACCACGACGTCCATTTCCGCGAGGTATGCCTCGACTGCGGCTCCGCCGACCTCGAGACCGAGGAGATGATCCACCACTACCGCTGTTCCCATGTCGGGCCGATCCGCGAGTTCCGTAAGGGCCGCAATCTGGTCTGTCCCAAGTGCGAGGGCACGCTCCGGCACATCGGGATCGACTACCAGAAGCCGGCGGATGCGTTGCGGTGCCGGAGCTGCGGGCGGTTCTTCCAGGACCCCGACGTGGCGGCGCGCTGCCGCAACTGCAACCAGACCTTTCCCGCCGAGAACGTGCAGCGCAAGCGCATCTGCAGCTATGCCGTCACCCCCGCCGGACAGGCGGCGGCCGCCGGTGGACACCCGGCGTCCGCGCCGGGCGGCGCGCGGCAGGACGGGGTGGAGGTGGACGAGGTCTACCGGCTGAAGTTCCTGCGCGAGCTGATCCAGCAGGAAGTGGCGCGCAGCGCGGCCGAAGACCAGTCGATCGCGCTGCTCCGGGTGGGCGTGCGCGGGCTCGACGTCGTGTTCCGGGAAGGCGGGCAGCCGGCCGTGCAGCGCGTGCTGCGGGGGCTGGTGCACACGATTCGTAGCGCCACGCGCGTCGAGGACAAGCTGGCCCAGCTGCGCCCCGAGGCGTTCGTGCTCGTGATCCCCGGCGCGGACGCCCGCACGGCGGCGGGGGTGGCCAGGCGCATCGCCGAAACCTTCGTCCAGAACCGGGAGGGCGGCCTGGAGAAAGTGGCGCTGTCCTACGCGTGGGTCGTCCATCCGGGCGAGGTCGCGGACGCGGATCGGCTGCTGGACCATATCTTGAAGGACCCGCCGAGCGGGCCAACTGCAGCCACGCGAACCGCCAGCGCCGATGCCGCGCCCGGGGAGCGCCGCGAGCCGCCGCGCGCGCGCGGCAAGCAGCCGGCCGGGCCGCGGCGCGCGCGCTGAGCGCGCGCGCCGGGCCTCCTGCAGCCGCCCCGAACGCTCAGCGCGCCGCCCCCACACCGCCGCCCGGCGCCGGCCGCCGGAGCGGACCGGAGCGTGCCGCCCGCGGCGCCAGCTTGCAGGCCTGGATCTCCCGCTGGACCTCCGGCGGCACGAACCGATCGTGATAGGAGGACTGGAAGAAGAGCTCGTCCAGGTAGGCCACCGTCCGCACGACGGAATACAGCGCGTTGAAAAGCGAGAAGATCGGCAGGCAGGGCAGGAGTGCGAGGTCCATCCGCCGCCGCTCGGACAGGCTGATTCCGATCGCGTACTGCACGACGTCGGTCGCCATGTAGAAGCCCCACGTCACGAGCAGGACCAGCGGCACGACGACCGGGTGGTAGACGAGGAGATAGGCGATGTAGACGAAGCGCAGCACGAGGAGCCCGATCTCGAAGAACGTCGATTCCAGAAAGGCGAGGAAGGTGGCCGGGTGGCTGAGCCGCGGGCTGAACACGTCGGCGTGGCCCCGGAGCTTGAAGCGCACGGGTGACTGTTCCCAGCGCATGCGCTGGCGGATCAGGGCCTTCAGGCGGTGCGGCGCGTCGGTGAGGCACACGGCGTCGGGCGCGAAGGCGACCCGGTAGCCCGCCTTGTGGATCCGGATGGTGAGATCGTAGTCCTCGCCCGGCCCGACGGCGAAGCCGCCGACGGCCTTGAGCACGGACTTGCGGAAGACCCCGAACGCGCCCGACACGATGAGCAGCAGATTCAGCCGCGCCAGCAGGCGGCGCCCCATGTTGATGCTGAAGAGGTACTCGATCGCCTGGATCCGCGTCACGATCGAGCGCGCGGCGTTGCGCACGCGGACGTTGCCCGAAACCGCGCCGACCCGCGGATCGGCAAACGGGAGCAGCACCTTGTGGAGGGCGTCGCGGTCGTAGGTGGCGTCGGCGTCCGCGGTGACCACGAACTCCCCCTTGGCGAGCTGGATGCCCGCGTTGATCGCCGCGCTCTTGCCCTGGCGCGGTCTGAGACACATGTAGATGATCCCGAAGCGCTTGCGGAGCTTCCGGCACACCCGGTCCATCCCGTCGTTCGAGCCGTCGTCGACGACGATGATCTCCTTGTGCGGGTAGTCGAGCTCGGACAGCGAGTAGACGGTGTGCTCGATGGTCTCGGCCTCGTTCAGCCCGGGCACGATGATGGACACCAGCGGTGCGGAGCGGCCCCGCAGCCGTTCCGCGAACGCGTCGCGGTCGCCGTCGTCCCGGCGCGCCCGATCCCGCAGCGCAGACCACAGGTTGCCGATCACGTACCGGGGCAGCTCGAAGACGACGGCCGGCAGGAAGAAGAACAGCAGACCCCACCACGGCACGGAGGACAGACGCACGAAGACGTCCGACAGTGCGCCGCCGAGCCAGTCGAGGATCTCCAGGGCCATCGCCGCCGCGCCTCCCTCACCGGATCCCGAGGAGCGCCGCGAGCTCCCGGTAGCCCTGGATCGAGAACCCGTCGAACCGGCCCTCGGCCGCGAGCGGCGCACGCACTCGCTCGAGGAAAGACACCAGCTCGGACCAGCTCCGCCAGGCCGCGCCGTCCGGCAGCCCGGGCTCGACACTGACGCCGACCCGGACGGTCTTGCCGGCGGCCGCCGCGCGGCGCTGCGCCACCGCCGCGCCCGCGAGGAAGTCGGCCGCTCCGGTGCGGTAGTTCATGACCACCACGCCGTCGGTGCGGGCGAGCACGGCGTCGAGCAGCGAACCGCCGCCGTGGCTCACGCTGGCGTACCAGAACGGCACGTCGGCAACGAGGGGGAGGCCCGGAAAGCGGGCCTCGCGCAGCACGTCCAGCAGGCCGGCGGCCAGCGTGGCCCGCCGATCCGGGTCGGCCCATTCCGGCAGGGCGTGCGGTTCCACGTCGACGTGCAGGGCGTCGAACCGTTCCGGCGGCGCGCCGCCGGCCTGGAAGCGAGCGAGCTCGTCCCGGGCGCGCCGCAGACCGGGCCGCCGCGCCGGATCGACCCAGGTGTTCTCGCCGAGCAGGTAGTCCACGCGGATCCCCCGTGCGTGGCAGCACGCGAGCCACCGGCGGACGACCTGGGGACGGCGCACCAGGAACTCCTCCCGCTCCGCCGGCGTGAACGCAAGGAAGACGCCCGCAACCGGCACGGCGTCGAGCAGCGCGAAGAACCTCCGCCCGGCCTCGACGCCGTACGCCGCCTCCCCGTCCCAGACCCAGACGTGGAGATCCCGCGGGACGGGGCGGTCCGGCGGCGGCCGGCAAAACGGGAACTCCGTTGGCGCCGGGGCGAGCAGGCAGAGCAGAACGAGCCCGAAAGCAGCGGCCGCGAACGCGTGCCGGTACGGGTTCCGGCGGGGTGCGGTGTCCATGTCCCTCTTCCCGGGCCCGGTCGCAGGCGGCGCGATCCCGGAGTCTCCACGTGACGGCGGACACGACGGCCGGATCGAGGCCGCGTGCCGCTTTCTTCATCGAGATCGCCGGACCGGGGCCTGAGGGAATGGTATCGCCGGGCAGCGGTCTCGATGCGGGACGGCGCGTCGCCGCACGCGCGAGGTGCCGATTCCGCATGCGGCGTGAGAGGCTACCTGCAAAAAAAAACAAACCGGTCATACAAGTTATATAAATGACGACAATCAAAGTGGCCGTGGGCCCGGAGCCCGGTGGGCTCCGTCCCCCCGCCGGCTGACCCATGATCGAGGAGGAGTTCCATGGGTATTCGAGCCACGCGCCTCGCCGGTGCGATCCTGCTGGCTGCGGCGATGGCCGCTCCGGCCACCGCCTGCGACCCGAATCCACCCTTCGTGCTGAAGACCCTGCAATTGCCGACGGTCGCCCCGGGCCAGTCGGCCTGGCAGATGCTCTACTGGCAGGGCGGAGAGGTGCCGGTGTACGACTTCCAGGTGACCGTCAAGGCCAGGAAGGGAATGGTGGTCAACTACCCCTCCGAGCGGGAGTTCACCTCGCTCTGGAAGGACTCGACGCTGCGGGCTCACGACGTGGACTTCACCGCGTTCAAGCTCGACATCCCGGTGTACGCGACGAAGAGCGAGTACCTCGAGATCGAGGTCCGGTACGCCGTGTACGTCGCGCCCGGGAAATCGATCCCCGGCCTGCTGAAAACCAAGGTGCTCCTGCCCATCGAGCTGAACCAGGGCGCCGACTACCAGCTGCTCACCTACGCGGTCGGTCCGATCGCCGAGGAAAGCGCCGTCTGGGTGGCGCTGGACTTCCGCGGCGCAGCGCCGAAGCTGGAGGACTTCCGCGCGGTCGTGGCGGACGCCCAGGGAGCGACTGTCTCCTATCCCGGCGGCAACGACTACACCAGCCTCTCGGAGGACAGCGTCCTGCAGGCGGCGGAAACGGACTGCGTCGCCTTCCACATCGATACCACCGGCATGGCGTCCAGCCTCTACACGCTCGCGGTCGACGTCAGCTACCGCACGGTGTTCCACGAAGCCCGGAAGAACCGGCACTTCGTGCTGCTCCCGGTCGGTCTGGGAACCGAGCCGGCCGTGCCGCCCGCCGCGGCGCCGTCCCTCACCACCGACATCCAGCGGATCCAGCCCGGGGTGACCCCGGAAGCGGTCTTCTCGCTCCACGCCGGCGCGGAGCATGCCGGACAGACCTACTTCCTGCTCGGTTCCTTCGCCGGGACCTCGCCGGGCATCGATCTTGGCGCCTGGGTCCTCCCGCTCAATCCCGACGCCTACTTCTTCCACACGCTGCTCTACCCGAACTCCGGAGCGCTCCTTGGATCCCTGGGAGTGCTGGACTCCAAGGGCCGCGCCGAGGCCCGTTTCCGCGTGGCCGGCTCGCTCCCGCCCTTCGTCCTCGCGGAAAAGTGGACGGTCTTCCACGCGTTTGCCGTGCTGGATGCGCACGGGGTGCGGTTCACGAGCAACTGGGCTCCCCTGACCCTCGTCGACTGAGTCGGGCGACCTGACGTCGCCCCCCCACCGGCAGCCCTCTCGGGCTGCCGGTCCGCCCTCCCGCCTGTCCGCCTGTCCGGAACCACCCGCCCGACACCCGGGCCGAGCGTCCGCTCCGGATTCCCGGCGAACGATACAACCTCCTATCTACAATTGACTTGAGGCGCATTCCCTCGACCCGCGGAGAGTGCCGGAGGAACTTTTCCCGCCAATCCGAAAATTTTTTCCGGTTTCCTGTAGCCGCCTCCCTCCCTGCCCCGAACT
>JAFGQW010000196.1 GCA_016935485.1 Planctomycetota bacterium | reverse complement strand
TCGGCCCGGGCGCGGCCGTCCTCGACCGGCTGCGCCTCGACCCCACGGCGCTCGCGCTCCTCGGCGGCTTCGAGGGCGTGCGGGTCTTCGAGAACCGGGAGGCGGTGCCGCGGGCCCACGGCGTCTATCGGGCCGAGGTCATCGCCGCGGACGAGGCCCAGCTCGAGCGGCTGCTCGCGCCGGACTTCGACGCGCGCCATGCCGTGATCCTGGAGCGCGCGCCTCGGGGATGGCGGCCGCCGGAGCCTGCGCCGACCAAGCCGCCCGAGGTCGCGTGGCTCGAAGAGCGGCCCGGCGGCGCCAGGGTGCGGCTCCGCGTGCGCTTTCCCGCCGACGGACTCCTCGTGCTGACCGACAACCACTTTCCCGGCTGGACCGCGGCAGTCGACGGCCGCGCCGCCGAACTCCTGCGGGCGAACTACGCGTTCCGCGCCGTCGCGGTGCCGGCCGGCGAGCACGAGGTCACCTTCCGCTACTGGCCGCCGTCGCTCACCTGGGGTCTGCTGCTGGCCGGCCTCGGGCTGGTGGCGCTGACAGCCTTCGTCGTCGCGACACGCCGTCGGTAGCCCCCCGGTCCGGACCGCGCTTCCGCCCCCCCATCCCGTTCTCAGGGCCCGGGCCAGCGAGTCTGCTGCGTGCGGGCGATCAGACGTCTCTATCCGGTGCCGCCGGCGGCGGGAAGAACCCCTCGTAGAGCCACGCAAGGAACTCGCGGACCGGCCAGACCCTCACGTTGCCGCTCCTGTACGGCTTCTCGCCCCGATAGACGACGTGCCCTCCCGCGATCACCTCCGCATCGATGAACTCGTTCAGCGTCCTGGCATACTCGGGCCGCCAGGTCCGCGACGCCTTCACCTCGACACCGACTACCCGATCCCCCTTCTGCCAGATGAAGTCGATCTCCTTGGCTCCCGTCGTGCTCCAGTAGAAGAGCTCGCCGCCGGTTTGCAGGTACGACATGGCCGCTCGGAGCTCGTGGAGCACGTAGCCTTCGAGCAAGGGGCCGACCTCGCTGTCGACCAGAGGCTCATCCGCCCGATCGTGGATCGCCCGGACCAGGCCGGGATCGCACAGATAGAACTTCGGTCTCGCCTTCTCTCGCACCTTGGCCCGCGGCTGCCAGGCGGGAAGGAACACCCCGATCAGCGTGTCCACCAACGTGTCGAAGAAGCGCGCCGCGGTGGTCCTGGCCACGCCGGCATCGCGCGAGATCGCCGCCAGGTTCACGACCTGCCCGTGGAGGATCGCCGCGACCTGCAGGAAGCGGTGAAAAGAACCGAGGTCCTTCACCAGCGCCTCCTGCTGGATCTCCTGGCGCAGATACGTGCTGACGTAAGCACGGAGCCTGTCGATACGGTACCGACGGTCAGCATAAATACCGGGCAAGGACCCGAACCGCAGAACCGCCTCGAGATCGAAATCCCCGGCCAGTTCCCGGGCGACAAGCGGGAACATCGCGCGTTCGATGACTCTCCCGGCCAGGAGGTTCACGTCGAGTCGGCGGAGCTGGCGGGCGCTGGAACCGCTCAGGGCGAACTTGTAGCCTCCGGGGAACCGCGAGATCAGGTCGTGGACCTCGTTCAGCAGTCCGGGCAGTCGCGGCACCTCGTCCACGACGACCCACGAGTCCGTGGGCTGCGCTTCCACGCGCTCCCGGAACAACCTCGATGACCCGAGGAGCGGCAAGTAATCGTCGTCGAGCAGCAGGTTGAACCACAGCGCATCGTGCAGATTGTCTCGCAGCCACGTGGTCTTGCCGGTACCGCGCGGGCCGAACAGGAAGAACGAATGATCCGGGAGCTGTATCTCGCGTGCATACATCGCGGTCATTTTGCACGACAAACTGACCGCGGGCAATACATTTCGCACGGAAGGTGCTCCCCGCGTAGAGACGAAGCTGCTTGTCCGTTCTCCCTGTGCGCCGACGCCCACCCGTCCCGTCGTGCTCGTGCTCGTGCTCGTGCTCGACCGCCCCGCGGGCGCGGTTCGCCCGCGCCACCCGAGCGCGCGCCCTTCGCGCGCGACACGCTCACCCGCACGCGCACGCACACCCCTATCTGAAAAAAATGCCCCTGGGGCGTTTTTTTCAGATAGCGCACGACACGCTCACACGCACCCGCACGCCTCGTCATCGTGCTCGTCCTCGCGCAACTTCTGGCGCCTGACCCCAGGGGATTGCGCGGGTACCCGCGACGTTCTGGCGCCTTCTTGACCGGAACCGGCAGAATCCATATCCTCGAGGAATACGGCAACGCTCTCGGCTGCCGGCGACGGCTGGCAATTTGCCGTCGTTTCTTCCGCGAGAGGTCTCGGAGCGCAGTTGTTTCGGCTCCGAGGATGCAAGGAATAGGCGGCCCTCATCCGGGGCTCGAAGTCGGCCCGGGGGATCTCGGCCGTACTGCGAGGAAGCCCTCTTTCAAGTGGAGGTACCGTGAGACACACCTGGCTGTTCGCACTGGTCGTACTCGTGCTCGCCCTGCCCGCGGCCGCAGAGGAGTGGCTCGCCCTGAGCCAGGGAGCACCACCGGACACGCCGCCTGTCGTGCGCACCGTGTCGGCCACCGCGCGCAGCACGGTCCTAGAGGTGACCGTGCCTGGATTCTGGGCCGAGAACACCGCGCACGGCTGGCGCCTGAGGCTACCGGACGGCCTGATCTCCATGGTCGAAGGCCGCCCCGAGCTCCCCTTCGTGGGGTGCACGGTAGCGACACCCATGCCGGGCACGCCGGCGCTCGCGATCGTGTCCGCGGACTTTGCGCTGCCGTGGGCCCTCCAGGTCCGCATGGCGCCGCGGCCCGAGCTGGAGGGGGAGACGAACACCCCGCCGCCGCCCGCCGACCCCGGCACGCCGTTCCCGGCGGCTCAGGCCTCGGTCGCCCACAGCGGACTCTGGCGCCATCTTCCCGTGGCCACCCTGCAGATCCACCCCTTCCGGGCGAGCGGCGACGGCACCCTTCTCGGCGTGGCCGCACGCCTCGTCGTGGAAGTCGCGCAGCCCGGCGCCCCCTCGGTCTGGGAGCCGGTGGCGGTTTCCGACGGTTTCCGGGCAGCGGCTCAAGCAGCCGTGGCCAACTTCACGTTCGTGCCCACCGTTGCCGAGTCCTCCGGCAACGTCGACGCCGGCGCGATCGAGTACCTCGTGGTGGCCAATGCAGCGCTCGCCGACGGGGTGCGACCGCTGGTCGACTGGCGGCGGCGCCAGGGCTACGAGACCGAGCTGGTCACGACCACGTCCACGAGCGCGACCACCATCAAGGACCTGATCCTCACCCGCTACAACCAGGGCAAGCTCAAGTTCGTCGTCCTGGTCGGCGACTACGCCCAGATCCCCTACTACACCTGGTCGAGCACCCGCTCGGACATGTGGTACGCCTGCCTCACGGGCGGCACGAGCCCCGACCTCTACCCCGACGTGGGCCTCGGGCGGCTCTCGGGCACCACCGTGGCCGTGATCGCCCACCAGGTGAGCAAGATCCTCAAGTACGAGCAGAATCCGCCCGCGGGATCGTGGTTCACCCGGACCGTCCTGGTGGCGCACCGCGAGCAGGCGCCCGCCAAGTACGAGGGCTGCAAGGAGGAGATCGCGAAGGGGCCTCTCGCCACAAGCGGCTGGACCATCCTCAAGCAGTACGGCAGCGTGTCGACCGTCACCAACGACACGGTCTCGACCTGCATCAACGGCGGCGTGGGCCTGGTCAACTACCGCGGCCACGGCAGCACGACGGGCTGGGCGAGCGGCTGGTGCAGCCAGTCGGGCGAGTACAACATCACCCGGGTCAACGCGCTCACCAACGGCGACATGACCCCGATCGTGCTGAACATCGCCTGCTCGAACGGCTACTTCCAGTCGAGCTGCCTCCAGGAAGCGTGGCTCCAGGCCGCCGGTGCCGCCGTGGCCAGCCTCGGCGCCACCCAGGCGTCCTACACCACGCCGAACCACGACTACGACAAGACTCTCTACTCGGCGATCTTCGCGGACGGGCTGACGAACATCTACGATTTTTACTACAAGGCCACCCAGAAGATCATCGGGCTGGGCTCCTCCGGGCAAGCGAACGCCCGGATGTACTGGTGGGGCGGGGACGCCTGCACCAACCTCTGGAGTCGCGAGCCCTATGATCTCACCGTGACCCACCCCGCTTCCATCCCGACCGGCAGCCAGAACGTGAAGGTCACGGTGATGCGCGGCACGACGGCCGTCTCCGCGGCCCGGGTCTGCCTCTGCAAGGACAGCGAGGTGTTCGCCGTCGCCACCACCGACGCCTCCGGCGCCGCCACCCTGGCCGTCGACCCCACCACGACGGGCAGCATGCAGGTCACGGTGACCGCCAAGGACTGCCGTCCCTATCTCGGCGCGCTCTCCGTGACCGGCGCGGCCGGGAACATGATCCCGCTGCCGGCGTTCGGCCGGACCTACGCGGCCACCATGACCCGCGGCTTCTACTGCCAGGCTCCCTGCGACTTCACGGTCGAAGGCCTCCGCGTGCCGGACGAGACGAACCACGGCCTGCAGAACGTGTGCCTCTACAAGCACTCGGCGCCGCCGCCGGCCTACTCCGGCACCGTGCCGCTCACCCCGTGGTTCTCCCGGTTCGGCGCGCCGAGCGCTGCGATCCTCCCCTGCTCGATCGCCTACCGGACCGGCGATTGGCTGGTCGTGATCGGCGCCTGCGGCGACGCGACCGGGCTCCACAACTCCTACGCGGCGACGGCCGGGCCATTCCTGAGCAGCATCCTCGGCCAGCCCACGTCGCTCTACCGGTGCGGCATCCAGGCGAACATCGTGACCGCCTCGGCCCCGCATCCCGTCTGGAGCGAGAACGCGGGCAACGTCAGCCGGGTCGAGGTCTACGTGAAGCCGTCCTCGGGCTTCGTGTGCGATGCGCCGGACACCGCCGCGCTCGGCTCGGCCCATGCCATCAAGCTCTCGGGCGGCCCGGCCGGAACGTCCGTCTACTATCAGATCGCCGCGTCGCTGGGCAACCGGACCCGGATCGACGTGGGCTCCGGTTCCATCTGCCTCGACGTGGACTTCGTGCTCCTCTCCTCGCTCCTGGCCGGCCCGCCCATCTTCAACGCCTACACGGGCACGCTGGTCGGCGGACAGGGCGCGGGCAAGTTCGTTCCGCCGGTAATCCCGTCGCTCGTGGGAATGCCCATCTACCACGCCGCCGTGGCGTTCGACGCGACGAAGGCTCTCGGCTGGACCGCCACGGCCCGGACGATCCTGACCGGGTAGCACGGCACGCCAAAGGTCGGATCCGGGCCCGCCGCGGCGACGAACGCGCTCGCCGCCGCGGGCGCCCGGCCCCTTCCGGCCTCTGATCTACTCTCGGCTCCAACCCGCGCCGAGTCCGGCCTCGCGCCGGTCCGACCGCACCGGGATGCCACCCCCGACAGCGCACCAACCTGCCCCTCCTCGACCCCGCTCGCCCAACCGACAACCTGCGCCAGAAGCCGCAAGCCGCTCCGTGCGGGCGATCCGTCCCCGTCCGGCGCGCGGGGACGGAGCGGAGCACTCCTCCAGATCGGAGGACAGGGGTCTGGTGCCCGCGAACCTCGCC
>JAFGQW010000195.1 GCA_016935485.1 Planctomycetota bacterium | reverse complement strand
TCGTCGGCAATGTAGCGGGCCTCCTTCTCGTCGGCCTCCTGGCGCTTCTTGCGGAGCTCCCGCTCCTCGGCGGCGGTCTTGGGCTCCTCGCCCTTCTTCTTGGACTCCGCTCGCTGCTTCTCTTCGAGCGGCTTGGCGACGTCGTCCAGGTTGCGGAGGTACGTGAAGACGAGGTCCTTCGTGCGCTTGTCGCGCTGGCATATTGGCGACATCATGTAGCGGACCAGCGCGGCGCATTGCAGCCCGAGCGCGCCGCCCGCTTCGCTGTTGGCCTTGTGGAATTCCTTGTCGGTCATCTTCAGGATGTCACGATTGGCCACGAGCTTGCTTTCGCGATTGGCCTTGCGGATCTGGTCCCGTTCCCATGGGTCCTGCTTGAACGTGAGGTTCTTGCCCTTGGCGACGCCGCTGCCGACATAGCGGACGAGTCCCCAGCGGAGCCAGTTCGGCATGTAGTCGAAGAGCAGGCGGTTGCGATTGTAGAGCCAGTGGCTGCAGATGCCCTGGCTGAGCCACTCGAACTCGTAGCTCTGGCCGAAGTCCGTGCGTTTGGAGACCACGATTTCCCGGGACTCCCAGTCCAGGGACCAGGCATCGCTCGAGGCGTCCGTGTAGGCTCGCTCCTCGGCGCTGTCGGCACAGATGCGCAACACCGTGCGCGGCACGTAGTCCTCGCCGATCTCGAAGAAGGTCTTGTCCAGCCATTCCCGGATGGCCTCGGCCTGGTCGGCGACCTTCTTGGTGAAGCGGGCATCGGCGCGGGTGAGCACCTCGAAGTGCGTCTCCGACTTGGTCTTCCAGCCCTCGGGAAGGTTCTTCACCGCTTCCTGGATGAACGCCTCCGACCGTTCCTTGCGGTTCTTCATCCGCTCGATGGGCGTCATCTTGGCCCACTTCTCGGGCGACGGGATCTCGAGGATGTTCTCCTTCTGCTTGGCCTCCGTGGTCCGCTCCGCGAGCTCGAACGACTTGAGGGTGCCGTGGCACAGGCCCTTGAGCTTGTCGTAGCGGTTCTCGAGCAGGTTGAACTCGATGGCGATGTCCGCGTCGGGCAGGTGGAAGACCCAGGCGATCAGCCGCTGCTTGCCCATGTAGGTGAGCTTCTCCACCGTCACCTCGTACATGGACACCTTGACCCCGGCGATCTCGCCCTGCTCCTCCTTGCTGAAGTAGTAGCCGCCGCCGGTGAAGTTGCCCTTCAGGTAGGCCTGGTAGTCCTTGTAGCGAGCCTTGATCTCCACCCGGACCTTGTCCTCGTCCTCTTTCCTTTCGATGCGGCCGGCTTCCTTCTTGGCTTCCTCGGGGAAGACCACGATCTTCATCTCGGGGTTGTGGTTGAACCCTTCCTCGCTCAGGTAGGAGCGATCCGACTGGTACCTCCCGATGATCCACCGCTCGGCCACCTGGAGCGGGATTTCCCGCCAGCCGCTGGGGACCTTCACCTTGAAGCCCCAGGCGTTGTCCTCGTGCATCTTCTGCGCCGCCGCCGGCGCGACCGCGAATCCGGCGGCCAGGAGGGCCGCAAGCAGAACCAGGAAGCCCATTGCTGTCCTCATGGGTGTGATCCTCCGATTGGTGCGCTGGCGCGGGTGCGGCTCGGGTCCCGTCCGGGACCCCGGTCCTCCAGGCTCGACCTCAAGGCCGAACGGGCGCGCTCGCCCGCACCGGCACGCACGACAATGCCGCCGATCTTGTTGACCCCAGCGATCCCCACCCCGAGGGGCTCGAGGATACCGGGGGGATGCATACCTCGCCACATTAATATTCTGAGCTACGGGTGATCGGGCTGTCGGGCGCACGGCCGGAGGCCGTCGCAACGGCCGGCAAACACCTCGCCGCGAATCGCCGCGCCGCGCGGTGAAGGCCGGCTCAGACGATCGCCGGGGACCGCCGGTTGCCGAAAACTACGAAAACCGGTGCGCCGGCGCGGGTGCAGAACTGCGTTTTTCTTGACGACTCCCGCGAGCCACAGGGAGGAGGAGTGCTTCCAGGCAGCCCCGGCGGCCGGTTTCCCGGGAACGGGGTCAGACCCCAGACCTTGCAGACCCGCTTGTTCGCAATTCGGTGGGGTCAGGCGCCGGCAGTTGCAGACCCGCTTGTCCGCAAGTCGATGGGGTCAGACCCCGGAAGTTGCAGACCCGCTTGTCCGCAAGTCGATGGGGTCAGACCCCGGCAGTTGCAGACCCGCTTGTTCGCAATTCGGTGGGGTCAGACCCCGGACCTTGCAGACCCCGTTGTCCGCAAGTCGATGGGGTCAGACCCCGGACCTTGCAGACCCCGGACGTTGCACGGAAGGAGGACGGAGAACCGGCGGCCGGAGGCTACAGGCGGCGTCGTCCAGAAGATCCACTTCCTGCCGGCTCCGAGGGAGTGCAATCCGCTCCGGCGAGCACGTGGCCGAGCTCGACAACCGGCGTGGCGCCCGCCGCATCGAGGAAGGCGAGACTCAGCAGCCGCCGCGGGCCGAGCTTCACGAGCTTTGGCTGCACAAGGACTTGCGCCGCTGCAGCGCGCCCCGGCTCCGCCGCCGGGCTGGGGAGCACTCCCGCCGCGGCGGGCTTCCCGGCCAGTGCGGAAACCGCCGCCTTGGCAAGGCGCTGCAGGAGCACGGCGTGGCGCTCGTCGGCGCGGCCGGCGGGGGCGGGCACCTCGGCGGGCGCGAACGCGATGGATGGCCCGCGCCCCGTTCCTGGGCCGACGCGCTCCAGCAGCCGGTCGATTCCTCGGCTCATCGCCGCCTCCAGGGACTCGTCGGCGACCGCGCCCGTTCCGGCCGGCGCGGGGCGAACGAACACGACGAGGCGGCGCGGAGTGGCCACGAAGTCCACCGCCGGCCGTTCCGCCGCCGGCGGTTCGGCCGTTCCGCCGTCGCCGGCGACGATCTCGAGCACGGCCGCGACCAGGTCGGCGCTCGCGCCCTGGAAGCGCAGCCGGATCTCGACCAGCGACTGCTTGCCGCCGTCCCCGAGCGGCGCGGAGTCCTGGCGCACCGGCGCGACCGAATCGGCACGGACTCCCGGAACCGCGCGGAGGCCGGCGGCAAGCCGCGGGGCGAGATCCCGGTCGTCCCGGCCCGCATGCACCACGATTGCGAATCGGGCGCCATCCCGCGCTTCCTCTGCCCGGAGCGCCTCGAGGCGAGCCGCTGCACGCCCGACGGCCGACTGCGGGCTCGCGGCCGCGAGGATCCGGTCCAGGGCCTCGTGGTGTGCCGCTAGCAGGCCATCGAACGACAGGCCGGCGAGCACTTCGCTCTCCTCCAGGAGGAGCGCGGCGTCGTCGAGCCGGGTGATGCGGAGCGTGAGCCGGTC
>JAFGQW010000021.1 GCA_016935485.1 Planctomycetota bacterium | reverse complement strand
GGTGCCCGGCGCTCGGCACCGTGCTCGCCAACGAGGAGGTGAAGGACGGCCTCTACGTGGAGACGGGCGATCCGGTCGAGCGGCGGCGGATGAAGCAGTGGATGCTCCGGATCACCGCGTACGCCGACCGCCTGCTCGAGGACCTCGAGCGGCTCGACTGGCCCGACAGCGTCAAGGAGATGCAGCGCAACTGGATCGGCCGCTCCGAGGGGGCGCGGGTCCGGTTCGAGGTGGCGGACACGGACGCACACTTCGAGGTGTTCACCACGCGGCCCGACACGCTGTTCGGCTGCACCTACGCAACGCTCGCCCCCGAGCACCCGCTCGTGGACCAGATCACCACGCCCGCGCAGCGGGCGGCCGTGGCCGCCTACCGGGCCGCGGCGGCGCGGCTCTCGGAGCGCGACCGGATCGCGCAGGCCGAGGCCAAGACCGGGGTCTTCACGGGCGCCTGCTGTTTCTGCCCGGTGAACGACCGGAAGGTCCCCATCTGGATCGCGGACTACGTGCTCATGGGCTACGGCACGGGCGCGGTCTTCGCGTGCCCGGCCCACGACGAGCGCGACCACGGCTTCGCGAAGCGGTTCGGCCTCGAGATCGTCGAGGTCGTCAAGGGCGGCAACGTCGACGAGGCGGCCTACGTCGGCGACGGCCCCCACATCCGCTCCGAGTTCCTCGACGGGCTCGACATCGCCGCCGCGAAGAAGCGGATCGTCGCCTGGCTCGAGGAGCACGGCCACGGGCGCTTCGAGGTGCAGTACCGGCTGCGCGACTGGCTCTTCAGCCGGCAGCGCTACTGGGGCGAGCCGTTTCCCATCGTGCATACCGCGGACGGCGAAGCGGTCGCGCTGCCGGAGAATGGGCTGCCGGTGGCGCTGCCCCACCTGGACGTGTTCGCGGCCACGCCGGACGGCCAGCCGCCGCTGGCGCGCGACGCCGCCTGGGTCGCGACCGTCGATCCGCGGACCGGCAAACCCGCGCAGCGCGAGACCAACACGATGCCGCAGTGGGCCGGATCGTGCTGGTACTATCTCCGCTTCATCGACCCGCACAACCCGCGCGCGTTCTGCGATCCGGCGGCCGAGCAGCGGTGGATGCCGGTCGACCTGTATGTAGGCGGCGCGGAGCACGCGGTGCTCCATCTCCTCTATGCCCGGTTCTGGCACAAGGTGCTCCACGACCTCGGGCTCGTCTCCACACCGGAGCCGTTCCTGAAGCTCGTCAACCAGGGCATGATCACGGCGCGGAGCTTCTGCAGCCGGGCCGGCAAGTACTACTACCCGGCGGACGTGGAGCGGCGCGCCGACGAGTACTTCGCCAAGGACGGCACCGGACCACTCGAGACCCAGATCGAGAAGATGTCCAAGAGCCGCTACAACGTCACGACGCCCGATGATGTGATCGCGACGTACGGCGCCGACAGTCTCCGGCTCTACGAGACGTTCCTCGGGCCGGTGGAAGAGAACGCCGAGTGGCAGACCGAGAACATCCCGGGCGTGCGCCGGTTCCTGGACCGGACCTGGCGCCTGCTCTTCCCGGACGAGCGCGGTGGGCCGCGCTTCGCCGCGGAGGGCGCGCCCGATGCGGAGCTCGACCGGCTGCTGCACCGGACGATCAAGAAGGTGACCGAGGACATCGAGAGCCTGCACACCAACACCGCGGTGAGCCAGCTGATGATCTTCGTGAACGAGGCGACGCGGCGGGAGGTGCTGCCGCGATCGGTGCTCGAGGTCCTGGTGCGGCTCGTCGCCCCGTTCGCGCCGCACCTCGCCGAGGAAATGTGGCGCCACCTGGGGCACGAGGACTCGGTGGTGAGGGCGGCCTGGCCGAGCTTCGACGAGGCGAGGACGCTCGAGGATCTCCTCGAGGTGCCGGTGCAGGTGAACGGGAAGCTGCGGGGGCTCGTCCGCCTGCCGCGGGGAGCGGGGCGGGAGGGGGCCGAAGCGGCCGCGCGCGCGGATGGCCGGGTGGCGCCCCACCTCGAGGGCAGGGCCGTGCTGAAGGTGATCGTCGTCCCCGACAAGATGATCAACTTCGTCGTGCGGTAGACCCCGCGCGCACGCGCCAGCCCTGCGCGCCGATGGCAAGGCGCCCGCTCGGGGATTGCGTTCAGGGCGCCTCCGGGATAGCATCGAGGCCGTGGATCCGGGGGGAAGCCAGCCGGTTTGGCCGCTGCGCGAGAGGAGCACTCCCATGGTCAGAATCCTGCTCGTCCTGTCGTGCGTGACTGCGCTCGCCGCCGGCGCCGTTTCGTCCCAGGTGCTCGATGATTGCGGCAACCCCGTGGGGGGTGGCCCGTACGGCATGGATGCGCCGCTCGGCACCGTGCTGACGAGCTTCCAGGCGCCGCCGGTCGGCAAGGTGGCCGGAATCACGATGATCGGGGACTCGCTCCACGTCATCTCCTATCCGAACGTCTTCTCCGGTTTCCAGGTGATCTACGAGATGGACCCGAACACGGGCGCGGTGAAGTCGTCCGTCACCGTCGCCGGCATCACCAGCTACTACGGCCTGGGCTATGACACCCGCCGCTACGAGTTCGTGATCACCTCGTCTTCCGCCCTGATCGCCCGCGTGAGTCTGAACGGAACCGTCACCACGGTCTGGCCCACGCCGTCCTCCCGTCCCATCGGCGTCGCCTACGACTTCGGCCGGGACGCGTACTGGGTGCCCGACCATACCACCAATAACCTCTATCTGCTCGACGCGCGAAACGGCAACCTGCTCGTGAGCTTCGCCATCGGGAGCCAGGGGCTCACGCGCCTGGCCGGCTGCGGGTACAGCGCGGAGAACGACCTGGTCTACACGAACGGCCGCGATCAGGACAAGGGCGGGTTCATCGACCCGAACACCGGCCGGCTGCTCTTCACGGTTACCCACCCCGGCGGCACCAACGTGGGCCAGGGCGCCACGGTGTACCGGCGCTGGCAGGCGCCGCTTTCCGGCAACTGGAACACCGGCATTAACCAGACGATCTACAGCTACGAGATGGGCCTGCCGCGGGTCGAGTGCAGCGCGACGGTGAAGTTCGGCACGGCGCTCCAGATCAAGTGGGTCGCGGCGCGTGACGCCGGGCGCATCTACGCGGCGGCGGCGTCCCTCGGCGAAGCCGGGTTCTGGCTCGGCAACCGGCGGTTCCCGCTGACGCTGGACGATCTCTTCTTCCTGTCCGTCCGCGCGCCGGCGATCTTCGTCGGCTTCGCAGGCGCGCTGGACACGAGCGGCGAAGCGCTCGGCGCGGTGGCGGTGCCGAACGTGCCCGTGCTGGCCGGGATCCCGCTGGCCATCGCATTCGCGACGCTGGACGCGAGCGCACCGCTCGGAATCGCGGCGATCTCCGGCCCACAGCCCGTGCTGATCTCCCGGTAGCGGCGTCCGCACCGGCCGGATCCGGCCCGGACGGCCCGGTGCCGCCGGTGTCCGATCGCCGCGGCCGCAGCTCGGCCCGGGCTTGGCGCCGGCGTCGCGCGATGGTAGGCTGCAGGGAACCTGCACCGCAAGAGGTCCCGGCATGGCGGAGCTCCTGAACGAGTTTTCCTGGTCGAAATCGCGCGACGAGACGTTTCGCAAGTGCCCGCGCCAGTACTACTTCCACTACTACGGCTCCTGGGGGGGGTGGGAGAGCGACTGCGACCCGCGCGTGCGCCGGGCCTACGTCCTGAAGCAGCTCGTCACGCGCGCCATGTGGGCCGGAGCGAAGGTGCACGACTGCATCAAGCGCGCGCTCCGGAACCTCCGCCGCTCCATCGAGCCGATGCCGGAGCCCGAGGCGATCGCAACGACGCTCGCCATCATGCGCAAGGACTACCTGAGCTCGCGCCGGGGCGACTACCGGAAGAACCCCAAGACGTGCGGTTTCCTCGAGCACGAGTACGGTCTGCCGGTGGCCGATGCCGAGTGGAAGGAGACGGCGGACCACGTCGTCCGGTGCCTGGAGAGCTTTTATCGCTCGCAGGTCTTCGGGCGCATCCGCACGCTGCCCACCGAGCGGTGGCTCGATGTCGAGGAGTTCTCGTCCTTCCCGCTGGACGGGGTGAAGGTGCACGTGGTGCTCGATTTCTCCTACCGGGACGAGCGCGACGGGGTGGTGATCTACGACTGGAAGACCGGGCGGGCCGACGAGAAGCGCAATGAAGTGCAGCTCGCCTGCTACAGCTTCTACGCCACGAAGCAATGGGGAGTTGCGCCGGAGCGCGTGACCACGGTCGAGTTCAATCTCGCGACCGGCGCGGAGCACCCCTACCACCTCGGAGCCACGGGTCTCGCGTCGATCCGGCAGTACATCCAGAGCTCGATCCGCGACATGAAGCTCCTGCTCGCCGATCCCGCGACCAACCTGGCGGTGGAGGAGCGCTTCGCGTTCACCGAGAACGAGGCCGCCTGCCAGCACTGCTGTTTCCGCGCGATCTGCCCGCGGTGGGAGTAAGGGCCCGCGCCGCGGCGATCACCGCGGCTCGTACATTGCCGCGATCGCTTCGGCGTAGCGCTCCAGCACGACGTCCCGCCGCAGCTTCAGGGTCGGAGTGAGTGTGCCGTCCTCGACCGAGAACGGCGCGGTGAGCACGTGGATCCGCCGGACCGCCTCGTGGGTCGCGAAGCCCGCGGCGCGCGCCGTCCGGCTTCGCACCTCCGCGAGCAGCCGCCGCGCGACGCGGTCGTGCCCGAGCCAGCTCTCGAGATCGTCGCCCGGAAGCTTCTCCCGGCGGGCCAGGGCGGCGATGGCCTCCGCCGCGGGCACGATCAGGGCGCCGAGCTCCTTCCGGTCCTGCCCGACCAGCACCACCTGCTCGATGTAGGGGCTCCGGAGGATGCTCGCCTCGAGCGGCTGGGGCTCCACGTTCTCCCCGCTCCGGAGCACGATCGTGTCCTTGGCGCGGCCGGTGATGCGGATCTCGCCGTCCGGCCGGCGCACGCCGAGATCGCCGCTGTCCAGCCAGCCGTCCGGCGCGCGCACCCGCCGCGTGAGCGCCCGGCGGCGGAAGTAGCCGCGCATCACCTGCGGACCGCGGATGTGGATGACCCCGACCGCGCCGGGAGCGACCGGAACCCCCGCCGCGCCGCGGATCTCCACCTCGGTCTCGGGAAGGGGCTTGCCGATGGTGCCGAACGGATTGGCCTCGGGCGTCCGCGCGGACACCACCGGCGCGGTCTCCGTCAGCCCGTAGCCCACCAGCACGGGAAAACCGATCGCGTTCAGGAACTCGTCGATGTGGCGCGGCAGGGCGCCGCCGCCGGAGACCGCCATCCGGAGCGTCGGGCAGAGCGCCTGCCGCAGGCGGGCGCACACCAGACGGTCGAGGAGCGCGTGCGGCGCCGCCAGGCCGAGCCACACCGCAAGCCCCGCCAGTCGCCGCCGCCGGGCGCCCCCGCCGACGGTCTCCTCGCTCACCCCGCGCCAGTGCTGCTGCGCGCGGGCGCGCGCCACCGCGACCGCGAAGGCGCTCCGGGCCAGCGCGCGGCGCCCGCGGCCCGCGGCCGCCACTCGCCGCTGGATCTCGCCATGGACCATCTCGAGCAGCCGCGGCACGACCGCGGTGACCGTGGGCCGCGCTTCGACCAGATCCTGCTTGAAGCGGCGGCGCGAGGTGTAGATCAGCGTCGCCCCGCAGTGGAGCAGGATGTACTCCAGCGTCCGCTCGAACATGTGCCAGGCGGGCAGGATGCTCAGGTAGCGATCGCCGGCTCCCAGATCGAGGACCGCCGGAATGACCCGGATGTTGTGCAGGATGTTGCCGTGGGTGAGCACCACGCCCTTGGGCGTGCCGGTGGTTCCCGAGGTGTAGACGATCGTGGCCGGCGTGCCCGGCCGGGCCCACGCCGCGCGGTCGGCCACCTCGTCGGGCGCGGCCGCAAGCCGCACGCGGCCGCTCTCCGCCACCTCCTCGAACCCGGATTCCGGGAGCGGCCCGTCCGAGGGCGCCTCGCTCTCGCCCAGGCGCACCAGCCCGACGAGCCGCGGCAGGCGGCCTGCGGCGGCCCAGGCCTGGATCCGGTCGCGGTTCGCCGGCCCCTCCACCACGGCCATCCGGCTGCCGCTGTGCCGGAGCACGAGCTCGAGCGCGCGGTCCCCGATGCCGGCGGGCTGCGGCACGTCGATACCGCCGGCCAGGAGGATGCCGCGATCGGCCACGAACCAATCCAGCCGGTTGTCGGCGACCAGCGCCACCCGGTCCTGCGGCCTCAGGCCCAGGGCGGCCAGCCCGGCGGCAAACGCATCCACCCGGGCACGCAGGGCCCCGTAGGTCACGGGGTGCTCGTGGTTCGAGTCGGTCCGCTCGAAGGCGACACGGCCGGCGTGGCGCGTCGTGGTCGCGTGGAACTCGTGGTTGAGCGAACGAAAGGGATCGCGGTCGGCGGCGGTCACGGACGGTCCGGAACAGCGGCCCCGAGTGTTGGCGGGCCGCGCTTTGCGGTATATGGTTCCCAGGATGATTCAGTTGGGTCCAACGGAGTTCTATACCAGAGGCGGCCGGCGCTCACAAGGCCGGGTCGCCGCCCTGCTGGCGCTGGGAGCGGCGATCCTGGCGGCCGCGGCCGCGGTCTGGTGGCAGCTGCGGACGGTCCAGCCGGCGCAGCCCCGGCCCTCGCTCGCCGCCTACCGCCTCGCCGTCGATCCCAATCGCACCGACCGCCTGGCCGTGCAGCTCGAGCTCCACCTGAGCGCGGAGGACGTCGCCCGCAGCCCGCCCGCCCCGCTCGCCGGACCGCCGCGCTGGTTCGATCTGGAGGTCCGCCGCCCGGACGGACGGCGTCTCGACGTGGATCCGCAGCGCGCGGGGGTGCCGCTGGACATGCGCGAGGCCGGCACGTACCGCATCACCTACGCCGTCCCCCTCGGCGACCGGAACGGCCCCGTCCACACCTCGATCGGCACCCGCTTCGGTGGCGCCGTGGCGCTTCGGGACGCCCTGCTCCTGCCGCCGGCGCCGGTGCCGCTGCGGCTCGAGGCCGAGCTACCGGTGGGCTGGCAGCTGCACGGCCCGCCCGGTCTCCGTGCCGACGGCGCGCTCGAGCGTGCCGCACTCGCCACCGGGGCCGTCGCGTGGACCCACTCGGCGTGCCACTCCCTGATCTCCCCGCCCCACGCGCTCGACGTCTTCTTCCTGGGCCGCACCGGGCTGGGCGATCCGCTGCTCGAGCCGCTCGGGCTGCTGGCCCGGGAGCTCGTCAAGGACGTGGCGGTGAGGCGGCCGCTGCGGCACCGGATCCTGCTGGTCGATCTGGCCGCCCCGCACCTTCGCCTCGAAGTCGCTCCGCAGGGCCAGTGGCAGATCCTCGAGCACGGCCCCGTGACCGTACACCGGATGGTGCGCATCCTCCGCGGGATCCTGCCCGAGCGCCTTCCCGCGCAGTCGGCCTCCGACCCGGGCCCGGACGCGGTCTGGTATCCGCGCGCACTCGTTCCGTACGGAGCCTACCTTCTCGCCGAGACGTGCGGCGTCCGCTCGCCGCTCGACTGGTTCGACCTCTGGCGTATCCAGGAGCACGACTACCTCTGGGAGCGAAACCAGCGCAACAGCCCGCGCGCGGCCGCCCTGAAGGGCGCGGTGGTGCTGCACGAACTCTCGCGCACGCACCCCAACGCAACCAGCCTGCAGCTGCTCAGCGCGGTGGCACGCAACCGGACCCTGCTGGATTCCTTCCTCACCGCCATGGCCATGCAGCTCAATCTCGCGGACCCCGAGCGGCTGGCCCGCGCGCGCGGCGCGGAGGTCTACCGGGACGCCGAGAGCCTCTGGCAGCTCCCGGTCCTCTACGAGGAGCCGCGCGCCCCGGCGGGCGCGGTGGGCATGCCGGATCTCCGCCTGCTGGTCACCGCGGAGACCTACGCCGAGGTGATGGGCTGCACCGGCTGCCCGGCGCCTGGCACGATGGCGCAGCGCGTTTTCCGGGCACGCCAGCGGGCCGGCGAGGGTGCGCCCACGCTGCTCGCGGATGCCGGGGACTGGACGCCGTTCTTCCTCGAGGCGCTGCCGGCGCCGGCGGTGTTCGAGGAGCGCGTGGCGCTGGCGCGGTTCGCGGCGGCGCGCGCCGGAGCGGCCGCCCTGGTGCTCGGCCCCGGCGAGGTCGGGTGGGGCGCGGCCGCGCTCGGCCGTCTCCTCGGCGCGGACGCCGTGCCGGTGGTCGGCGCCAACGTGCGACCGGCCGGAGGGCCGGTCCCCCGCGCCTGGGTCCTGCACCCGGTCGGCGATCTCGTGGTGGCGCTCGTCGGCCTGGCCGACATCCCGCGGCGCCGCTATCGCCTCGCGTGGTTCGAGGAAGCGCTCGCGGAGATCGCCCTGGAGGCGCCCGTGGAGGCGGCCGTGCGCGCGGCGAAGGAGGCGCGCCAGGCGGGTGCGGACCTCGTCGTGGTGCTGGGCGCCATCGATCCCGTGCACGCCCGGCTGATGACCGCGCGCGACTCCGAGATCGATCTGGTCGTGAGCGCGGCGCCGGGGTTCGACCGCCCGCCGGCTCCCGGAGCCACGAGCTTCACGGCGCACGACCGGTCCGGGTTCCACGGCGGCGTGCCGGTGCTCTACACCTCGGGCTTCCGCGGCAGCCTCCACCGCTTCGATCTCAAGCTCGACCGCCGCGCCGAGCGGGTGCGCGTGATCGACTTCGTCTCCGCCGTGGAGCCCCTCACCAGGGACGCCCCGGGCGATACCGAGGTCGAGGTGCGCGAGGCGGCCTTCCAGAGTCGCCACGGCGCCCCGGGGGGGGGCCGTCAGTGAAGAAAGAGGGCGCACCCGGTCGCGGGTGCGCCCGATCGGCTGCCAGGAAAGGAGGTCGCTACCCCGTCTTCGCCCTGGGCGGAGCCGCCGCATCGAGCGCCGGGAGCAGCTTGATTCGCCGCGGCTGGAGGGCCTCGGCCTCGCGGTCGCGGTCGGACGCGGCCCGCGCGATCCGGGCGCGGATCGTCGGCGCCGGCTCGGCCGGATCGCCGACCGCCGGCGTTTCGGCCGGTTCGGGCTCCTCCGGCCCGGCTCCCGCTTCCTGCGGGAACGGGACGGCATCGGCGACCGACGGCATCGCGAAGCCTTCCGCGGGACCGGCGGCGTCGAAGTAGAGCACGTGCGCGACGCGGTTGTCGCCGAATGCCTCGGTGGTCACCGTGCTGCCGGCCAGGGCGGCCAGCCCGTGGAGGGCGGCGCAGTCGTTGAAGTTCTTGATCGATTCGCGGTGCTGCTCGATCGCCAGTCGCACCCGGTCCTTGCCGTTGGTGGACCGCTGGCGCCAGGCCCGGATGGTCACGTCCTCGGCCCGCCGGTCGACCTCGACCAGAATGCGGTCGAGCAGCAGCTCGAGCGGCACCGGGTTGGACCGGACCTGGGCGGCGAACGGGCTGAGCAGCGACCGGACCCGGTCCTTGTTCTCCATCTTCTCGACGGCGCGCCCGAGGACCTCGCCGAGGTTCACCGCGGGGACGAGGTCGGCCAGGTCGGCGTCGGCGTGGCTCGCCAGACCGAGCAGATCGGCCAGCACCCGCCGCTCGGGCGTCGCGTCGGCGGTCCGCTCCGCTTCCGGGTCGATGTGGAAGGGCGCCAGCAGGTCCCGCACCAGGCGGGCGAACCAGTTGTCCCCGCTCACCGTCTGGACCCGGGCCAGCCGCTCCTCGAGATCCCGCACCTGGTCGCGGAGGTTGGCGCACGCCCGGTCGGCCTGCGCCTTGGCCTGGGCCAGGCGGTGGAGCTCGAGCTCGCCGGTCTCGCCTGCCTCCTGGTGCTCGCTCAGCGTATGTTCCAGACGGATCACCTTCGCCTTGAGATCGCTCTCGCTCTTGCGCAGGATGCTGAACTCGAGCGCCATGGCGCGCGCCAGCGCGACGAGATCCTCCTCGTTGTCGTCCGGATGGAGCGGCTGGCCCGCCACCTTCTGCCAGATTTCCCGGATGACGCTGTCCATGTTCCGGGAGTAGCGGTGAACGGTGCGGGAGAGGATGAAGGCGACGAAGATGCCGAGGAAGGTGATCAGCGCACCGACCTCGATGGCCGCGATATGGTTGTGGAAAACGCCCGCCGTCACCCCGGTCTGGCCGACCAGGTAACGGGGTTCCGCGCCCCAGAGCAGCCAGCACGCCCCGGTGGCCAGCAGCGCCGGGAAGGTCACGCCCAGACAGAGGGCCACCAGCACGCCGGAACGTCGTTTCATCGCTCTCCCCCTCCGGCGCTGCACTCCGCGCTGAGTTCGCGCAGCCTGAGGCTCACGCGCACGCCCATCCAGGTCTTCAGCCCGTTCTCGATGCGATGGACGGCCCGGTCGAGGTAGCCGGCCATCTGGGAGGCGAGTCGCTCGACGGCCTCGTTGCCGTCCCGCCCCACGTTCTCGCGCAGGGCGGCGAGCGCCTCGCTCGCCTCGATCTGGAGGGGGGCGATCCGGACGCTCATGCTCAGAATGCGCCGAAGCCGGCTCAGCTCCTCGGTGGAAAGCGCGGCAAGCGAGGCCTCCACACCGCTCAGGAGGATCCGATCCTCGCCGCTCACGTGGGCGATGTCTTCGGCCAACGGTGTCTCCTTTTCCCGGCGGCCTTCTCGGGTGCCGTCTGTCGGGCTTCCTGGGTCCAACTGAAGTATCGGAGCGAAACTCCCGGACTTTAGGCAGAGTCAAGAAGTTGACGCGGCGTGAACACGGCGGGGTGCCGGGCTCAGGAAGGAAAGGGGATCGGGTAGCGGCCGAGGGGTCTCGCCGCGGCCGCCGTCTCCTCGATCTCGCGGGCCTCGGCCTCGAGCGCCACGATCTCCGCGGCACCGTAGCGAGGGCTGAAGTGGGTGAGCAGCAGGCGCTTGACGCCGGCCCGGCGGGCGAGGTGGGCCGCCTGCCGCGCCGTCAGGTGCATCTTGGCGGCGGCCTCGGCGGCGTGCTCCTCGCGGAACATCGCCTCGACCACGGCCAGATCGCAGCCCTCGAGCAGCGCCGCCGCGCCGTCGCAGGGAACCGTGTCGACCACGTAAGCGAAGCGGCGGCCCGGCCGCGGGGGGCCGACCACCGCCTCGGGCCGGACGCTCCGGCCGTGGACGGCCACCGTCTCGCCTCGCTGGAGGGCGGCACGCACCGGTCCCTCCGGGATCCCGAGCGCCCGGGCGCGCGCCGCGTCGAACCGGCCCGGCCGCGGATCCTCCTCGTAGCG
>JAFGQW010000194.1 GCA_016935485.1 Planctomycetota bacterium | reverse complement strand
GGAAGTTGCATCGTGCAATTCGATGGGGTCAGGCGCCGGAAGTTGCAGGGGCGGTCGAGCACGAGCACGAGGACGACGGGAGGGACGGGGGTGCGGGTGAGGGTGCAACTTCTTGGGGTCTGACCCCTTTGCACTCCGGCAACTCCCCGCGCGTCAGATTCTTGAAGGAGCAACCGCCGGCAGCTACAGCTAACGAGTCTTCCTGCGGCGCCGGACCGACACGGTTGCGCGTGAGGAGGAGCCGCAAGGTGGGGCCCACGTCGCCCGGGCCCGATTCCCGGAATGAGAACAAGGGGCGTGCCTTGCAGGGATTCGAAGGAGGTCGATCACGATGAAGTCTCACGCCATCCTGCTGGTCGCACTGGCCGCACTCGCGCTCGTTCCGCCGGCCGCCGCCCAGCATTTCAGCGAGGGCTACCTGCTCTCCGGAACCAGCATCCAGCTCATGACCGACAAGGGCACGATCACCACGCTCTTCGATAATCCGAACGTGGCCCACGGGGCGCGCATGGACGTGGACAACCGGCACGTCGTGTTTGCCGTCGGCGATCTCTTCCGGCTGGACCCCGCGACCCGGGCCGTCACCACGGTGATGGCCTTCGGCTTCGGCTCCGACGGCAACGTGATCGTCGATCACCACGGCGACTACCTGGTCACCGGCCGGCATCCGAGCGCCGGCTACGGTCTCTTCCGGGTCAGCGGCACCACGGTCACGACCGTCATCACCACGGCGCAGATGGGGCTGAACATTTTCCTGACCGCCGGGCTCCATCTCGACATCGATGACGGCCATTTCATGGTCCAGGGGTACGCCGGGAAGTCGGCCCCCGGCCATCCGCTGCTCTCGATCGCGCCGGACGGCACGTTCCAGACGATCTGTGTCAACGTGTCCTCGACCAGCACGCCCAACTGGGAGTTCGCCCAGGACATCGCGACCGGGGACTTCTACGTGGGCGTGCAGAACTACGATCGGACGGAGCTGATCCAGGTTGCGAAGAACGGCATGACGACCGTGTGCGCCACGTCGAACGTCGATCTCGACATGTTCACCGTGATCGGCGCCGACCGCGCCAGCGCCGCCCGGCCGCGTCTCGTGCATCCGTATCGCGGCGTGCTCTACACCACGGACCTGCACACCTTCGCCACCACGACGATGTTCCTCAACGCGGTCAGCGTCACCCCGCGCTGCGTCGATTTCTACCGGGGCCGCAACATCCAGTCGGTGCGCACGGCAACGGGAAAGTACACCCTCCACTTGAGTTTCCCCGACCACCCTGGCAAGTCCTACGTGGCGGCCATGGGCTGGACCGGCGTGCGCCCCGGGATCCGGCTCAACGATGGCCGGCGCATCGCGCTCAATCCGGACGCGCTCACCCTGGCGACCGTGGCCAACCAGGTTCCCGCCCTCTTTCGTCCCGGCCCTGGAACGCTCGACGCGCAGGGCGAAGCCCGGGGACAGATCGACGTGAGCTTCCTGCCGCCGCTCGGCCTGCCGGTGCACGTGATCGCTGTCGTGCTCGACGGGCCGGCGCCCGGCGGCATGGCGCTGATCGCCGATCCGTTCGTGATGATCCTCTGAGCCGAGCGGCCGGCAGGTTCCGGCGGGAACGGTCAGGTCCGCTCCCCTTCGGCCACCGGCGCGCCGCTGTGCCTGGTCACGGCAGCAAAGCGCGGCGGGCAGACGTCCAGACAGGTGCCGCAGCGGATGCAGCGCTCCTGGTCGATCGTGTGGGGCTCCTTCTTGGTGCCCTGGATCGCTCCCACGGGGCACTTCCTGCCGCAGATCATGCATCCCTCGCACTTGTCGGGGTCGATGTGGTAGGAGACGATGTCCCGGAACAGGGCGTCGATCTCGTCGGCGCTGTAGAGGGCCTCGTACGCCTCCTCGGTTCCCAGGCGCGCGGTCAGCTTCTCCCGCAGGACGATCTTGATGTAGGGGACCAGTCTCGTCACCTCGGCCAGCCGCGCCTTCAGCGGGTCGACGTCGAGCCCGTCGCCCTCGCCGAGCGGCCCGAGCTCCTTCACGCGCCGGCCGAACTCCCTCATCACGGCGGCAAAACGGATGCCCTCGCCGGCGGACAGCCATTCGATCCGGAGTCGCTCGGGGTTCACGCCGAGATGCTGCAGGATCCGCCTCGCGAGATTCACCATGTTCAGGGCGCCGTAGTTGCCGTCGGTAACGTAATGGCACTCCCCGAGGTGACAGCCGCCGACGAACACGCCGTCCATGCCGTTCGCAAACGCCCGGAGCACGAACGACAGGTCGACCCGGCCGCTACACATGACGCGGATGAGGCGGGTCTCGGTGGAATACTGCTGCCTGGAAACTCCAGCCAGATCGGCGGCGCCGTACGCTCACCAGTTGCATACGAAGCCGAGGATTCTCGGCTGGAACTCGAATCCGCTGCTCATGCTCTCTTGCTTTCGTGTTGCGCTTGCTTGCCGATCGACGCTCATGGGGGCAATGCGCTGCAGACCGCCTGCGGCGCGGCGGCGTCGATCTGGAACAGGATCTCCTCGTCGGTGTAGTGCTCGAGCGAGATGGCGTGCGTCGGACAGACGGCGTTGCACAGCCCGTCCCCCTTGCAGAGGACCGGGTTGATGACGGCCTTCCGGCCCTGCCGGGTCTCCCGGCTCTCGAGCGCGCCGTACGTGCACACCGCGACACAGGCGCCGCAGCCGATGCAGCGGCTCGCGTCGATCTCGCAGACGGAGCCCGACGCGGTGACGTGGTCCTGGGATAGAAGGGTGACGGCCCGACCGGCCGCGCCGTGCGCCTGGGCGAGGGCCTCCGGAATGTGCTTCGGGTAATGCGCCGTGCCGCAGAGAAAGATGCCGTCGGCGGCGCAGTCGACGGGCCGGAGTTTCACGTGGGCTTCCTGGAAGAAGCCGTCCGGGCCGAGCGGCACCTTGAAGAGGCGGGAGATCTCCTGGCTGCCGGCGGCGGGAACGACGGCGGCCGCCAGCGCGAGCCAGTCGGCATCGAGCGCGAGCGACTTGCCCAGAATGGGATCGGGCACGGTGATGCGCAGCACGGGCCGGCCTTCCTCGTCGGTCGCCGCTTCCACGCGGGGCTTGCCGTCCGGCTCGTAGCGCACGAAGTTCACGCCGCGGTCCGCGGCCGCGTGGTAAGAGTCCTCGTAGAACCCGTAGGTCCGCATGTCCCGGAACAGAATGTAGACGTCGATCCCGGGGTTGAGATCCTTCAGCGCGAGCGCGTTCTTCACGGAGTGGCTGCAGCAGACGCGGCTGCAGTAGTTCCGGTCCTCCTGCCGGCAGCCGACGCACTGGATCATCACCACGCTCCGGGCGGCGCCAAGCCCCGGGTCCTTTCGGGCCAGCCGCTCGCCCAGCTCCACGGAGGTCAGCACGCGGTCGTCCTGCCCGTAGCGGTACTCCGTGGGCCGGTATTCGTCGGCTCCCGTGGCGAGGATCGCGGCGCCGTGGTGGATGTGCCGGACGCGCCCTTCCGACCGCACCGTGGTGACGAAGTTCCCGACGTACCCCGAGACCTCGGTGAGGGTCGCCGCATGGGCCACGTGGATGAGCGGGTGCTGATAGACCTGCCGGATGAGCGCCCGCAGGTAGGCCTGCACATCGAGACCCTCCAGGGTCCGATACAGCCGGCGCGCCATGCCCCCGAGCTCGGCCTCCTTCTCCACCAGGTGGACCTCGAAGCCCTGGCGCGCCAGGCCGAGCGCGCAGGTCATGCCGGCCAGCCCGCCGCCGACCACCAGCGCGGTCTTCGTCACCGGCAGCTCGAACTCCTGGAGAGGTTTCAGGTTGAGCGTCCGGGCCACCGCCATGCCGACGATCTCCTTGGCCTTGGCGGTCGCCTCCTCCTTCTGCTTGGAGTGGACCCAGGAGCAGTGCTCCCGGATGTTGGCCATGTCGAAGAAGTACTGGTTGATGCCGCCCTCGCGCAGCGTGTCCCGGAACAGCGGTTCGTGCGTTCGCGGGGTGCAGGCCGCCACGACCACGCGGTTGAGCTGCTTCTCGCGGATGGTGCTGGCGATCTGCGCCGCGGCATCGGTGGAGCAGATGAAGAGACCGTCCTCGGCGTGCACCACGCGGTCGAGGCCCTGGCAGTACTCGACCAGCGCCGGAATATCGACGACGCGCCCGATGTTCGCGCCGCAGTGGCAGGCGAAGACGCCGACCCGTGGCGGCTCGCCGGACACATCGCGCTCGGGCGGATAGACGCGCGCGCGCGCCAGCCGGCCGCGCCGCGTCCGGAGCAGCTCGCCGACGAGCGCATTGGTCCCGCTGGCCGCGACGACGGACTCGGGGATGTCCATCGGGCCCCGGAACGCGCCGCTCACGAAGACGCCCGGCCGCGAGGTCCGGATGGGCTCGGTGGAATCGGTCCGGCAGAAGCCGTGCGCCGTGAGCTCGATGCCGAAGATCTCGGCCAGGCGCGCGGCATCGCGCGGCGGATGGAGCCCGACGCCGAGCACCACCAGATCGAACTCCTCCTCCTCGACGCCGGCGGCGGGCGTGGCGTAGCGGATCACGACGTTCTTGGTCTCCGGGATCTCCCGGGCGACGTGGACGTAGCTGCGGACGAACCGGACTCCGGGCAGCCCCTCCGTGCGCTGGTAGAAGCGCTCGAAGTCCTTGCCGTAGGCGCGGACATCGTTGTGGAAGATGACGGCCTCGCTCGCGGCGTCATGGTCCTTCAGGAGGATCACCTGCTTCTGGATGTAGGTGCAGCAGACCGCGGAGCAGTAGCTCTTGCCGCTGCCGTTCACCTGGCGGGAGCCGACGCAGTGGATCCAGGCGATCTTGTGGGGATGCCGGTGGTCGGAAGGGCGGAGGATCTCGCCCTCGTGGGGGCCCGTGGCGCATAGCAGCCGCTCGAAGTCGAGGCTGGTGACCACGTTCTTCATCCGGCCGTAGCCGTACTCGCCCGTCGGTGCGGGGTCGAAGACGTCGTAGCCCGGAGCGAGGACAATGGCCCCGACGTGGACGCGCAACTTCGTGGGCTGCTGCTGCAGATCGATCGCGTGGTTCTTGCAGACGCCGACGCAGAT
>JAFGQW010000193.1 GCA_016935485.1 Planctomycetota bacterium | reverse complement strand
GAAGAAGTCGAGCACGAGCACGAGCACGATGACGAGCACGAGCCGGGGGGTGAGCGGGGTCCATGCAACTTCTTGGGGTCAGGCGCCAGAACTTGCAGAGGTGGGTGTGTGTGCAACTTCCAGCGCCTGACCCCAGGGAATTGGAGGTGGGTGTGTGTGCAACTTCCAGCGCCTGACCCCAGGGAATTGCAGCTTGCCCGCCTCTTCTTCGTGCTCTTCGTGGTTGCCCTTCTTCTCCTACCGCTGGATGCGGCCGGCGGTCTCCCCGCCGGCGAGCGCCTCGACCTCGGCGGCGGAGACCAGGCTGAAGTCGCCGGGGATGGTCTGCTTCAGGCACGAGGCCGCGATGCCGAAGGCGAGCGCCGCCTTCGGGGCCTTCCCGGTCACGAGACCGTGGATCAGCCCCGCGCTGAACGCATCGCCGCCGCCGACCCGATCCACGAGGTGGACGTCGTAGCGCGGTCCGACGTGGAAGTCCGTCCCGTCGAAGAGACACGCCGACCAGCGGTCGTCGGAGGCCGACCGGCTCTCACGGAGCGTGATCGCCGCCATCTTGAGCTCGAACTGCCTCACCAGCTCGCGCGCGACCGCCTCGTAGGCGGCCACATCGAGCTTTCCCGCGCCGACGTCCGTCTGCCCGGCCCGGATCCCGAAGACGTCCGCGGCATCGGCCTCGTTTCCGACGACGATGTCCACGTACTCCATGAGCGGCGTCATGACGGCCCGGGCCTTCTCGCGGCTCCACAGCTTGCCGCGGTAGTTGAGATCGAGGCTCACCGTGAGCCCGGCCGCGCGCGCCGCGGCGAGCGCCTCGCGCGTCGCTTCCGCCGCGCCGTCGCCGAGCGCGGGTGTGATGCCCGACGTGTGGAACCACGTGGCGCCGTCGAGCGCCGCGTTCCAGTCCACCTGCCCCGCGGCGATCGTGGCCATGGCCGAGCCGGCGCGGTCGTAAACCACGCGCGATGGCCGCTGCGATGCCCCGTGCTCGAGGTAGTAGATGCCCAGCCGACTGCCGCGCCGCAGCACGTGGCTCGTGTCCACGCCGTGGGCGCGCAGCGCATTCACCGCCGCCTGACCCACGGCCTGGTCCGGAATCGCGCTCACGAAGCGCGCGCGCAGTCCGAGGTTGGAGAGCGCCACCGCGACGTTCGCTTCCGCGCCGCCGAAGGTGGCCTCGAGCACACGGGCCTGCGCGAGCCGCTGGTAGCCCGGCGGCGCGAGCCGGAGCATGATCTCGCCGAAAGTGACGACGAGCGGGCGTGCGGCCGGCGGTTCGGGCCGGACCGCCGCTGCAGCGGGCGCTGCTGCTGGTTCCGCCACGGCACGCCCCGCACCTCCGCCCGCCGCCGCCCCGCTCCCGAGGATCGCCAGCCACCGCTCGGCTTCCGCGCGCATCCGCGCCGGATCGTCCACGTGCCGCGTGAGCGCGGAGGCGCAGACGATCCCGTCGGGGTCGGACGCGGCGATGCGGCCGACATTCTCCGCCGTGACCCCGCCGGTATACACGATCGCGAGCCCCGGGTAGACCGCCTTCCAGGCGCGCGCCGTCTCGAGCTGGCCGTGCTCCCCCGTCATCGCCGGGAAGAGTTTGTAGACCCACTGGTACGGATGGCGCGCGCGCAGTTCCTCCGGCTCGACGCCGAGCAGCGCGGCCTTCTGGACGAGCGTCTTCCCCGGCTCGGCGAGCCCGCCCGGGATGCAGAGGACATCGTGCCGGATGCACGCCTCGACCACGTCCGGGAAGTAGTCCGGCGAGACCACGCCCGCCGCGCCGGCCCCGATCGCCCGCTCGGCCTGCGTCGCCGTCAGCACCGTGCCCGCCAGCAGCAGCGCGTCCGGGTGCTTCGCGCGCACCGTGCGGATCCCCTCGAGCGCCGCCTCCGTTCGAAACGCGATCTCGAGCGTCACGCCGAGCGGCGCCAGCGCCTCGTAGGCGGCGACGCACTCCTGGCTCGTCCGCGGCGATATCAGCGCGATCAGCCGCGCCGCCTTCAGGCGATCCCACAGCGCCGTGGATCGATTCACGTCACGCATCCTCTTGCCTTTCCTTGCCGCCGCTTCGCGCCGCTGCCGCCCGCCGCCGCCGGGATCGGCGCGCTACAGCCGCGGAATCTGCATCCCTCCGCCCACGGTCACCACCTGGCCGGTCGAGTAGCCGAAGTCCCCGCGGGCGAGCGCCGCGACGACCCGCCCCACGTCCTCGGGCGTGCCCCACCGGCGCTGCGGCACGATGCCGTCGCGGATGAGCTGGTCGTACTTCTCCTTCGCCGCCGCGGACATCTCCGTGTCGATCAGCCCCGGCTGCACGTCGAACACGCGGATGCCGTGCACCGCCAGCCGGTCGGCGAAGATCTGCGCCGCGTGGCTCAGCGCCGCCTTCGACAGGCAGTATTCCGCGCGGTTCGGCGAGGAGACGTACGCGGAGATCGAGGAGATGAAGAGGATCGCCGGCACAAAACCCGGCGCGGCCGCGACCCGCTCGACGAAGTAGCGCGCGAAACGCTGGCTGAGGAAGAACGGGCCGCGCGTGTTGATCGCCAGCACGCGGTCGTAACTCTCCGCCGTGGTCTCGAGCAGATCGCGCCGCACCGCGGGCGCCACCCCCGCGTTGTTCACGAGCACGTCCACGCGCCCGAAGCGCGCGAGCGCCGCGTCGAGCAGCCGCTCGTGTCCGGCGAGATCGGCGACATCGCCCGGCGCCGGCGCGAACGCCGCGCCCAGTTCCTCGACGCGCGCCTTCACCTCGGCGAGCCCGCGGTCCCGCTGCTCCGGGTCGTAGGCGGTCGCGTTACCGACGATGTCGAACCCCTCGCGCGCTAGCGCGAGCGCGATGCCGCGACCGATGCCGCGGCTCGCGCCCGTGATGAAGGCGACCGGCCGTCCGTCCATGTCACTCGTCTCCTCGGATCACGCGGTCATTCCTGTAGTCGCTCCACACGGCCTCGAACCAGCCGTCCTCCTCGGGCACCGGCCGGGGATCGGTCCACCGCTTCTCGACCTCGCCCGCGCCGAGGAGCCGCACCTCGAGGATCTTCCGGTCCACGAACGCGTCCGGCGAGTTCAGCGCGTAGCGCCACGCGTCGCCGAGCTCCGGCACCGGCGGCCGCCCGTCGGCGTCGAGCACGAGCGCGGAGCCGCGCGATTTCCCGCCGCGCGCGAGATACTCGGCGATCGCCTCGAGGAACATGGCGTGGGTGAGCGCGAGATCGGCGGCGCGGAACGCGCGGTTGACTTCGGTCCGGGCGGCGACCCCGAGCTCCGCCGCGATCCGCCGCACCAGCGCCCACGCCTCGGGAACGGCCCGCTCGACGCGGCCGCGCTCCCGCACGTGCGCCGCCACGGCCGAAATGCGCTCCTGGATCTCGGCGATCGCCTCGTCCGGGCCAAGGCACGGGCCGGCCCCGCCGCGCTCGGTCACGCGCCGCGCCAACGCGAGGCACTCCCGCACCGGACCGGCGGCCTGCGCCCGGAACGTCGCGGCATCGGGCGGCGCGTCCGCGTAGCGCTTCGTGATGTAGAGCGCGGCGCGGATGCCGCCCACCTGGCCCGCGTTGAGCGAGGAGCCGCCAGGCCGCCGGTAGCCGTGCGTGCCGCTCACCTCGCCGATCGGAAAGAGGTGGCGGAGGTTCGATTCCCACCAGAGGTTGGCGGCGAGCCCGCCGTTCAGGTGCTGCGCGCACACGGCGATCTCCAGCCGGTCGCGCTCGAGCGCGATTCCGTGCGAGCGGTAGAACGCGATCGCCGCCGGGTTCATCGCCGCGAGGCGCTCGATCGGCGTGGCGCCGGCGGCGCGCGACTTCTCGAGGTAGGTGCGCGCCTCGCTGTCGAGGCAATCGAGCGAGAACGCCGCGCCGCCCGCGTTTCGCGTGAAGTCGAGGAACACGCGCCGCCCCTCGTGCACGATCTCGCGGAAGACCAGCAGATCGATCAGCGAGGAGCCGTGGCCGGCGACCTTGCCGGCATCGAAGGGCCACTGGTAGCCCTTGCGGAAGATCGCGCCGGCGAGCGCAGCGCGGTCGGGAAAGAACGGGTCGAGGAAGGCACGCTCGTCGCCGCCCGCGCGGTCCGTGGACACGTAGCTCGGGATGACCTGCTGATAGCTGCCGGAGACGTTCCAGCGCACCTGGACCGAACCGAGACCGAACTGGGACTCGGTGAGGTTCCGCGCGATTGCGCCGGCGGCGAGCGCCGGTCCGAAGGAGCCGATCTGGCTCTCCGGGTAGACCGACGTGCGGTACAGACCGCCCGGACCGCCGGTCGCGAGCACCACGTTCACGGCGCTGACGAGCACCAGGCCGAACGCGCCGCTGTCGAGCCGGCTCCGGTCCAGCGCCACCACGCCGGCGACCCGGCGGCGGCCGTCGGCGTCGCTGGCGGTGAGGAGCGCGATCAGCTCGTGGCCGTCGAGGACGGGGATCGGGCGCGCGCGCACCGCATCGCCCAGCCGCTCGCACATGAGGCGCGACGTGAGCGGGCCGGCCGAGGTGCCGCGGCCTCGCGGGTCGTGGTCGGTGCGGTAGCCCACGTAGGCGCCGAACCGGTCGTGCGGGAACGGCACGCCGAGCCGGACCAGGTTGAAGAACGCCTCCGCCGAGTGCTGGGCCTCGCAGAGCGCGATGTCGCCGTGCATGCCGCCGCCCCGCGCGATGTCCCGCGCCATCTCGCGCGGCGAATCCGGCGCTCCCGCCAGCGCCAGCTTGTAGTAGGTCTGCTTGTCGGAGCCGGCGTTCCGCGACGTGCCGGCGCTCCAGTCCTCGGTGAGGATCATCACGTCCGGCTGGCCGCGCTCGAAGACCTGGAGCGCCGCATTGAGGCCCGCCGCCCCGCTGCCGACGACGAGCGTGTTCACCGCGTGGACCTTGAGCCGCAGCCCGTCGATCTTGACCTCGGTCGTCTTCCGCGCCACGGCCGCCTCCTCCTCGCCACACGGCGCCGCCCGCGCCGCGCCGGCCGCGAGCATACCGCATTCTTCCGCCGCGACCAACGGCCCAGTCCGCGGGCCGGCATGCGGTGCAGGTCGCTGCACTCCGAGGGTTCGCCGAGGGAGAGCGCGCGGTCTGAACCGGATGGCGTGAGAGCAGCGAGGGCCCCGGAGGGCCCTCGCGCTCGGTATTCATGCGGTCGGTCGGCGTGCGCCTACGGCTTGGCCACGAAGGACACGGCGTTGGTCACCACGAACCCCGCCTTGTTGCCGGGATCCGCGGCGTACGCCTGCACCTCGACGCCGAAGGTCAAGGCCGGGAACGTCAGGTTCAGGTCGTGGCGGCCCTGGGCGTTCAGCCCGAACGGGACGATCCCGATGAACGCCGGGAGGATCAAGAGGTTGTTGCTCCCGGGAAGCGGAATGGGCGCGGCCGCCGGCGTCGGCGAGATGAAGATCGCACCGGGAGCGGACGGCACGCCGTTGGTGACGGCCAGGTTGATCGAGCCCGGCGCCGGAGTGGGGGAGACGAGGTTGTTGCTG
>JAFGQW010000192.1 GCA_016935485.1 Planctomycetota bacterium | reverse complement strand
TTGAGTCTGGGAGAATCGCGCCGAGGACCGCGCGAAGCAGGCCAAAACCAGGAATCCCCGCTTCCCGCCCGTGGAACTTCCGTCTAGCCGGACCGCGGCGAGCGGGCACAACACGCCGCGAGCTTCACCCGCACGCCGGGGCGCGCGGTGGGAACGGGGTCAGACCCCGTGCCCGCGCGACCCTACTCGCTTCCCTCCTGGTAGAAGGCGAAGCTCCCTTCGTGCTCCACGACGATCGAGGGGCTGCCGGACACGTTCGGGCCCTCGAAGACGCCGCGCGCATCGGTCGGCCCCTCGGCCACGATGGTGCGCCCGTCGGCCACCCGGACGAACGCGCCGCCGACCGGCAGGCCGGTCGAGCGCCGGCTCACGTAGGCGCGGACCTTCCTGCCGACGCGCTGCACCTTGAGCTCGAGATCGGAGCGCACCACCACCGTGGAAGCATCGCGGTCGCCGCCCCTCAAGACCACGAGAAACACGCCCTTGTCCTCGATCGGGAGCTTCACTTCGCGCTCGAAGCGCACGTAATCCGGCGCGCCCTCGAAGTTCTCCTCGAAGCGGCCGACCGCCGGAATGCCGGTGAGATCGATCGCGTTGATATTGGCGAGGTTCTTCCGGACCGCGAACAGCACCTTCAAGTCCACCGGATAGACCCGGCCGCTCACGACGCGGAGGTTCTTCAGCGTGAGCGCGAGCGCCGGCGCCTGGTCGAGCGCGACCGCCACGGTCGGCTTGACCTCGAGCTCGGCGCGCATGAAGAAGGCGACCGCGTCCCGGGCGTCCTCGAACTGGGCGGCCACGCGCCGGTAGTGCTCGACCGCCAGCTTGAGATTGCCGCGGATGTGCAGGATCTTGCCGATGAGATAGAGCGCGTGGTCGCGCCACGGGCTCCACGCGGTGCCGGGCTGGCCGTCCTCGCGCGCGAACTCGCGCTCCGCCAGCGCCCGGGCCGCTGTCAGCGCCGCGTCGTACTCCGCCGCCGCGTAGAGGGCCTGCACCTCGAGGAACAGGACGTCGTCGAGCCACGGGCTCGTCGGGTAGCGCGCGTAGAAGTGCCGCGCCTCGGCCACGGCGCGCGCGTGGTTCTTCAGGTCCTCGAGCAGTTTGACGATCTGGTGTTGCGCGTCGTCGGCGAGCGCGCTCTCGGGATAGTAGGTGGTGAAGGCCTTGAGTTCCTGGAGCGCCTCGAGCCGCATCGTCGGCACCGCGGCGCGGAGGTAGGGTTCGCGCTTGAGATCGGGCCGCTCGATCTCGGCGTACTGGAGCGCGCGGCGGTAGAAGGTGCTCACGACGATGTTCGCGTCGGGATAGCGGCGCAGCACGTCGAGCAGCACCTCCTGGGCGCGCGCGCGGTCACCGAGCTCGACGTAGCTCTGGACGAGCGCGGTCTCGCGCTCGAACGACTCGTCGAGCAGCTGGCGGTAGAAGCCGCCGGCGCGCTCGAACTCCTCGAGCCCGTGGTACGCGCGGGCCAGCCGCATCCGGACCGGCCGATCAAACGCGGCCTTGCGGGCATTGCGGTCCAAGAGCTCCTCGTAGGCGGAAACCGCCTCGCGGGGCGCCTTCTCGAGCTCGAGCCGCACCCGGTGCGCGAGCACCTCGTCCAGGATCTCGTCCTTGAGCCGCCACTTGCCGAGCGCCGCGAGCTTCGTGCGGGCCGCCTCGCTCCGGCCCTTGGCGATGTCCTTCAGCGCCCCGTAGTAGAGCTCGTCGGCCGTGGGCTCGCGCGCGACCTTGGCGAGCCCGGCGGCGTCCTCGGGATCGAGCACCTTCATGGGCGCGCTCGCGCTCCGGCCCCAGATCTCCGGCTCGTACATCGGCGCGGCAAACGCCGGCCGTGCGCGGTAGTCACCGGGATGGATGGCCTGGATCACGTAGGAGACCTGGACGGCGTCCTTCACCTTGGAGAAGAAGAAGACCACCCGGTCGTCGCGCCGCTCGAACCGGTCGAAGGAGCCGGCGGCGCTCTCCTCCACCACTTCGAATCCCGCGGGCAGCGGATCCTCGAGGACCACGTACGCCAGCGGCTCCCGCGCCGTGAGCTTGAGCTCGACGCGCGTCTTGCCGCCCCCCACGAGCTCGCGGAGATCGGGCTCGGTCTCCGCGGCGGGCCGGAACTTCTCGACCACGACGGTCCAGCCTGGCTTGACATAGTCCTCGCCCTGCTCTTCGGGGTCGGCGTGCGGCCGGTAGGCCCGGCCGACCTGGAGCAGATCGCCGGCGTCGGCCACCGTCTCGGCCGCCCGGAAGTGGTCGGCGGCGAACGCGTAGTGCATGCGGCCCGGGCCGTCCTTCACGAGCTTCACCAGATTCTCGCCAGGACGGAACCACTTGTCGTCCAGGGCGATCGTCCGCGCGCCGGACTCGACGCGGCCCTTGCGCACGACCAGCGTCGCCGCGACCTGGCCGTTCACCTCCACGGTGAGCTTGTAGTCGGCCTGCTCGAGCCCGCGCTGCTGGAGATAGGCCGTGAGCGCCATCAGCACCGCCGCGGTGTCCTTGGTGGAACGGAACGAGCGGCCCTTGCGCTCCTCCATGAGGTAGGCGATCGCCGGCTCCACGAGCGCGCTGTCGGGCTCGACCGCAAGCAGCGCCATCACCGCATAGGCCGTGTTCTCGATCGGCGAGCGATCCCACGCGCCGGCCTCGCGGTCCGCAAACGGCCACCACACGTGCGCGCCCTCGCGGCGCGCCCGCTCCTTGAGCGCCGCGACCAGGGTCTCGGCGCTGCGCATCTGCTCGAGCCCGGCATGGGCGAGCGCGAGCCGCGCCAGCCCGCTCACCGAGAGCAGATCCCGGTAGCGGTGGGCCGCGCCGAGATCCGCCGCGCTCACGACCCGGTTGATGGAAAGCGCGTGCAGCAGCGCCGCGCGCACATCGTATCCTGGCGCCTTCTGCGCCAGATCGGCCGCGCGGTGCCGCCCGCGGCCGAGCACGTTCTCGTCGACCGCGTACCCGGCCGCGCGCGCGATCTCGAGCCCGAGCAGCGCGTAGGCGGTCATCCGCGCGTCGGCCTCGCCGTGCTCCGCCACGCCGCGGCGCCTGACGTGCCACCAGCCCCAGCCGCCGTCGGGATGCTGCATGTGATAGAGGCGGGCGAGCCCGGCGCGCACGCGCGCGTCGAGCTGTGCCGCCCGCGCCGGATCGTCCAGTCCGAGCACGCCCAGCGCCCGGATGGCCGCCACCGCCGGGAGGAACCGGCTCACGGTCTGCTCCACGCAGCCGTAGGGGAAGCCCTCGAGGTAGTCGAGCCCGTCCAGCAGGACCGCGTCGTATCCCGGACTGAGCAGCAGCCCGTAGCGGCACGCGCCGGCCAGCAGGCCCTCGGGGAGCTTCACGGGGAACACCACGCTCTCGGTCGTGGTGCCCGAGTGCGCCACGCGGCCGTGCTCGCCGAAGGGAAGCGCCGGGATCGCGAGCTCCATGCCGTCGCGGGCGCCGTCGGGGCGCGCCTCGGCGGCTCGCAGCGCGAGCTTCACGGCGCCGGGGTCCGGGGCCGCGAGCTCCCAGTCGAGCCGCTCCGCCTCGTAGCCCGGGAGCACGAGCGGGGCGCGGGCCGCGCCCTCGAGGCGGGCGCCCTCCACCGCGAGCTCCACGCCGAGCGCCAGCGCCTCCTTGGTGTTGTTGTTCAGCACGGAGGCCGCACGCACCCGGTCGCCCTGCGTGAGGAACCGCGGCATATCCAGCCGCGCCACGAGCGGCTTGGTGGCGCGGATCGACGTGTCGCCGCTCCCGACCAGCGCTTCCCCGCCGACTCCGACCGCGCGTGCGCGCCAGGCCGTCAGGTTGTCGGCGAGCGCCACCTCGACGGTGGCCTTGCCCTCGTCATCGGTCTCGATGTGCGGCAGGAACGCCGCGGTGTCGAGGAAGCGGCGGCGCACCTCCACGGCGGCGAGTTGCTGGTCGAGCAGGTCGCCGCCGAGCAGCGCGAACACGCCGCCGTCGGCCTGCATGCCCTGCCAGGCGCGCTCCGGCGCATCGGCGTCCGTCATCTCCTCGATCACGAGCACCGCGTGCTCGAGACGGTCAGCGACCTTGTTCTCCGCCCGCCGCCCGCCGGCCGCACGGCGAGGCCCGAGAGAAAGCTCAAGCCCTCTCGCGAAGCCCACGGCGGCTTCCGCCTTGAGCTTCTCGGCCGGCTCGGCGCCATGCTTGCTGTCCCCGGCGGGAGGTGCCAAGTTGGGAGGTACCGTTCCGGCCGGACCGGACGACGGCATCAGGCGCTTGGCGCGCTCCTCGAGCTTCTCGAGCTCCTCGCGGAGCCTTTCGCGCGCCTCGATCCCGAGGAGGTCAGGGTCGACCTTCACGGTCCGGGCGACGTAGCGGAAGGCGAGCGACGCGGCGGTATTCACGCTGCGGCGCCGCTTCTGGTCGTAGAAGAACGGCTTGATTCCCTTCCCCGTGTCCGGGGCGATCTCGAGGAGACTCTGGTCCACCACCGCGAGGCTGAGCTCGCCCCTCACCGGCCGGCCCTTGGCGTCGGTCGCCTGGAGCGTGAACCGCGCCGTCTCGCCGGGGCGGTACTCGGTCCGGTCGGCGGCTACCGCGACGTTCAGGAACTTGAGCACCAGCACCTCGTCCTCGCCCTCGAAGAGGCGGTGGTCGGCAGGGATCGCCACCCGCAGAAACACGTTCGGTGCGTAGTCCTCCTTCATCTCGAGCTCGAGCAGGCTGGAGCGGCGCTCGAGCCGGATCACCCGGTGGTCGAGCACCTTCTCGCCCTCGAAGGTGACGAGCGCCCACGCGGGCGCGCGGGGCGTGTTCAGGAGCACGCGCGCGCGGTCCCCCGCGTGGTAGATCCCGCGCTCGGCGACGATCTTCGCCTGGCGGCTGAGGTCCTCGGCCTCGCCGGCGACCGCGATCCCGGTGTCGGCCACGACCTTGCCGCCGCGGCGGTCCTCACCCCGGAAGCGGAGCACGTAGTCGCCGCCGCGCGGCGCGCGGAGCTTCACCTCGCCGCGGCCGTCCGCGCCGGTGGTCACCTCCGCCGTCGCGCACACCGTCTGGGTGAGTCCGGTTTCGCCCGGCGCGGTGCGGATCAGCTCCACCTGGCCCGAGCGCGCCACCGGTTCGTGCCGCGCGTTCACCGTGGTGACCGAGACCCGGATATCCTCCTCTGGCTGGTAGGCCTTCTTGTCGGCGCGCACCACGGCGAAGTAGGCGCGCTCCGTGAGGAACAGCACCGACGAGCTGTAGGCGACGCTTCGCCCGCGGCCGCGCGCCTCGGTGACGATCGCGTAGCGCCAGTCGCCCTCCTTGTCGCCGGTGTCGAAGGCGATCTTCAGCCGGCCCTCCTCGTCGGCGATGCCCTGGCCGGCGGTGACGAACTCGCCCGGCCCGCCCGCGGCGGCCTCCGGGGTCTTGGGGTCCGTGAAGAACCAGGCGTACTCCTGGTAGGCCGTGGCATCGAAAGCGTAGGGCGTGCGGAAGGCACGCCAGGTGATCGCGGCGCCGCGGGCCGGGCCGCCGAAGAAGTAGCCCGCCTCGAGCGTGGCCTCGACGCGCTCGCCGTTCAGGTAGTCGGCGCGCGCCGGGGTCACGCGCACCAGCAGGTCGGGCTTCTTGTACTCCGCCACCTCGAAGCTCGCGTCGAACTCGAGCTGATCGAAGCGCGCGTGGATGCGGTAGCTGCCGAGCGGGGCGTCGGTGCCGATCGCAAGCTCCCCGCTGAAGGTGCCGAAGGCGCCGGTCTTCTTTTCCTCCTCGAGCAGCACGGCGCCGCGGCTATCCAGCACGCGGACCACGACCGGCGCGTCCTTCGGGATGCGGTAGGCCCCGTCCTCGACCCGGCGCGCGATGCCCTTGAAGTGCACGGTGTGGCCGGGGCGGTAGCGCGGCCGGTCCGTGTAGAGGTAGACCTTCGTGCGGTAGCCGAACGTGTAGGCGGCGGGGCTCTGCTCGCCGGCAAAGGCGGTATGGCCGTCGCGGTACACCAGCGCCCGCACATCCGGAACGAAGTCCTCGAAGGACGTGGCCAGAATCCCCTCGCGGTCGGTCCGGCCGGACCCGACGATCTTCTTGCCGTCGCTCAGCATTACCTCGACGCCGGCGGCCGGCTGGCTCGACGCCTCGTCGAGCACGAAGACCAGCGCGTGCTGGGGGGATTTCTTCAGCACCAGCGTCAGATCGGACAGCAGCACCAGGGTGCGCGTCTCGAGGTCCTCGCCGCGCACGGCCAGGATGAACGCGCCGCCCTTGGGGGCCAGCGCTTTGAGCTTCTCGAGCCCCACGGAACGCTCGATGTCCTTGTAGCGGGCGTAGCCCTGGGTCTCGACCGTCCACTCCACGACCGGCTTGATGATCGGCACCTCGATCGCCTCGATGCGGCCGATGTCGTGCTTGTTCTTGAAGTATTCCACGAGGTCGACGGGATAGGCGCGGAGCTCGAGCTTCGTGAGGTTCCGGGTGGAGACCTTGAGGCAGGGCTCCTCGCCGAGGCGGAAGACGCGCTCGGTCTCGACCTGGAGGGCGCGGGCGCCGAGCTCGGCGATCTGCTGGCGGGCGCGGGCGGCCTCGGGCGCGCCGGGGAAGCGCTTGAGCAGGTCCTCGAGCGCCGTCATCGCGCCGTCGAAGTCCTCCTTCTTCAGCCTGAGCAGCTCGGCACGGCGGAACTGGCTGCGCGCCGCGGCGGCCGCGTCCAGCCCGGCGTAGCGGGTGGCGACGACGCGGTAGGCCTCGAGGGCGGCATTCAGATGCTCGGCCTCCTCGTGGAGGTGGGCGATGGTCTCCTGCGCCCGGGGGCTCAGCGCGTCGGCGGGGTACTCGCCGAGGAAGGTCTCGTAGGCCGTGATAGCGCCGGCGACGTCGCCGGTCTCTCGCCGGTCCTCGGCCGCTGCGAAGAGCGCGGCGACGATGCGGCGCTGCGCTTCGGCCCAGCGCGAATGGTCGGGATTGGAGGCGATGAACGTCCGCCAGGCCGCGCGCGCCGCGTCGTACTTTTTCATCTGGAAGTAGGCCTCCGGGATGGCGAGCTGGGCGTCGGCGGCCCGCGCGCTCTTCGGGAAGCGCTCCCGGAAGGCGTGGAGCGCCGCGACCGCCTCGTCGAGCTTCCCCGCCTGGTGGAGCGCTTCGCCGAGCCGGAAGGCCAGGGTCTCGGCGAGCGGGTGGTCCGGGTAGGCGCGGAGCGCGCCGGCGAGCACGCCCACGCCGCGCAGGACCGCGCGGTCGCCGCCCTCCTTGAACCAGGTCTCCGCCAGCAGGGCCAGCGCCTCGGGGCGGGTCGGCTCGGCGCGGAAGAGCCCGTCCTCGGCGGCGAAGTCCTTGAGCTCGCTGCGCGCCTGCGCGGTCTCGCCGAGTGCGTGGTGGGCGCGTGCCTTGAGAAGGCGCACCTCCGCCGGGCTGGCGTAGTCCTCGACGCGGTGGAAGAAGCGGTCCAGCTCCTGGGCGGCCTGGCGTGCATTGCCGGACTCGAAGGCCGCGCGGGCGATCTTCACCGTGAGCTCTGCCTCCTCGCGCTCGCCCTGGAGGAGCTCGCGCGCCTTGCCGAAGTAGCGGATCGCCTTGGGGAGGTCGCGCTCCTTCTCGCCGCGCTTGAGCGGATCGGTGGAGGGGGTGCCATCGAAGGCGGTCTGGGCGACCTTCAGGTAGTGGTCGGCGAGCATCACCTTGTAGGCGCGGCCCTCCACGGTCTCGAGCCGGCGCTGGAGGATGTCGGCGGCCAGATCGTGTCGGCCCGAAGCGGTGTAGGCGTCGGCGAGGAGCAGGCGCGCCTTCTCGCTCCACGCCGAGCCGCCCATGTTCTTCAGCAGGCGCTCGAACGTGGCGATGGCCTGGTCGTGGCGGCGCGCGTAGAGATGGGCCTTGCCCAGCAGCAGCAGCGCCTCGTCGGTCCGGGCGGCGGACGGGAAGCGGGCGGCGAGGTCGCCCAGCACCCGGGCGGCGCCGTCGTACTGGCGGTCGGCCATGAGCTCGCGGCCGCGTTCGAGGAGCTCGGCGGCGTCGTCCGCGCCGAGGGAGGGCCACGCGAACACGCCGGCGAACACACAGACGATCGCGGGAACCAGGAACAACGCGGTGCGGCGAGACATGGCTCATCCTCCTTGCGGGGGTGTCCGGCACGGAGCCCCAGGGACCTGCTGCAGGGCGACCTCGGACCTTCGCGCGCGGCCGGCGCCGGGACGCGCGGCCGGCAACGAGCCCGGCGGTTGCAAAGCGCCGTTGGATCACGCGGCGCCCGGGCCGGTTTCGAGATTCTCCGGAAATCGCCCGGCTCGGGACCACTCCCCGGACTGGCTGCCCGCAGTATGCGGGCTTCCCCCGGCGCTCCGCAAGGGCCTGGCGGGAGGGCGGGCGGTGGCGGCCAACGATCCTCCGGCCGGGCGTTCGCCGCCGATGCCCCCGACGCGGTCCAGGGCTTTTCCGGGACGGGTCGCCACCGTATACTGGGAGATCGTGAATCTCACACTGTGTGTGGTCGGTCCGCAACCGTGATCCAAGGAGAACTTCCATGAAGCGTGCCATCGTGGCGATCGTTGCGCTGGTTGCGCTGGCTGCCGCGGCGGCGGCCGGAGACGTGTTCGTTCCGAACAACACCCTGCCCTCATCCACCGGCTGCAACAACTACCCGTTCAACCCGAGCTACGGCGAATGGCGCTACCAGCTCATCGTGCCGCCCACGTTGCTCGGCGGCGTGCCGATCGAGATCACCGACGTCTCGTTCGCCCCGTGCCAGACCGTGACCTTTTCGGCCACCACGTTCGAGATGACGATGAGCCACACCACGCTGCCGACGCCGTCGTCGACGTACGCGCTCAACCTTCCTAGCCCCGTGGTGGTGATCCCGGCCGGGCCCCTCACCTGGCAGCGGACGGCCCACACCTGGAGCACGCTGAGGCTCGCGACTCCGTTCCAGTACAACGGCATGGACAGCCTCACGATCGAGGTGCGCTACCAGGGCGGGTCGATCACGGGGGCAACGAGCTCGACCGACAACCAGACCAGCAGCTCGAGTCTTAACTACTACCGGGTCTACCGGTCCGGAACGGGGGCCTACTTGGCCACCACCGCGAGCAGCGTAACTCTTACCGGCGCGCTCATGGTGCGGCTCACCTACAGCGACATCCAGATCTACGGCTCGGGGCAACCGTCCATCGGCAAGGTCATCACCCTCGTGCTCCGGTCGCCCACCGAGGGCGGGCTGCCGTACCAGGCCGGGACCTCGCTCGGCACCGGCCCGATCGTCATCGGCCAGCGTCGGCTCGGGCTCTCGCTCGACGATCTCCTGGTGGTCACCGTGGAGGGGCGGCTGCCGGCGGTCTTCCAGCAGTATGCCGGCCTCCTCGACGCGGCGGGCCTCGCCCAGGCGAAGATCGCCATCCCGAACAGTCCGGCGCTGGTCGGCGTGCGGCTTCACAGCGCGTTCCTGACGCTCGGGGCCGGTTCCCCGTTCGGTATCAAGTCGATCAGCAACACGTTCAGCTTCACGGTGATGCGGTAGCGCCGCTCGCCTCGGGACGGGAGGGAAACGGCGCATGGCAGACGACCGGACCACGACGGTGGCCGAGCTCCGGGAGCTCGTGCGCGCGTTCGTGGCCGAGCGCCGCTGGGAGAAGTACCACACGCCGAGGAACCTCGCGGCGAGCGTGGCGGTGGAGGCCGGGGAGTTGCTGGAGCTCTTCCAGTGGCTCACTCCCGAGGAGGCGGAGGCGGCGCGCCGCGAGGGGCCGCTCCGCGCGCAGGTCGCCGACGAGGTGGCCGACGTGCTGGCGTACGTGCTCGCGCTCGCCAACGTGCTCGAGCTGGACCTCGCTCGCGTGCTCGAGCAGAAGTTCGCGAAGAACCGGCAGAAGTACCCGCCCGAGGAGTACCGGGGCCGCTACTCGCGGCCGTGAGCGCCGGTTGCCGGGGCCGACCGCGTGCGAGGGAGGGCCGCCACGCCCGGCGCTGCGAGATGGACTGAACCGCGCGCCGCCCCTTGCGTTTGTCGGCCGCGGAGAATGAGCCATGGCGTCACGACCGGTGCTTGCGTTTCTCGCGGTGATGCTGGCGACCGCCCCGGTGGTCCCGCAGCCCGAGGCCGCGTGGAAGGACGCGGCGCGCAGGGCCGGACTGGAGCCGGACGAGATCGAACGGCTCGAACAGAACGGCGTGCTGATCACGAACCGGGCCTTCCGGCAGGTCTTCACGCCGTACATCCAGTCGAACCTCCCGGTGTTCGTCACGAGCGACTCGCTCCTCAACGGGTTCTGTGTGCTGCTGGAGGAGTCGATCGTGCGCCTGGAGAGCGCGAATGTCGGCAGGCTGCGCCGGTGGCTCCGGAGCTGCTGGGCACGGCTCCCGGAGGTCGAAAAGGAGCAGACTGGCGAGCGGGGCCTCGTCTTCGAGGCCAAGCGCCGCGCGACGCTATTGCTCGCCGTGCCCCTCGTGCTGCTCGGCGAGACTCCGGGCGGTCTTTCGGAGGAGACCGCCGCGCTGGTCCGCGCGGAGGTCGGCCGGATCGAGGCCGCGAGCGAGGGCTCGAGGCCCCCCTGGCTCGGTCCGCCCGACCCGGGATTCCTCGCCATCGACTACAGCCGCTGCAAGCCGCGCGGGTTCTACACGAGGAGCGAGCCCCTGAAGCGCTACTTCCGGGCCGTGGCGTGGCTGCAGGCGATCCCGCTTCGCGCCAGCCGGGACGAGGAGCTCCTCTGCGCGCTGCTGCTCGGGCATGTGGTCTGCGAGGTGGAATTCGACCTGGGCTGGCCGTACGACGAGCGAAGCCGCCGCCTGCCGAGACACGTCCAGGCCCTCGAGAGGCTCATCGGGCTCGGTGACGACTGGGACGTGTACCGGGCGGGCTGCTTCACATGCCCCACGACGGACGGATGCCTGGCCGAAGACGTGGGAAAGCCGTGGCTCACCGAGGTGCGGAAGAACATTGTCGAGGCGGCGCGGCGTGCAGGTCACGCGCCGCTGATCAACGATCAGATCCGGTTCCCGCCGGCAGACGATGCGGAGCGGATCGACGCGATCGGGTTCCGCGTGATTGCCGCTCATCGCACGCCCTGCGGCATCCTCTTCGGCCGGACCACGGATCCGAGGGACCGGGGGCTCCGGGACCGTGCGCTTCCGACCGGGCTGGAGATCGCGGCGCTGCTCGGGAGCGAACTTGCCATGGCCGAGCTGAACGCGGCTCCCCGCGTGCAGGAGATTCTCCGTGCCTCCCGCGATTCCCTGGCCGGAGATTCGCTGTACGTCGACTACCTCAGGTGCCTGCAGGAACTCCTCCACGACCCGCCAGCCGAGGCGCCGGCATGCTTCCGGGCCGCCGCCTGGCGCTCCAAGAGCCTCAACACCGCGCTGGCCGGGTGGGCGCAGATGCGGCATGCCTTCGTGTTGCAGGCCAAGCAATGGGTCGAATTCCTCGGCTCGGCTTCGGCGCCGCCTGGCTTCGTGGAGCCGGTGCCCGAGTTCTTCGGCTGCTTCGCTCGTCTTGCCAGGCGCGCGCGCGAGATGCTGGCGCGAACGGCGGCCCTCGGCTCCGGCCACGACCAGGTAACGGCGGACCTCCGCGTGATCGCGAACGAACTCGAGGAGCTCGACACCGGCAGCACCGCGGGCGCATCGTGGCTGCTTTCCTATCGAAAGCGGCTGGACGGGATCGGCGGCCGGCACTACTGGCCCGCCCTCGCGATGCTCTGGCTGCCCGGGTTCGAGTCGGCGCGGAACGACGCCGATCGCCGGGCGCTCGCGCTCGATAAGCTCCGCGAGACGATCCGGCAGCTCGAGGAGGGGCGTCCGCTGGACGACCCGGCGGCGGAGACCGCATTGCTGCACGCTCACGCCGAGGGCGAGCAGCTCTGGGAGACACTCGAGGACACCTGCCGCCACCTCGAGACACTGGCCCAGAAGCAGCTCCGGCGCGATCCGTTCTCTCCGGCGGACACCGCGTTCCTCGAGGCCTACGGGAAGACGCTGGCGCGGATCATGCTGTATCGGGGTAACTCGTACCTCGCGCCCGAAGATGACGCACCGCGCATTGCCGACGTGTTCTCGCAGTCGCAGGCGGCATCCGGCAAGGTGCTCGAAGTCGGCGTGGCGCGGCCGCGCGCGCTCTGGGTCCTCTACCCGTGGCAGGAGAGAGTCGTGCTCTGCCTCGGGGCCGTGCTTCCCTACTGCGAATTCGCGAGCGAGACGCGCCTGACCGACGCCGAATGGAAGAGCCTCCTCGATTCCGACCGCCGTCCTCCGCCGCCGGCCTGGCTCGCCCCCGTGCTCTCACCCCGGGGCCTTTCTCGCGCCGTGCTCCCTGCGGACTGAGGGATGCCCGCAACGCGCTCCAGCCCGCGCGCTTACCCCCCGAGGCGGAGCCGGACATCCTCGAGCTCGGCGAGCTCGGCGAGCGCCGCGTCGAGCTGGCCGGCGGCGCGGTAGGCCGCGAGCAGCGCCTCGTGGTAGGCGAGCTCCATCGGTTGCAGGAGGGCGGCGCGGCGGAAGCGCTGCACCGCCTCCTCGGGGCGGCCCGTGCTGGCCGCGACGCGGCCGAGGTAGTAGTGAGCGGCGCTGAGGTTCGGCTCGCCGGTCCGGGGGTCGAGGGCCGCGAGAAGCCGCGCCTCGGCGGTGTCGAAGTCGCTGCGCTTGAAAGCGCTCAACCCGTCCAGGTAGCGCGTGACCGTGCCTAGGAAGCGACGGGCGTCGTCGCCCCGGCGGGCAAGCAGCGACACGTCGAACTCGAACAGGACCGGCCGGCGGCACTTCCGGCAAGTCGCGTACACCTGCCGGATTGTCGCCTCCCGCCGGCGCACGACGTGCTCCTCCCGGTCGCGCAACCGGCCGCCGCACCGGCAGCGCTGCGCGTCGAAGAAGACCCGCTGGAACAGGTTGCTGTTCACCTGAATGGGCCCGAATGGCATCGGCATCTCGGCCTCGGTTCGCTATCATGTCCCCCCGGGGCGATCCCGGCGCCCGGTCGCGCCGGCAGACCGCTCCGGTGGCGGCGCCGCGGGTGGTCCGCGCCGTGCCGCCCGTCGAAGTCGCCATTGTAACCGATTGTCTCGAAAGGGACAATGGCGCCGCCATGGTCTCGCCGCCGCGCGGCGGAGTCTCCGGAAGGGACGCCTCGCCATGAGCTCACCCGTCGATCCCGAGACCATCTACCCCAGGCAGTGGGTGGAGCGGGCGCGCCGGATCAACTGGTACCACACCTTCGAGCTCGACCACGGGCTGGTGATCGAGGGCGAGTTCGATCTGAGGCCCCACGTCCATCGCTACGGGTTCCCCGACGATCTGACGGGTCTCAGCGTGCTCGACGTGGGGGCGTCCAACGGGTTCTTCTCCTTCGAGCTGGAGCGCCGGGGGGCCCGCCGGGTGGTGGCGGTGGATCTGCCCACGATCGCCGAGCATGACTTCACGCCGGCCTTCCGGGAGGAGCGCGCGGCGCAGTTCTCCCCGGAGGAGCGCGCCCGACATGACGAGTCCGATCTCCACGGGGGCTTCCTGCTGCTCAAGGAGGCGCTCGGCTCGCGGGTGGAGCACGTCGGCCTGAACGTCTACGATCTCGCCCCCGAGCGGCTCGGCGGGCGGTTCGACCTGGTATTCTGCGGCAGCCTGCTCATCCACCTGTCGGACCCGTTTCGCGCGCTCCAGCGCCTGCGCCTGGTCACCGGCGATCGTTGCATCGTGGCCACGGTCTACGAACCCGCGCTCGGCGAGGCACCCGACATGCGGTTTGTCGGCGCGTGGGACGGAATCGCCTGGTGGAAGCCGTCGATCGCCTGCCTGGAGCGCATGATGCGCGTGGCGGGCTTCACGGAGGTGACGCGGCATGCGACGTTCGAACTGGTGAGCCGCAGCAAGAGGCACGTCGATCCGACCGTCGTCCTGCACGGGAGGGTCGCGTGAACGGCCGGAGCGTGCGGCTCTCGACGCGGCGCCGCAGCGGAAAGGAAGGAGTCCGATGAGTCTCGCCACCCGGATGCCCTTGCTGGTCGCGCTGGTGCTCGGCGTGCTGGCCGGCGCGCAGTGCCGGTCCGGTACCGCCGGTTCCCCGGAGGGAGAAGATGCGGTGAAACACGAGTACACCTTCGTGGCCATCGATCCGGAGCGCATCGCAGCGCAGCTCGCCAAGATGGCGCCCTTCGAGCTGCGCTTCGACGCGGCCTCGCTCACCCGCGGCGAGCAGGCGCTGCTCGAGAAGATCCCCGAGATCGGCCGCTGGATCGACGCGCTCTGGCTGGAGCAGAGCTACGCCGGCAACACCGAGATCTTCGCGGCGCTGAAGCGGCAGTACGCCGAGGATCCGACTCCGGCCAATCGCCAGCTGCTCGAGTACTACTGGATCAACAAGGGCCCGTACGACGTCTTCGAGCTGCGGCCGTTCCTGCTGAAGGTCCGCCGCGCCGACGGCGTGAAGGAGCTGCTGGGCCCGTTCGCTCCGGGCCGGAACTTCTACCCGGCGGGTTTGACCGCCGAGGCGTTTCACGCCTGGGCCCAGACGCTCGAGCCGGCCGCCGCCGCGGCGGCCCGGAGCGACTTCACCGTGATCCGGCGCGCTGCCGACGGCAAGCTCCACAGCGTGCCGTACGCCGAGGCCTACCGCGAGAAGACCGCCCCGCTTGCCGCCGCCATGCGACGCGCGGCTGCCGAGGTCAAGAACACGCGGCTCGCGGATTTCCTCGGGGCGCGTGCGGAGGCGCTCGAGAAGACCAACGACTACGAAGCGAGCGAGGGGCTGTGGATCGCGCTGAACGCCCCCGGCGACCTGAGCGGCGGCCACCTCGACATCACGATCGGGCCGTACGAGAACTACGGCGACGAGCTGATGAAGCGCAAGGCTGCCTTCCAGCTCTACGTGGGCGTGCTCCGGGCGAGCAAGACCAAGCAGCTCGCCTTCTACGAGAAGCACATCCACGCGATGGACGACCACCTGTGGTCGCTCTACGAGCGCTACGTGACGGAAGGGCGCGAAGTGGCGCCCGGAAAGAAGCTCGCCACCACGCCGGTGCCCGAGCGCTGGACCAAGCCGGGCGCCGGGGCCACGCTCATCGCGGTGGATCTCGCCTACTCGGCCGGCTTCGGGAACGAAGGCTACCAGTCGCTGGCCTACAACCTGCCCAACATCGCGGAGTGGCAGGCGAAGTTCGGCAGCAAGAAGGTGATGATGATGAACCTGCTCGACGGCAAGTTCCTCCACATCTTGAAACCGATCGCCAGCGTGGTGATGGATCCGGCGGAGCTTGCGAACGTCGACCAGGAGCTGTTCTCCGACAACACCGTGCGCCATGAGCTGGCTCACGGCATCGGTCCGTCGGGCATCGTGGTCGACGGCCGGCCGACGACGGTGCGCGAGCGCCACCAGACCTACTACAGTCCCTTCGAGGAGGCCAAGGCCGAGATTGTGAGTTTGCTGTTCGGCCACTGGCTCGCCCAGCAGGGCCTGATCGAGGATCCCGAGTTCCCGCGGCGGATGGCGGCAACCTACGTCGCCTCGGCCTTTCGGACCGTGCGCTTCGGCACGGCGTCCGACCACGCGCGCGGCAAGGTCTTCGAGCTGAACCGCCTGGTCGACAACGGCGCCATCCGGGTGAAGAACGGCAAGTTCCGGGTCGATCCGGAGCGCTTCGGCCCCGCGGTCGAGAAGCTCGCGATGGAGATCCTCGACGTCCAGGTGCGCGGCACGATGGCGGACGCCAAGGCGCTGCTCGAAGCGCACGAGAACGCCCCGGAGGCGCTCACCGCCGCGCTCGAGGCTGTGAACGGTCAGGGCATCCCGGTTGACCTCCGGGTCCGCTACACGTTCGGGGACAACTACAGCGTGATCGCGGACGATTGAACGGCAGCCGCGCCGGGTGGCGGCGCGGCCCCCGGCGGCCGGCTACGCCGCGACCTGCACGGTCGCGAAGAACTCGATTTGCCGCGCGCTCCGCTTCGGTATCACGACACGCGACCGCGGCCGCGGTGGCGCAAGACCATCCGCCAGCATCCCACGGAGCTGCAGCTCGATGGCCCCCTGGATGCGGCGGAGAACGGTGTCAAGTGTCCTCGCGGTCGCGACGCAGCCCGGGAGATCGGGAACGGAGGCCCCCCAGTCACTGTCTGGATCCTTGTGGATCCGCACGAGGTAGCTCAGTTTTCTCATCGGCTCCTTCTCGACCAGCCAGCCTGCCGCCTCACGGAAGCGAGTGTTCCCCGCGGCATCTTGTCGTTCGGGTGACCGCTCACGGTGACCCGGCCGGGTTTCATCGGATGCTTGAACTGGCGATGGCTTCCCGTGCTGGCAACGAGCGGCCAACCGTCGCGTTCCAGTGCCTTGATGACCTCGCGGACTTTCATCTGGGTAGTCTAGCATGAGACACGCACTTCGCCACTCTGGTGGCGCGGCTTGGCAGCGGCGCCGGGCGGCTACTTCCGCCGCAGGATGACGATCGTGCAGGCGATGGCGGCGAGAAAGCAGGCGATCATCGCGACGGCGAGCACCGGCCGGCCCAGTCCGCTGGCCTGCTTCGGGTCGACGACCAGGCTCGGCACGAGCGCCTCCGGCCGCCAGCGGCTCCCGTCGGGTTTCACCACCGTGACCTCTGCGCATTCCTCGCGCTCGCTCATCGGCAGGGCGACCCGGCCGCGCACCGCGTTCAGCACGACCGTCAGATGCACGGCCAGCGGCGCCGTCCGGTTCTCGGGCGTGATGTGGAGCCCGACCAGCGTGCCGCGGTCGTCGGGCGATACCAGCCGGAGCACGTCCCGACCGTTGATCCGCGAAGTGATCACCTGGAGGCGCTGGCCCGTGGCGTCGCCGAAGAACCAGACGAAGACGGACTCCGGCTCGAAAGCCGGATGCGCGGCGGCGGGCGGGTGGTAGTCGAGGTAGGACTCGACCACGTAACGGCGGTCCTCCGTCTGCCGGACCAGGATCTCGGCCTTGCCCAGCCGGAAGTGGAGCTCCTCCGGAGTGGGCGCCTGGGCCGCCAGCACGGCGGCAGTCCCGGCGCCCGCCCACGCCGCGGCGGCCAGCCAGACCAGCGCACGCACCCTCATGAGCTGTCTCCTCGGTTCTCCGGCAGCCGAACCGGAGGCTCCATGGATACCGTAGCACGGGTGGGAGCGGCGGCGTAAGGACCCGCGCGAGAATCCCTGCCCCTTCGCGCGGATCTTCTTGCCTGGGTCCGCGGGGCGGAACGCCGGTGCGATCGCGAACTCGAACTGGCTTCCCGCCGCACGAACCGGATCCAGAACCTGGCGTTGCCGCTTGCCGCTACGGTGTGGTCTCGAGTAGCATCCGGAGGTCGTCCTGGGCGGGGGATGGGACATACCGGAATCGTCATCGTGGGTGCCGCTGCGCAGCGCGCGCACGGGGCGTCACGCCACGCAGCGGGGCACGCTGTCGGATCGGGAGGTGCAGGATGTTGCGTCCACGGGTTCTCTTCTCGGTCGTGCTGCTCGCCGCCGCCGGCGTGCTGTACCTGCCATGTCTGTCCGGCAGCCGCGCGGAAGGCAAGGGGCGCGCCCAGGAGGACGCTGCGCCCGCAGCTCCGGCGGCGCCACGCCCGGCGGTGCGAGCCGCCTTCGGCAAGCTCCCGCTCTACTTCGTGGAGAACCGGGGGCTCTACCCGCAGGCGGTCAGGTACTACCTCCAGGGTGCGGACAAGTCCCTGTTCTTCGCGCCGGACGGGATCACGTTTCGGCTGAAGGGTGAGGACCAGGCCTGGGCCGTGAAGCTCGACTTCGTCGGTGCTGATCCCGGTGTCGCACTGCGGGGCGAGGACCGCCAGGAGGCGGTCTTCAGCTACTTCAAGGGGCCGAAGGAGGACTGGAAGGCGGGGCTTCCCACCTTCTCGAAGGTCGTCTACCCCGAGCTCTGGCCGGGCATCGATCTCGTTTACGCGGGCACCGTGAACCAGCTCAAGTACGAGTTCGTGGTCGCGGCCAGCGCGGACCCGGCGCAGATCCGGCTGCGCTACCGCGGCGCGGAGCGTGTCGCGATGACCGCGAGCGGTGCGCTCCGGGTGACGACCCCGGCCGGCAGCTTCGAGGACGCGGCGCCGGTGGCCTGGCAGGAGATCGACGGCGAGCGCGTGCCAGTGGAGATGGCATACCGGCTCCACGCGGAGGCGGCGGCCGACGAGGTGGAGTTCGGCTTCGCGCTCGGCGCCTACGACCCGGCCCGTCCGCTCGTGCTCGATCCGGCGGTGCTCCTCTACTGCGGCTACCTCGGCGGGAGCGGCAGTGATTCCGCCTTCGCCATGGCCGTGGACGCAGGCGGAAGCGTGTACGTGACCGGGGATACCGGCAGCGACGAGCGGACCTTTCCGGTGCGGGTGGGGCCTGATCCGACTTCCAACGGGGGCGTGGACGCGTTCGTGGCCAAGGTGAACGCGGCTGGAACGGGGCTCCTCTACTGCGGGTACCTCGGCGGCGCCGGTCGCCAGGCGGGCTACGGCATTGCCGTGGACGCCGCCGGAAACGCGTACGTGACGGGGCAGACCAGCTCGACCGAGCAGACGTTCCCGGTGACGGTGGGTCCGGACCTGACGCACAACGGGAGCGACGATGCCTTCGTGGCGAAGGTGAACGCCCAGGGCACCGCGCTGGTCTACTGCGGCTACCTCGGCGGCAGCGGCGGGGACTACGGCCACGCCGTTGCGGTGGACGCGGGCGGACACGCGTACGTCGTGGGAAACACGACCAGCAACGAACAGACCTTTCCGGCCGCCGTGGGTCCGGACCTGACGCACAACGGCGGCAGCTACGATGCATTCGTCGCCAAGGTGAACGCGGCCGGAACGGGGCTGGTCTACTGCGGCTACGTGGGCGGTGCTTCCGGGGACTACGGCTATGGCATCGCCACCGACGCCGCGGGCAACGCGTACGTGACCGGTCGAGCCGACAGCAACGAGCAGACATTCCCGGTCGGGATCGGCCCCGACCTGACGCACAACGGCGGCATCGACACCTTCGTCGCCAAGGTGAACGCGGCCGGAACGGGGCTGGTCTACTGCGGCTACCTCGGCGGCGCTTCTTCCGATTTCGGCACGGCGGTGGCCGTGGACGCCGCCGGCAGCACGTACGTCGCGGGGTACACGAACAGCAACGAACAGTCGTTTCCGGTGACGGTGGGTCCGGACCTGACGCACAACGGCGGCTACGATGCCTTCGTGGCGAAGCTGAACGCGGCCGGAACGGGGCTGGTCTACTGCGGCTACCTCGGCGGCAGTGGAACGGACTACGGTTACGGCCTCGCCGTGGACGGGCCTGGCAGGGCGTCCGTGACCGGGCAGACCGCATCCACGGCGCAGACGTTTCCGGTCGCGGTCGGCCCGGACTTGAGTCACAACGGCGGCGTCGACGCCTTCGTGGCCAAGGTGAGCGCAACGGGCAGCGGGCTTGTGTTCTGCGGGTATCTCGGCGGCAGCGGAGCCGATTCGGGCAAGGCGATCGCCACCGACGCGGCTGGAAGCACGTACGTGACGGGGACCACGGACTCCAGCGAACAGACGTTCCCGGTCGCGGTCGGCCCGGACTTGAGTCACAACGGCGGCGTCGACGCCTTCGTGGCGAAGATCACCGAGGTCTTCCTGGGCGGCTCCGGATCCCCGTACCCGGGCGGTCAGGTGAACCTCTCGCTCTCCGCGCCGGGCGATGCGGGTCTCGTTTACCAGCTCGCGAGCGCCTTCGGCAACGGTCCGATCGCGATCGACGCGCGCCGGCTGGAGCTTTCGCCGGACTCGCTGTTCTTCCTCAGCGTTCTCGGCGCGGCGCCGGGAGTCTTCAAGAACTTCGCGGGCGTGCTCGACGGCCAGGGCCAGGCGAACGCGGCGATCGGCATCCCGAACCTGCCGAGTCTGAAGGGCATCCGGATCTTCACCGCCTTCGTGACGCTCAAGGCGACGGCACCGTCGGGCGTCGCGAGCATCTCGAACACGTTCCTGTTCTCGATCCAGTAGGCGGAATTGAAAAACGCCCCTGGGGCGATTTTTTCAGTTAGGCCGGTCTATCTGGAAAAAACGCCCCTGGGGCGTTTTTCACCTGGCGCGGCGCGGCGGGAGCCGGAGGAGCCCTGCGATGTGGTGCGGCAGCTCGTCCCGGTTCGTGCGGCTCACCTCGAGGCGGCGGCTGCTGGCGGGGGCGCACAGCCGGGCTTCCCAGAAGGGCCAGGCGCGCGCCTGCACCACGGCCAGGAGGTGGCCGGGAGCGGCGATCAGTGCTTGCACCGCGCGCACGTAGGGCGCGACGTCGATCTCGGCGAGTCCTAGCTCGTCGATGACGGCGAGCTCGGCCGCGAGCCCTTCCTCGAGGGCGCGGACGCCGAGCTCGGCGAAGACCTCGGGGCGGACGCCGAAGCGGCCCAGCCGGATCGTCCCCGGCCAGTCCACGTGGGCGAACACCCGCTGCTCGCCGGACAGCGATTCGAGGACGTATCCCAGGCGCGTTCCTTCCTCGAGGAGCGGGCGGGTGCGAAGGCCGGCGACGCGCAGGTCGTCCAGCAGCGCGATGGCGCGTGCGATCACCGTGCTCTTGCCGATTCCGATGGGGCCGGACAGCAGGATCTTCACCGGTGCCTCGCGCGGCGGACCGCAGGGCCGAGCCCTCAGCGGATGGCGGCGATCGTCCAGGCGGCCGCCAGCCAGGCCGCGGCGACCACGGCGGTCCCGGCCAGCGCCATCGCCGGCCGGTAGCGGGCGGCGAGGGCGGCGGCGCGCTGCCCGGCCAGCGCGCCGAGGTGCGCTCCCAGAGGGAAGGTCACGGCGGCCGCCGCTCCCCAGATCAGCCCTTCGTGGGTCAGGAACCTGGCCACGCCGCCGGCGCTCGTGCCGAACGACAGGAGGTACGGGCAGGGAGCCAGCCGCGGGCCGAGCAGAGCGAACGCCGTCGCGGCGAGGACGATGGCTGCGCCGGCTGCCGCGCCCAGCCGCAACGCGGCGCCGCGCCCGCGCTGGCCGCCGGCGGCCACCACCGCGGCGCCGGTCAGCGCGAGCCCCTCCAGGCCCACGGCCAGACAGGCGTTGGCGTCGCAAACGGGAGCCATGCCCCGCAGCGGGAAGGCGAGCTGCTTCAAGAGGATCGGGACCAGCACGGCCAGCGGCAGGAGCCGCGCGCGGCCGCCATATCCCAGGGCCATGCCGAGGCACAGCGCGCCCACACCCACCAGGATCCCGCTACGCGGCAGGTCCGGCGCGAGCCGCAGCGCCGGGTTGAGCGCCACCTCGGACAGTCCCCACAGCGAGCCGAGCGCGAGGACGACGAGAAGCGCGTGACGTGATGGCTGTCGAGGTTCGTTCATGGGCCGGATCTCCGCGGCAATTGTGGCACAACGCGCCGTCGGTTGCCAGGGGGCGGCGCGGGGGCCGCCCCCGGGGAGAGGACGGCCCGTGCCGCGTCCCGCGGTCGGCTAGGAGATGATGGCGAGCTTCTCCGCGCCCGAGATGGACCGGATGCCGAACGGCGACGCCGGGTCGAGGGTGACGAAGGCCGTGTAGATACTGATTCCTACCAGAGCGGGCACGGCCGGAAGGCTGATGCCCGCCTTCGCCGTGCCGGACGTGTCGAGAACGCCGCTGTAGTTCACGAACACCGACGGCAGGGAATTACCGACGCTGAGCGCGAGCAGCACATCGGGCGACAGGTCGATCTGCCGCGGGCCGAGCACGATCGGACCCAGCCCGAACGACGAGCCGAGCTGGTAGGGGAGTCCGGCGTCGCCGCCCGAGAGAAGATCGAGCGTCAGCTTGCCTCCGGGCCGCGGCGAGCCGGTGATCGTCAGGCTGATATCGGGGAACCGGAACTGCATCTTGAGCGCCGACATGCTCGTCGTGGCGGTGGGGATGTTGAAGCTGCCGGCCCCCGTCTTGTAGGCGCGTTCGATGTTGCCGCACCGGTAGCAGCCGAGGCTGCTGCCGGTCTTGCCGATGAACTTCACCTCGACCACCAGGTTGTCGACCCCGTTGTAGCGGAAGGTCCCGGTGAGACCCATGGGCGACCACTGCTGGTAGGTAGGCGTCCAGGTCACGGGACCGTTGAGGACGATGGTCGCGTCCACGGCTAGATTCGTGGCCAGCAGGGTGCTGAGGCTCCCCTGCGTGGTGTGGGCGAAGGTGACGACGAGCGTGCTGAAGACCTGGGTCGGCGCCGGGTTCGTGCACGGCGCGAAGCACAGCTCGTTGATCAGGAAGGACTTGCCGCCGAGCATCGACGCCGGGACGAGCGTCTGGTGGCGCGCCTCCGCGTAGCCGAAGGGGCCGACGTTGCACGCCGTGCCCGCGGCGGGGTTGTTGTCCGGCACGCTGATGTCGCCGGCTGCGGCCGCGGAGGAGAGCGCCAGCGCAATGGCGACGCAGCATACGATGGAATGGACACGCATGGTAAAACCCCCTTTCGTCAACGGGTCATGTCGTCCGAGCTCATGAGGCACGCGAGGAACCCTGTTCCCGGGGCGCCGTTCGCATGCACTGCCCGCTCGCCGTACTTCCGGTAGCGGATCGGCCGGAGGGAGCCACTTCCGACCTGTGCGCCAGGGTATCAGCGGAGCGGTCGGGCGTCAAGCGGGGGGCGGGCGCCGCAGCTCGGGCGCGGCACGGCGCGCTGGAATCGCGTTCCTGTATTGATACGATAGGGCGGTTGCCGCGTCCCGGCCGGTTCCGGGCGCGGCCCGGGGCCGGCGCCCGACCGGAGCCTGTCGCGAGACCGCCGCCATGATGCCACTTCGCCTCGTTGTCTTCTCGTGCCTGCTCGCCACGCTGGCGGCGGCGATCCCGCCGGCGCCGGCCCAGACCCT
>JAFGQW010000020.1 GCA_016935485.1 Planctomycetota bacterium | reverse complement strand
ATTCGCTGCCCCAGAGCGCGGGCCTCGGCGCGGATCTCCTCGCTGCAGTCGCTCCGGAGGCGCGCCAGAAGCGCGTCGTACTCCTGCTCGAGCGGGTCGATGGGGTCCTGCGGCGCCCGTGGAGGCGTGTCCGGCTTCTCGCCTGGGCCGGTTTGCGCCACCGGCCCCGGCTCCCCCGGAGGTTCTCCCATGGGTCGGATCGCGATGAAGTACCCCGCCGCACCGAGCGCCGCGAGGATCAGGATCGCCGCGGCCCACTGGCCCGCCCGGGACGCGCCGCGCTTGCCCGCTCGCGGGCGGGCGACGTCGGACACGTGAATGCTCCGCAGATGTTGCAGCAGTTCGCCGAACGAAGCGTACCGATCCTCGCGCTTTTGCGCGGTCATCTTCTCGATCACCGCGTTCAGGGCTTCCGGAACCCCCTCCCCGCCCGCGGCTTCCCGCGGGCGGAAGCAGCGGGTCTCCAGCTTCTTCTTCAGCACGGCATAGGGGTTGGTGTCGCCGAAGGGCACAACCCCGGTCAGCAGGTGATAGAAGGTGACGCCCAGCGAGTACATGTCGCTGCGGTGGTCGAGTTCGGCGCCCGTGCACTGCTCGGGGCTCATGTACAGCGGCGTGCCGATGAAGCCCGTGGCGGCCGTAAGCGCCTCCGAGGTCTCCAGGTGCTTGGAGATGCCGAAGTCGGCCACCTTGACGCGTCCGCTGGCGTCGAGCAGCAGGTTCTCGGGCTTGAGGTCGCGGTGCACGATGCCCAGCTTCTCGGCCTCGACCATCGCGTCGCAAACCTGCGTCAGGAATCGAACCGCATCCCGCACCGGCAATCGCCGGCCGGGCTTCGTGTCGCTGTAGTCCTTGAGACTGCCGCCGGGCACGTACTCCATGAGAATCGCATGCACGCCCTGGTCGGAGCCCACCTCGTAGATCTGCACCACGTGCGGCGTGCTGAACTTGCCGACGTGCTTGGCTTCCCGCCGAAACCGCTCCAGCAGACCGGGATCCGCACAGAGCTCCGGCTTGATGGTCTTGATGGCGACCTGACGCTCGAGGCTCACCTGCTCCGCCAGATAGACCGCCCCCATGGCTCCCTGGCCGATGAGGGAGATGATCCGACAGCCGAGGATGGAACGGCCGATCAGGGTCGCGTAGATGCTGGACCACGCCGTGAGCGGAGTCTCGCCGGTGACCGGAGTCTCGGTCTGGGCGAAAGGCGCCGCGGTTGTGGAAGTCGCCGGCGCGCCGGGCGCGGGCTCCTCCTCTGCCGGCGCGGAAGCCATCGGCGGCGCCACTGCAGGCTCCTCCGCGGACCTGGCCTCAGCGGCCGGCGCCGGCGTCGTCAGCAGCGAGTCGTCGGCGGGCCCCGGCGCTTCCTCGAGCGGCGGCGGGGCCGGGAGCGGCAATTCCTCCTCGCTTGCGGCCGCCGCCGGTGCCGGCGGCGCCCCGCCCTCTGCACCCGCCTCGGCACTGGCCTGGACCTCACCGCTCCGCTCCTCCGGCAGCGGCATGGCGCAGTGCGGGCAGGTTCCACGCGCGGTATCGCGCTCGCTCAGGTGGGCCGCGCAGTAGGGACACCTGACCGCTCGTTGCTCTCGCATGTCCAGGTCCGCCGCCAGCACACGGTAGTCCGCCGGGATCCACGGCTTCCTGGGCGCAGTCCGGCCCCCGCCGGACACCACCCACCGCCCCGTTCCGGACCGAGCCCGGTAGCCGATGCGCGCGGACACCCGACCGCGGAAAGCTTACGTTGGGTCGCCGCCCCCGACAAGTGCGAACTCGGGTACGCGGACATCCGACGAGCGGTCGTGTGCCTCCGCACACGGCGCACCCGGCGGGCGCGCCGTTCACGCCGATGATGAGCGGACCAAGGAAGGTCGGTAATCGAGTCGCTGAACTTCCAGCCGGCCCCGTGGCAACATGGCGAATCGCGCGGCGCAGGCGCCCCGACCTCCACCGCTACAGGTCAGACCGATGGCTCCCAGCCGCAGCGGACGGTCCGGAGAGCGCGTCGCGGTGCAGACGACTGGGCTGCCGTGGCTGCCGCGAGCCAGGCCGGCCAGGAAGTGATCCGCCGTGCCCGCGAGAACGGAGGCGTAGTGGAGCATCGTGGCATCCGGATCGAAGTGCCAGACTAACGCGTTCTGAAGCCCACCGATCCTCACGTCGAAGGCACGACTCCGCACACGCGATCCTCGCTCCCGGCGGGAGTGCGGGACCGCGATCGCGTGCCGCGTCTGCCGGAGCAATCGCGGCGCACGCCCGCTACGTCCCGTGCTCCTCGAGCGCGTCGGCCAGCGCCCGGAAGACGGTGGCGAGCGAACGGCGGTGCTCCTCCGGGAGCGTCGGAGCCACGGCGGCCACGGCCGCCGCCACGGCCACCGGGTCGACCGCCGCCGCCGGTGCCCGGCAAGGCGCCGGTGGCGGCGCCGGTTCTTGCACCGGCGGGGATGCGGCCGGTGCCGCCGCCGGCCGGCGCGCCGCCGTCGTGGCCAGCTTCCGCGGCGGCCCCGAAGCCGGGCGCGTCCCGGACGTTCCGTCGTCCGTCGCCGTCGTGCCCGACGCGACCTCCCCCCACGTCTCCGGCGGCTCGGCCGGCGCCGTCTCGTCCCCGTCGACCTCTTGGACCTCGCTCGCCTCCACGAGCGCGCGCACCATGTTCTGGAAGGCGCCGCTCCCGCCGGGCGCGACGAGCACGTCTTCGCCGTTGTCTCCGAACAGGTTCTGGAAGACGTTCTCCTTCGTCGCGTGCAGCGCCATGATCCGCTCCTCGATCGACTGGCGGCACACCAGCAGCAGGATCTGCACCGTGCGCTTCGAACCGATGCGGTGGATCCGGGCGATCCGCTGTTCGAGCCGCGCCGGGTTCCACGGCAGATCGAGGTTGACGAGGACGTCGGCCGCCTGGAGGTTCAGGCCGAGGCCCCCCGCATCCGTGCTGACGAAGACGGCCGGCCCCTCCCGCTCCGTGAAGCTCCGGATGAGCGCCGGCCGGCGGCGCACGATCACATCGCCGTGCAGGTGGAAGACCGGGAGCTTGAGCCCGCGGCAGAGCTCCTCCACGCGGTGGGTCATGTCCGTCCACTCGGAGAAGACGACCGCCTTGCGCCCCTCGCCGAGGCAGAGCTCGCGGAGCACGTCCTCGAGCTCCGCCAGCTTGGGCACCTTGCGGTGCTCGATCTCCTGGCCGAGCATGTGCGGCCCGTTGCAGCAGCGCCGCGCGATCACGAGCAGCCGCATCATCCGCTCGAGGTCGGGCGGGAGGATCACCTTCCTGCGGGCGATCCGGGCGACCTGGGCCATGACCTCCTCGTAGGTGTCCTCCACGGCCGGGTGCATCTCGACGCGCGCGATCGAGCGGACCCGCTCGGGCAGCTCGAGCGCAACGTCCTCCTTGCGGCGCCGGAGAAAGGCCGGCGCCAGCCGGGACCTGAGCTCGCCGACGTCGCGGTAGTACTGGACCTGACGGCTGCCCGGGAGGCGCACGAAGTGGTCGCGCTCGATCTGCCAGAGCGGCGGCAGCATCCGCTGGTCGATGAGCTGCGCGATGGCGTAGGCCTCCTCGAGGCGGTTCTCGAGCGGGGTTCCGGTCAGGGCGAACAGGTAGCGGGATCCGATCGCCTTCAGGGTGCGGGCGGTCCGGGTCTGCAGCCCCTTGGCGCGCTGGGCCTCGTCGATGATGAGCAGGTCGGGGGGCGCGGCCGCGTGGTGGCGGTGGTCGCGCAGCACCTGCTCGTAGTGCGTGATCAGCCACGCCGGGCGGGACGCGATGATTCGCGCGCGCTCGCGGGCCCGGCCGGTGAGCAGCACGACCTCCTCGCCGATCCAGCGGCCAATCTCGTCCTGCCACCCGCCCCGGAGGCTCGCCGGGCAGACGACGGTGACGTGGCGGGCGGGATTGCGCGCCCGGCGGAGCGCCGCCGCGGCCACGATGGCCTGCACCGTCTTGCCGAGGCCCATCTCGTCGGCGAGCAGCGCCCGGCCGCGTCGCGCCAGGAACTCGGCGCCCTCCCACTGGTACGGATACGGCGTGCCGCACACCTGTCGCACCTGCTCCCGGAAGGGACGGCGCGAGAGGCGCGGCATCCAATCGATGCGCCTGTCCACCCAGGCGAGGGCTTCGGGCTCGACCCGTCGCCCGAACGCCTCCAGCCACCGCCTCAGTTCCGGCCAGTTCGCCGGCACCGGCCCGCGCGGCCGGCCGTCGCCGCCAAAGGCGCGGCTCACCGCCTCCGCAGCGCGTCCCGCCGGTCGCAAGAAGAGCCGCGGCTCGACCGTCTCGCCGAAATGGAGATAGATGCGACACTGCGCGGCCGCGCGCCGGAACGCCGGTTCCAGGCGTCCCCCGCGTCTTGCGAGGTAGGTGCGCACCCGCTCGACGTGCTTGCAGGTATGCAGGCGGTTGGCCTCGAAGTCGGGGCAGGTGCACGAGTGCGGACCGTCCGGCCCGCCCCGCACGTTCACCCGGTAGACGAATGCCGATGCGCTCCGGACCTCGAGTTGCGCCGGCCCGGCGATGGCGACCTCGAGCGGTTCCCGCCGCGCGGCGAGCCGGCGCTCCTCCAGCGCGTCGGCGCGCACTTCCTCCGGATCCGGCTCGTCGATGTCAAGCAGAAGCGCGCCGGGATCGAACGTCGGCAGCGCGCCGGGATCGTGACCGCGCCACTCCGCGACCGACGCTCCCGAGCCGCTCGCGCCCGGCTCGGCGGGAAGCGTCTGCCGCAGCACCTCGGCGGCCGCCACCTCGTGCTTGCACGGGCTTCTCCAGGAAGGGCAGTTGCAGTCGTGCACCAGCACGCCGCCCGAGAGCGAGAAGAAGACCTCGAATTCGCCGGTCTGTCCCCGGACGATCGTGGACAGCGTCGAGCCCGCGCCGGTGAACGGCTGGACACGCGCCTCGCGGGCGTAGCGAGTGCCCTCCCGGAGCGCCTGCCCGCGGACCCCCTCGAGAAACCGGTCCATCATGCTGCGTGTGATCATCGGCACGTCCCCCGGATGTCGTGCGGACTGGAGTCGACCGCCCCCCGGACTCGCCCGCCCGGATGCGAGCGAGCCGCAAGCCGCGGAGCCGGCATGGTAGCAGGTCCGCCGCCCGAAGTCAGCGCGGAAGCCTTCCCGCCCCGCGCCGGCGTCTTCCCGAGCCCGAGCCGCGGCCGCCCCCGGCGAGCCGGTCCGGCACATTGACGCCGATCCGGGACCCGGATAGCCTGGGCGCGAGGACCAGGCCGGGCCGGCGCCGGGCGATCCCGACCGGCGGCCGGTCCCGCGCAAGACCCGTGCCTCCGGAGGGAGCAGACCATGGAACAGAAGGGCCTT
>JAFGQW010000191.1 GCA_016935485.1 Planctomycetota bacterium | reverse complement strand
GACCTCTGCTATAATCCGCGCCGCGTACACAGGTTACGGAAAAAGGGAAACAAGCGCCACGAGCTCACTCGGGCACGGCCTTGGATGAGCAATCTGGCCCGTGCGGAACGGCGGTGATCGCCGCATTCCTGTCGGCGGAAGTCCGGCGTGTCGGGGCCACCAGCCGGCGCCGGACAGGTGCGGACGTTCATTGCCGCTTGCCTTGGCTGCGATCGTGACGCTGCGGTTCTCCTCTGCGACAGGAATGGACTTGCACGCGGGGAACACCACCCGACGGCCGGTGAACCATCCTCCCCGGAGCCTAATCTCTTCGAAAGGTACGGCAATGCTTGAACGCGCTCCCTTCTGCGCCCTGCTGCTGGGTGCGGTGCTTGCGCTCTTGCCTCTCTCGGGCTGCAGCGCGGTCGTAAGTTCCGAGCCCCAGGCTTCCGACAGTCCGCTCCTGGACGACATCCGGCCTCTCGGGTCGATCCAGGAGGAAGATCCGCAATCCGATCCGCAATCCGAGGAAGCGCGCCGCAAGCTCATGGACGAGCGCCGCCAGGTGCTGATGCAAGCCTACCTGGAGGACGCCCGGAAGCTCATGCTGGCGGGGCAGCTCGACCGGGCCGAATCGACGCTGTTGGAGGCCCTGAAGTCCGATCCCCTCGACCCCCAAGCGCGCCAGATGCTCAAGGAAGTGCAGGAGCGTCTGGGCAAGCGCACGGGCGAAGTGGAAAGTCTGGCCGAACGCGAGGCCACCCGACAGAAGGTGCGCCAGGAGGCGAACTACGCGCGCGTCCGTCAGGCGCTGCAGCAGGGCCGCGAGGCGATGGACGCCGGCAACTTCCGCGAGGCCGCACGCGCGTACGAGCTCGCGGGGAACATCATGACCTGGAACCCGCTGCTCGGCGAGAAGGAACCGGATCTCAAGGACCAGGCGATGACCGGACTGCGCCGCGCCGGCGCCGCGCTCCGTGACCAGGACAACCGCCTCGCCGACCAGGCCCTGGCGGAGGCCTACCAGAAGCGCATGGTCGAGGAACAACGCGACCGCGCGCGCCAGGACCTGCGCCTGCGCGCCATCCTCGAGCAGGCGACGCAGCGCTTCGAGGAGAACCGGTTCGCGGAAGCCGAGCAGCTCACGGACCAGATCCTCGAGGAAGAGCCCACCCACCTCGAGGCCCGCAAGCTCCGGGACACGATCCGCGACGCGCGCCACCACTACCTGGACGCGAGGTACCTCAAGGAATCCAAGGAGCGCTTCAAGCGCTGGAGCGAGACCATCGCTACCGCCAAGATCCCTTCCTCGGCGGTCCTCGAGTGGCCCACCCAGACCTTCTGGGACCGGATCAACCGCGACCGCAAAGTCTACGCCCCGGTGTACGGCGGCGAGGACTCGGTGGCCGTGCAGAATCTGAAGAACAAGCTCAAGACCGAGACGATCCCGCTCCAGTTCGAGTCGGCCAACCTCAAGGACGTGCTCGACTGGATCCGGAGTTTCGCCAACATCCCGATCGTGATCGACAGCGAGATCGTCGAGGAACTCCAGTCCGCCGATCTCGGCTTCCCGCTCAACCTCGAAAAGGTCAAGGTCGGCGTCGCCCTCGACACCGTCATGGCCGCCAAGCCCGAGTTCGGTTACACCTTCAAGCACGACGTGATCTACGTCACGCGCAAGGAGAAAGCCGCGGGCACCCCCATCCCCGTGGTCCACGACGTGCGCGACCTCACGATCCCCATCCAGGACTTCACCCCGCCCCAGATCCGGCTGAAAGCGGCCGGCGCCGACATGGACAGCTCCGGCATCTTCGGCCGTCCGGCCGAGGAGAACCCGCCCGCCTACAACCCCGAGGATCTCATGGAGCTGATCAAGGGGAACATCTCGACCCGGAGCTGGGAAGAGGGGGAGGTGAGCATCGATCTGGTGTCCGGCCGACTGCTGGTCATCCACAACCCGGACGTGCAGAACAAGATCCAGGAGTTCCTCAACAATCTGCGGAGCTTCACCACCTCGATCGTCACCGTGGAGGCCCGCTTCATCACGGTGCGCGACAATTTCCTCGAGGACATCGGCGTCGACTGGCGAGGGCTGGGCGGCGCCGGCCAGAAGGGCCCGCTGGCCGTGCTGGACGACGTCACCAGCGGCGCCCAGAACATGGCCAGCGCCGGGCTCGACAACGGCGGGACCGGGCTTCCCATCAACAACCTCCAGAGCCCGGCGGCGGGCGCCTTCTTCAACGACGGCGAGGACGGCGACGTGCGCGCTCGCACGGAGAACCTCTTCGACAACTTGATCGGCAACATGCTGTCCCCGGTGGGCGGCCTCACGCTGTCCTTCGCCTGGCTGGACGACACGCAGGTGAACATCATCCTGCGCGCGGTGGAAAAGAGCGAGCGCGCCACGCTGCTGACCGCCCCGCGGCTGACCGTCTACAACACCCAGCGCTCCAACATCACGCTCGTCAACCAGATCTCCTACATCAAGGACTACGACGTGGAGGTGGCGCAGACCGCCTCCATCGCCGATCCCGTGGTGGGGATCATCCAGGACGGCTTGGTGCTGGACGTGCGCCCGACGATCTCCAACGACCGGCGCTTCGTCACCCTGGAGCTTCGCCCCACGGTCGCCAACCTGATCCAGCCCATCCGGACCATCACGACGACGCTCGGGAGCCAGACTCAGCCCGTCACCATCCAGCTGCCCGAGATCATCGTGCAGAGCGCGGAGACCACCGTCACCGTTCCGGACCGTGGCACCGTCGTCATCGGTGGGCTGAAGAACATCCTGAGCGTCGACCGCCGTTCCGAGATCCCGTTCCTTGCGGACATCCCGATCCTCGGGTTCCTCTTCAGCCGCAAGGCCCGCTCGGACGAATCTGCGGACCTCATCATCATCGTCACGGTCCACATCAGCGACCTGAAGGAACAGGAAGAGATGCTGCGGCGCTGATCGCGCGCCGCCGGGAGTCGAACCGAAAGGCCCCGCCCTCGCGGCGGGGCCTTCTTGTTGAAAGGCCGCCGGAGCGCGCGAGGTCGGGGGCCGCGCGGCGACCTCGAGTCGGCAACGGCGCACGCCTCCATGGCGCACATTCGGGCCCTTTTCTTCGACGTCGACGACACGCTCTACTCCACGTCCCGCTTCAGCGAGCGCGCCCGCCGCGCCGCGCTGGACGCCATGATCGCGCTGGGCCTGCGCGCCGACGCGGAGGCCCTCTACCGCGAGCTCCGCGAGGTGATCGAGGAGTTCAGCCCGAACTCCTCCAGCCACTTCGACAAGCTGCTGCTCCGGCTGGACCCGGCGTGCCGGGCCGGAATCAACCCCGCGCTGCTGGTCGCCGCCGGCGTCGTGGCCTACCGCGAGGTGAAGACGCGCGACCTGGCCCCGTTCCCCGGCGTTTACGCCGCGCTGGAGGCGCTGGCCCGCACGACGTTGATCCGGGGCATCATCACCCAGGGTGCGACCTTCCAGCAGGCCGAGAAAATCGTCCGGCTGGGTATCCACCGCTATCTGACCCCGGACGCGATCTTCATCTCCGACCAGCTCGGCATCTCCAAGCCGAACGTGAAGATCTTCCGGCGCGCGCTCGACGCGGTCGGGGTCACGCCCGCCGAGGCCGTGTACGTGGGCGACAATCCGGTCATGGACATCGACCCCCCCAACGCGCTCGGCATGGTCACGATCCGCTACTGCGGACCCGGCAAGCATGCCGATGTGCTCGGTACGACCCGCCCCGACTTCGAGATCCGCACCTTCCCGGAACTCCTCGACGTCCTGCGCGACGCGCTCGGCATCGCCGTGTGAACGCCGGCGCGGCTCAGTCCGCCGTGGCCACCCGCCAGCCGTCGGCGGCGGGATCTCCGGCCGGAAGCGCGAGCCCGCCGCCCGCTCCGGTCGTGCCGGTGAGAAGCCTACCGGCGGCGTCCACCAGGTAGGTCGGCCGCCGCCCGGCAGGGCCGTTCGCGGCCGGCACCGCGTACAGCCACGTTGTGCCGTCTTGCGCCGCGGCGACGCCGAAGCGGTAGTACCGGGCGACCTCCGGATCCGGCTCCCAGAGCCCCGACGCGCTCAGCCCCGCGAGACTCTCCAGCGCCCGCACGCCGTTGGCCCGCAGCGTCCTGCGAACCCGATCCAGGAGCGCGAGCTCGCCGCGCGCGCGCCGCCGCACCTGCCGCTCGTGATCCCAGATCGCGCCCCAGGATCGGTACGCCCGGGCGGCGGCAACCACCAGCAGCGACCGGCCGATCGGAATCTCCCGCCGCAGCACCAGGTCGGGCCGCGTGGAAGTCACCGCGAAGGCCAGGGGTCCGAGCTGATCCGCAAGCCGCCGCTGCCAGCCCTGGACGAGGCGGTCGTGCGGCTCCTCTCGATCCTCGTCCCCGTCGATGCTGCCATGCTCGAAGACGAGCGCATCCCACAGAAGCAACGGGTTCACCTCGATCCATCCCAGGCGGCCGCCCGCAGCAGCGGGCCGGGGAGAGCCGCCCCCGGCGATCCCCCCGGCACGTCTCGTTGCGCTGGCCCGCAGCTCCTCGCCGGGGGCCACCGCACGACGCTCACTCCGCACGGCGAGGAGCACGTCTCTCATCTCGTCTCTGGGTCCGAGCCAGACCCACCCTCCGGCCGTCGCCACCTGATAGGAGCGCGTGGCGCTGTACTGGCGGAACAGATGCTGGAGCAGATCGTTGCGGATCAGCCACAACGGTTTGCGGCGTGGATAGGTAAACGGCACGGGCTCCGTCTGCTGACGTTCGCACACGCCGGACTCCACGAGCAAGCGGTCCAGTTCCCGCCTGCCGCGCACCGCGTGCGAAAGCTCCAGCCCAACCACTGGCACGAACTGGCCCGAGCCCCGGACCACGAGCACCTGGAACCGCCCAGTCAGTTCCCGCGCCAGGCGGGCGGCGTCGGGCGCCGCAACCGGCCAGGAACAGACCAGCGCCGACAGGATGCCGAGCGGATCCCGGCCTAGCAGCGCCGGCGCCGCCTCGAGCCCCTCGGGCACCCGGAGGCGACCGGCAAGGCGAATCGAGCAATCCGCGTGGCGGGGCGTCGGCATGCCCGCATCCGGCTCCAGCATCCCCGCGAAATCGCCGAACCCGAGCAGGCGCACCGTCTCCTCGCCACTCTGCGCGCCGGCCTCTTCGACCTCGGTCGCGGCCGCATCGCGCCGGGATGGCTCCCAAACCACCTCGACCGCCCGCGGAGACAGCGCGACGTAATGCCGCAACACACCCAGCGTGGTGTCGAGCATCCAGGGCCGCCGCCGCTGGATTTCGCCGAGATTCCAGCGGATCCGGTGCCCTGCGCCGCTGGTTCGCTCGCTCCCCGGGAGCTGGCTCACATGGGCCCGCAGTGCCTCCGCGGCCCACCGGGCAGGCGACGCGACCCACACGAGACCGGCGCGCTCCTGATGCATGCCGTGGACCGGGGGTTCGAGCCTCCGGCCTGCCGGCAGGGTGAACGCCAGGACGGGCGCGTCTCCGGCCTCGGCCTGCGCCACGAGCCCGAACGCCACCGGGCCCCGGCTCAGCTCGAGCCAGCGCGCCAGCGCGAAGCGAAGCGACTCCTCGTAGGGAAGCTCGAGCGTGTGAAGGAGTGCCGACGCGGCCGGCAGATAGGGCTGCCACACCGCCCCGTCATCGCCCTGCCGCACGGCCTCGGCCGCCGCCGTTCGACCGGGAGGCGCGAAGAGCCGGGCCGCGCCCGCCAGCGCCGACAGAACGGCCTCGGCACTGTCGGCCTCGATCGCGAGCAGGGCGTCGGACGGCAGCAGATCGCGCTGCGGGGCAGTCTGAGCGCCGGCGCGCACGGCCTGGAGAAGCGCGGCGCAGACCAGCAGCACCCCCGCCTTTCCCGGGCACCGCGGCCCGACCACAGCAAGAAGATATCGTCTCATCGAGTTCCCGTGCGGCGTGGACTCGACCGGGCGCCCGAACCGGCGCAAGCCCGGCATGACCCGCGCCGGGCCCGCGATTCCGAGAGTTCCGGTCCGCGATCGCTGGTCCCCAGGAGCCCGATTATACCATGGCGCGGGCGTTGCGCGGGGCCCACAGCTGCCAGCGGTCCGCTCGAGGCGCGTGACCGTGGTGGGCCAGGCGGATCGTGCAGGTCGGGCATCCTCATGCGGGGTTCCCTGCCGAGACGGCGACGGGCGGCAGGACGAGCCCGTGGAGCCGGAGAGACCGTCGCCGTCAACCGCGAGCAGCGGCGACCGCCCGGGTCGATGCGGAGCGGGAAAACAGGGCCTGCCCGGGAACCGCGGCAAGAAGCGCCCGGGTCACCTCGTGCCGGGGCGCGGCGAGAATCTGCTCCGCGGGCCCGGTCTCCACGAGCGCTCCGCCCTCCATCACGGCGACCCGGTCCGCAAGGTGCCCGACAATGCCCAGATCGTGGGTGATGAACAGCAGCGCGATCCCCGCGCGCTGCTGCCAGTCGAGCAGCCGGTTGGCGAGCGCCGCGCTCGCCACCGGATCCAGCGCGCTGAACGGCTCGTCGAGCACGAGCGCCTGCGGCCGTGCGGCCAGCGCCCGCGCGATCGCCAGGCGCTGCGCCTCGCCGCCGGAGAGCTCCGCAGCGAGGCGCGGCTCGAACCGCACCGAGAGGCCGACCAGCTCGAGGAGGCCGCCCACCCGCCGGGCAAGGGCCGCGCCCCGCAGGCACTCCTCTTGGCGGATCACCTCGCCAAGCATCTTGAACGCCGTCATGCGCGGATGGAGCGACGCGTGCGGGTTCTGGAACACAGGCTGGAACCGCCGGCGCAGGATTCGCCGCGCCCGGCCGCGGAGCTCGTCCACCGCCACGCCGTTCCAGCGCACGCGGCCGCCGTCGCACCGCTCGAGGAGGAGCAGCAGCCGGCCCAGCGTGGACTTGCCCGCTCCGGAGGCGCCCACGAGCGCGAGCGTCTCCCCGCGCTCGAGCGCGAGCGACACGTCTCGAACCGCCGCCACGCGCCGCCCGCCCGCGCGGTACGACCGCGTGAGCCCCACGCCTTCGAGCACGCGGACGCCGTCGCTCATCCCAGCCACTCCGCTCCCCCGGCGCCCACGGGCGCTTCTTCCAGGTCCCCGATCGGGCCTTTCGCGGCTCCCAGACGCGGCACGACCGACACCAGCTTCCGGGTGTAGGCCTTCTGCGGGCGGCCGAGCACGTCGTGCACCAAGCCGTGCTCGACGATCCGGCCGGCCTTGAGCACCATCACGCGATTCGCGATCTCCCCGATCACCCTGAGGTCATGGCTGACGAGCACGATGCCCAGGCGGTGTTCCCGCGCGAGCGCCCGGAGCAGATCGAGGATCCCGGCCTGGGCCCGCACATCCAGTGCCGTCGTCGGCTCATCGGCGAGCAGCACCCGCGGTTGCCCCACGAGCGCCATCGCGATCATCACGCGCTGGCACATGCCGCCGCTCAGCGTGTGCGGATAGGCGCGCGCGATGTACGCGGGCTCGGGCATGCCCACACGGGCGAGCGCTTCGACCGCCAGGGCGGCGGCGCGCTTTCGCCCCACCCCCTGATGGCAACGCGCGACCTCCGCGATCTGCAAGCCCACGCGGAGCGCCGGGTTGAGCGAGGCGCGGGGGTCCTGGAAGATCGTCGCGACCCCCGCTCCACGAAGGGCGCGCAGTTGCGCCGGCGCCGCATCGAGCACCGACGTTCCCGCGAACACGAGCCGGTCCGCCGTGATCTCGGCCTCGGGCGGGAGCAGGCGGATCAGCGCGCCAAGCAGCGACGACTTCCCCGACCCCGACTCCCCCACCACCCCGAGCACCTCCCCCGGGAAGACCACGAGATCCACGCCCCGGAGCGCGGTCCGGGGTCCGCGCGACGTGTGGTAGCGCACGGCCAGCCGCCGCGCTTCGAGAACCGGCGCCGGTGCGGGGGTCGAACGGCTCATGATGGCGCCCGGCTTCCGGCGCCGGACCGGAGCCCCTCTCCGAGCACGCGCAGCGCGAGAATCGTTCCGAACAGAACGGCGCCGGGAAACGCGGTCACCCACCAGGCGCCGAGCACGTAACGCCCCCGGTCGATCACCTGTCCCCAGCTCGCCGCCGACGGATCGCCGAGACCGAGGAACGCGAGGCTCGATTCGACCAGGATCGCCGCCGCCACGGCGAAGACCGCGTGGACCAGGACCGGCGGCAGCACGCCGGGCAGCATGTGGCGGATGATGATGCGCGGCGCGCTGAACCCGAGCGCCCGGGCGGCCAGCACGAAGTCGGCCCGGCCGAGCCGGAGGAACTCCCCGCGCACCAGACGCGCCGCCGTGGTCCAGCGCGTGCAGCCGATCACCAGGATGACGACCCCGAGCCCGCTCCGAAGGAACGCCACCGCGGCCAGCACGAGGACGAGCGAGGGGAAGGCCTGGAAGACCTCGATCGCGCGGGAGACCACGAGGTCGACCGGTCCGCGGAAGTAGCCCGCCGTCGCGCCCGCCACGATCCCGATGACCAGCAGGAGCGCGACGCTCGCCACCCCCACCAGCAGCGACGTGCGCGCGCCCCAGACCAGCATCGCGACCAGGTCGCGGCCCAGGTCGTCCGTGCCGAGCCAGTGGCGGGCGCCCGAGGGGCCGACGCTCCCCGGGGCCCGGAGGCGCGCCGCCGGATCGCCGTGGTCCGGCCCGAACGGGACCGGCGGTCGGATCAACGTCGCCTCCGGATCGGCAGCCTGGATCGCCGCCAGCGCCGCCGGCGAGTCGAGACCGGGCACCGTCGGCGCGGTCCGGCAGAACAGCACGACGCCAAGCGCGAGGCCGGCCCCGAGGCCGACCCGGGCGCATCCCGGGCGGCGCCTCGCCGCCAGCACGAGGAGCGCGCCCGGGAAGAGGCCGGCGAGCAGCACCTCGACCCAGCCCAGCGAGGCCGCGGCCGGAAAGAGCGTGCGACGCCGCGGTACGGCGGACACGAGCTCGGCCTCCACGGCCGCAAGGAACACGAGGCGCGGCTCCGCATCGCCGGGCCGTGCTCCGAGCGCCCTCCACTCGGCCAGGCGCACCTCGAGCCGGGAGGCGGCCGGCTCCCCCACGAGGGCCCCCAGGGCCACGAGCTCCCGCTCGACGTGGCCGTCGACCCCGGGCAGGCCATGACGGAGGTCGTAGGGATAGGCGCGCGCGAGGCGCTTTCGATGCGCCTCGACGTGTCCCGGCAACCGCGCGCGCACGACGAGCGGCCGGTCGCCGGCGAGCCACGGCGCGTACACGGCGAGCGCGACCAGCACGAACAGCACGCGCGCGGCCCAGCGCGCGGATGCCTGCGCGCGCACCGGCCCCCCCACGGCGCCGCGCGGCGCCAGGTCGTCGGGCTCGGTGCGGCAGCTCGGGTCCACGGGAACGGTCATCGCAGCTCGATCCTCGGATCGACGGCCGTGTAGAGGAGATCGGAGAGCAGAATGCCCAGAAGCGTCAGGCCCGCGGCGATGGTCGTGATCGCCATGACCACCGGATGGTCGCGCTCTTCCACCGCCTGGACCAGCGCCCAGCCGATGCCCTGGATGGAGAAGATCCGCTCGATGAACACGCTGCCCGTGAAGGCGGCCGGGAGCGCCAGGGCGGCGAGGGTGACCAGCGGAATCGCCGCGTTGCGGAGCGCGTGCCTTGTAACCACGCGGAACTCGCTCAGCCCCTTGGAGCGCGCCGTGCGCACCCAGGGCGCGGACAGACTGTCGAGCATGCTGACGCGGGTCTGCTCCGCCAGATAGGCCGTCGTCGCGTAGACCATGCACGCCACCGGCAGCGCCAGGTGCCAGACGCGGTCGAGCAGGAACCGCCAGGTCGCTCGCAGGCCGGACCCGGCGGTGTCGGCCAGCGTGTCGCTCTGCAGGCCGGATGCCGGAAACCAGGCGACCTGGTCCGGGTTGGCGAGCCAGACGATGAGCAGCGTGCCCGCGACGAAGCCGGGCACGCTGTAGAGCGCGAACAGCCCGGCGGTCGCCAGCCGGGCGGCCGCGGTGCGGTGGCGCAGCGCCAGGAACACGCCGAGCGGGATGCCGAGGAGATACCAGAGAACCATGGCCGGGATCATGACCTGCAGCGAGCGCGGCGCCGCCTCGCGGAGCGTCTCGCCAACCGGCCGGCGCGTCACCCAGGAATGGCCGAAGTCCAGACGCACGGACCGCCCGAGCCACTGCGCGTACTGCACGGCGAGCGGCCGGTCCAGCGCATGAAGACGGCGCTTCGCCGCGCGCGTCTCGGCTGCGTCCGCCGCCCGATCGTCACCGGCCGCCACCTCCCCGGGCAACAGGCGGACGCACACGAAGGTCAGCATCGTGATGCCAAGCAGCGTCGCGACCAGCACGCCGGTGCGCTTGATCAGGTATCTTGCCATGCCACCCTGCACCCGTCCGTCCGCCCGGACCGCACGTCGGCGCGCGCCGGGGCTGCCGGTCGCGCCCGGTCAGCGCGGACTCGCCGCCTGCGGAGGCGCGTCCGCAATCCCCCACTCGCGAATGTCCCACCCTGAGGGCTTGAGCGGATGGAACCTCACGCCCGACAGTCGGGGCTGCCAGGCGACGAGCAGGGTCTCCGCCTGCACGAAGAGCACCGGCTGTTCGGCGTCGATCCGCGCGTGGAGCCGCCGCAGCAGCGACCAGCGGCGGGCGGGATCGGCCGTGGCGCGCGCCTCCTCGATCAGCGCGTCGGCTGCCGCAAAGCCCGAGTAGTTCGCGCCGTCGACAGCCGCGCAGGAATGCCAGGCGACGTACGGATCTTCCTCCACGTCCAGCACCCAGGCCAGGTAGAGGCCGTCGAAGTCGCGCTCGTTCTTCCTGCGCGTGAACAGCCCGTGCTCGAGCCCGTCGAGGAGCACCTCGACGCCCGCCGTGCGCGCGGCCCCCTGGAGCTGGCGGAGCACCGCGTCATCGGCCTGCGCCGGGTAGGTGATCCGCACCGTGAGCCGCCGGCCGGCCCGGTCGAGCCAGCCGTCGCCGTCCCGGTCGAACCAGCCCGCCTCCTCGAGTTCCGCCCGCGCCGCGGCCGGGTCGAGCGGGCGGCACGGGACCTCGTGGTTGTAGGCCGGTCCGAACCAGACCTGATCGCCCGTCACCGGGCGGCCGAGGCTCCGCGACGGGTCCCGGCCGAACCCGCGCCGGTCGAGCAGGCTCGCGAGCGCCCGCCGCACCCCGCGCTCGTCGAGCGGGGGGCGGCGGCAGTTCCAGGCGACGAAGCTCACGCGCGTCGTGGCGAAAGCTCCCAGGCCGAACCTCCCCCCGGCGCCCGGCGGCAGCAGGAAGACGCCGCTGCCATCCCGCAGCGCTTCCCGGATGCGCGCGGCGGTCCAGCGACGGTCCTCGAGCAGGCCGAAGAAGTCGTCCGCGCTCAGCCGGGACAGGAAGTCGACGCCCCCTCGCTTGAACTCGGCGAGCGCCGCCGCGCGGTCGGTCAGGACCTTGAAGACGATGCGCCCGATCGCCGGCCGGTCGCCCCAGTAATGCTCGTTGCGTTCGAGCGTGAGGGCGTTCGACGCAGCATCGTGCCGGACGAACCGGTACGGCCCGGTGCCGATCGGGCGGCGGCCGAACTCCGCCAGCGCTTCCGGCCCCGCCGCCTCCAGGCGGTGGCGCGGCAGGATCGGAAAGGCGCTCTCCACCAGCACCGCGAAGACCCGCCAGGAGGGGCGCGCCAGGCGAAAGCGCACCGCGTGGTCGTCGATCACCTCGCACGTCTCGACGTCGCCGAGCGCCTGCGCGAGCGGCGACGCCAGCTCCGGGCGCCGGCACAGCCGCAGGGTGAACGCGACGTCGCGTGCGGTGAACGGCTGCCCGTCGTGCCAGCGGACCCCGCGCCGCAACTGGAAGGTGAGCACCAGACCGTCGTCGCTCACGTCCCAGCGCTCCGCGAGCGCCCCCTCGTAGCGGTCGAGCGCGTCGGACGCCCGTTCCAGCAGATGATCGAACAGGTAGTCGGTCACCTGGGCGCTCGCGGCATGCGCTGCAGTAAGCGGGTTGAGGTCGCGCACCGGCATGTGGAGCGAGACGCGGACGGCAGCGTCTCCCACATCTCCGGCGGGCAGTGTGGAAGCGGCGAGCCCGCACCAGACCAGCCCGATCAGGCCGCACAGGCCGACCCACGGACGGCGTGACCGACGCGCGCGCATCGTGCTCCTCCTCCTCGGGGTCCGACGGCCGGATTCCATGGCTCTATCGGCCGCCGAGGAGGTTCGGATTGAGACGGATCCCGCGCGCCCCCCCCCCGCTCCGGGGCCAGCGCGCGGTCAGTCCAGAGCGACGACGGCGTCGATCTCCACGCGGCCCCCCTTGGGCAGGCCGGCCACTGCGAAGCAGGACCGGGCCGGGACGCCCTCGCGGAAGTAGGTCGCGTAGACCTCGTTCATGGCGGGGAAGTCCTTCATATCGGCGAGGTAGACGGTCAGCTTGACCGCCCGGTCGAGGCTCGTGCCCGCCGCCGCAAGCACCGACCGGAGGTTCTCGAACACCTGGGTGGTCTGGGCCCGGACGTCGGGCCCCACGAACTCGCCCGTGCGCGGGTCGAGGCCGAGCTGGCCGGCCGTGAACACGAGCCCGCCGGCGACCACCGCGTGACAGTACGGTCCGAGCGCCGGCGGCGCTCCCTCGACCTGGAGGATCCTCTGGATCATGGGCCACTTCCCCCTTCCGGATGAAGACGTTGCGCCATGCGCTCCTGGAGCAGCCGCGCGATCCTGGACGGGACGAACTCGGCGATGTCTCCCCGGTTGAGGAGAATCTCCTTGATCAGGCGCGAGCTGGTGAAGGAGTAGCACAGGCTGGGCATCATGAAGACCGTGTCCGCAGTCGGGAGCAGCGACCGGTTGGTCATCGCCATCTGGTACTCGTACTCGAAGTCCGAGACCGTCCGCACGCCCCGCAGCATGAAGCGAATGTCGTGCGTGCGCATGTAGTCGACGACGAGGCCCTGGAAGCGGCTGACCGACACGCAGCGCCAGCCGCTCACCTCGTGGCGGATCATGTCGACCCGTTCGTCCGCCGCGAACCAGGAGGTTTTCTCCACGTTGTCCGCCACCAGCACGTCGATGAAGTCGAAGAGCTCGGTGGCGCGGCGAATCAGGTCCAGGTGCCCGCGCGTGAGGGGATCGAACGTCCCCGGGTAGACGGCGCGGCGGCTTTCCGGGCTGGGTGGGTCGGTCATGGATCTGGGCGGCACCCTCCTTCCGGGGATTCGGAGGAAACGAGGCGGACACAGGCGCCGATCCGGGTCGCAGGCCCGCGGAGCACCGCGGCGGGGCGCCGGCCGCCCCGGATCGCCCGGCGGCGGGCGCCAGGTTCCCGCGGTTCCGGGCCCCGACGGTGTGCGCCTCGCGCGGGGAAAAAAACGGGCCCCGCCACGGCGCGGCCTTGCGACCGCCTCGGGACGAGGCCCTCTACGAAGGAAGAGGTAGAAAGGAGAATCTGCGCTTGCGCCTGCTCTCTTCGAGCGTCTCGTTCTGGAGCGATAGTGGCCGGTTGCGCGCGAACTAGCACCATGATTTCTCTTTTCCCGGAAAATCCCGGCCGGCGGGCTGGCCCATCCAGTTTGACTTTCCGTCCCCGGTCAAGATAGTATCTGCTAGTCCATGAAAGCAAAGAACTTGCCGCTGCTGCTGGGGGGACTGGCGCTGCTGCTGCTCGGCGGGCAGATTCCCTATCTGGCCATCGATCTCCGCCTGCGCGAGGCGGTCTGGGCCTCGCCCAGCCTCGTGGCAGCGATGCCCGGGGTGAAGACCGCCCTGGTTCTGGTCGCGCTGGCCGCGGGCGCCTTGTGGGCCGTCCGGCGGGCCCGCAGCCTCCGGTCCGGCCTGGCTCGAGGAGCCACGGCCCTGCTCGTCGCCTACTCCATGATTCCGCTGAGTCTGAGCAGCGCCATTCTGGCGCTCAGCCTGGCCCTCGGGCTCACCGGGTTCCTGCTCGCGCTCGGACCCGGGGCCGCCTGGGCGAGCCGCAGCGGCTCGAGCCGCTGGCTCGCCCGCGCCTGGCAGGGGGTCCTGGGTCTCCCGGCGGGACGCTGGCGGTTGCTGCTCTTTGCCGTCGGTCTCGTCCTGAACCTCGCGGTCGCCGGCGCGGTCTTCGGGTTTCGGCCCGCGATCGTCGACACCCTGGACCAGGTCTTCCAGGCCCGCATCTACCTCGAGGGGTCCTTCACCGCCCCGGCCCCCCCCGTGCCGCGGGCCTTCGAGTTCCTCTACATGATCATCCAGGACGGCCGCTGGTACTCCCACTACCCGCCCGGCCATCCGTTGCTGCTGGCCGGCGGGCTGCTCTTGGGCGCTTCCTGGCTGGTCGGACCGGTGCTGGGCGCGCTGCTGCCACTCCTGCTCCATGCCGTCGCCCGCACGCTCTGGGGCGAGCGAACCGGTCGCGTGGCCGGGTTGATCGGGCTGGCCGCCCCCTACCTGCACCTGATGGCGGGCAGCCACATGTCGCATACCAGCTGCGCGGTGTTCCTCCTGCTCGGCACGCTCGGCGTCGCGCACCTGCTGCGCGGCGGCGCGCCCGGCTGGGCGCTCGTCGCCGGCGGCGCGTTCGGCTACGCCTTGATCATCCGGCCGTATCCCGCGCTCGCCGTGGCCGCCGTTGCGGCGCTGGCGCTCCTGGTCGCCGCCGCCCGGGGCCGGCGGCCGGGCTTCCAGACGGGTCTCCTCGCGCTGCTCGCCGCGGCCCCGCCGGTTGTGTTCCTGCTCTACTACAACTTGAAAACCAACGGCCATCCGCTCCTGCTCGGCTACCACATCAGCCAGGGACCGCTCTACAAGCTCGGCTTCGGGCTGCGCGAGATGAACGCGGTCGTGCACGAGTTCACGCTCGGCGATGCGATCAAGCAGACGGGCCACCATCTGATCGGCCTCCACGTCTTCGGGCTCGGCACGTCGGTGCCGGCCGTCCTGCTGCTGCTGCGCTCCTTCTTCGCCACGCGGCGCAGCCCCTTCGACGCGCTCGTCCTGGGGCTCGCCGCCGCCCCGGTGGCCGCCTTCTTCGTCTACCCTTTCTCCGATTTCGTGCTCGGACCGCGGATGGTGTTCTCGTGCGTCCCGTTCGCAGCCCTGCTCGTGGCCCGCGGGCTGGTCCGATGGCGGCGCGTTCGCACCGGCGCGTTCGCGGGCGTGCCCGGAGCAGCGCTCGTGATCTTGCTCTTCCTGCCCGCCCTGCCCAACCTGGCGGGAGCCATGCAGTTCAACGCCCGGCTGATGGGCGCCGGCCCCGACCGGGTCGCCGCCACCGTCGCGAGCCACCCCATCGGCAACGCGCTGGTCCTGTGCGACGACGCCGCCTTCAGCCAGTTCGGATTCGGGGGTCTTCACCCCGCGCTCCCTCCCGACCGGCCGGTCTACGCGCGCGACCGCAACTCCGCCGAGCTGGTGCGCCGGTTTCCGGGGCGGCCGGTCTACCGCCTGGCGTACGGCGCGCCGCGCACGGTTCGTCTCGAGCGGCACCTCGAGCCGTTCCTGGACCTCCACGAGATGGTGGCCGCAAGGCAGCCGGACGTGGAGACGGTCGAGGGCATGCAGACGGCAACCCGGCGGCTCGAGCTCGCGGCGATCCGTGACGAGACGCACAAGCTGCTGTTCGGCTACACGACCCCGGCGACTGTCCGGTTCCGGTTGACCCTTCCGGACGGCGCGTTTCTCCGCTTCAGCAGCATCGTCCATCCCGACGCGTGGACCAGCGGTTCCGACGGGGTCACGTTCCAGATCCGCATGCAAAGCCCTGCCATGGAGGCGCCGGCGGTGCTCTACTCGGAGCACGTCGGACGCGACCGGCCGCCGCTTGCGCTCCTCGACCAGGAAGTCGATCTCGGCGCCGGCGCGGGACACGAGGTCGTCCTCTGGGTGGAGGCCCTGCCCGGCCCGGCCGGGGACGGAAGGGGCGACGTGTTCGATTTCTCCAACCTGCGCATCGTGAGGCGCGTCGTGCCGTGATTTCCCGGCGATCGACCCGGCGGGTGAGTGCGCTGCTCCTGGTGGCGCTTCCCGCCCTCTTCTGGTTCGGCTTCTTCGCCAATCCCGCGCTGGTTCCGGATAGCGAGCTGGAGCGCACGCCGGTTGGTTTCATCCACTACGATGTCTACCGGCTCTACTACCCGTCGCTCCACGGCTACTTCGGCATGCTCCGCGGCGGCACGCTGCCGCTCTGGGATCCGTATCGCGCCGTCGGCTTCCCCGCCATGGGCTCCCACCTGTTCGGGATCTTCTACCCGCTCAACTTCCCGTTCCTGTTCCTCGGCGTGGGCGCAGCGCTCACGGTGACCTGCCTCCTCCACTTCGCCATCGCCCTGTGGGGCACCTACCGCCTGGTCCGCGGGCTCGGCCTGGCGCGCCCCGCCGCCGGGCTCGGCGCGGTGGTCTACGCCTTCTCGGGACTGCTCGTCTTCGCGCTGTGGCACCCGTCGCTCTTCCAGGCGCTCGCGTCCGTTCCCCTGCTCTTCGCGCTCGGCGACCGCTGGGCCCGCAACGGCGGCTGGGATCGCATGGCGCTCCTTGCGCTCGGCGTCGGGATCCAGAGTCTCGCGGGATTCCTGCAGGGAACGCTCTACGCCGTCTACCTCCTCGTGCCGTTCCTCGTCTGGCGCGCGGTGGCCCGGATCGGGTGGCGGGGCTTCCTCAGGGAGCGCGTCCCGGCCGGTCTCGTCGCCGGCGCTCTCGCGCTCGGCATCGCCGCCGTCATCCTGCTCCCGGCCGCGGAGCTCTCGTGCCGAAGTCTCCGCCCGCCCGGCGGTCTCACGCTCGCCGAAACGCAGCCGGTGCGCCCGCTCGGCCTCGGCGAGTATCTCGCCACGCTCCTCGATCCGCTGAACCGGCCCACCGAGCCGGACCCCCGGCGCCGCGTCGGCGAGTACTACTTCCGCGGCTACCCCTACCTCGGCACCTCCATCCTGATTCTCGCCGTCCTCGGACCGCTGGTCACCCGCCGGCGCGGGATTGCCGTCTTCTTCGGGGCGGCCGCCCTCGTCTCGATCCTGCTCGCCGTAGGCGAGAACGCCCCGCTCTTCCCGCTCTTCCACCGCTACGGTCCCGGCGGCGACATGTTCCGCTATCCGCGGCGCTTTCTCGCGCTGACCGCCCTCTGCGCGGCCGTGCTCGTCGCGCTCGGCGCCGATGGACTCTGGCGCACGAGCGCGGCGGACCGGCGGCGGCGCCTCCGGCTGCGGCTCGTCGTCCCGGCGGTGGCCGGCCTCTGGATCGCCGCGGCGGTGGCAATGCGCGCGCGCGGCCAGCTCGACCCCGCCAGCTTGCCGCCTGCCGTCGCGCTGATCCTGGCCGGGGCGGGGGGCGGGCTCGCGCTGCTCGTGCCGGCCGGACCCCGGCTTCGCGCGGCGATTGCCGCGATCGCACTCCTCATCGTCACCACCGACATCTTCTTCCGGAACCGCAACTTCGTGCTTCACCCCAGCGCCGATCCGGCCCCTTTCTCGGCGCTTGCCGAGGGGCGTCGCTTTCTCCGCGAGCACGCCGGCCACGACCGGGTCTACCTGCAGCGCGGCGGCGGTCGCCTCTACAACCACCTCCCCGCCAAGATCGGCCTCCTCGACGGCTACCTCGCGTGCATGGACTACGAGGCCATGACCCTGGAGCGGTATGCGCGCTTCACCTACCTGCTCAGCCACGGCGCCGACGACCCGCCGGTGGGGTTCTCGGGCAATCATCCTCTGGTGCTCTCCGAGTCGACCTATCGCAACTCCCGCCTGTTCGACTACATGGGCGTCAAGTACCTGGCCGTCGAGAAGGACACGCGCCGCGACGAGGAGCTCGCCGCGCTGCCCGCCAAGACCGGCCCGGGGCTCCTGCTGCGCCCCGCGTTCACCGACTCCGAGATGGCCGTCTACGAGAACCCCCATCGCCTGGCGCGCGCCCGCTTCACGCCTCGCTACCGGCTGGAGCCCGGAGAGCACGGCCGGCGCGCGCTCGCCGCGCTCCTCGACCCTGCGCTCGATCCGCTGCGCACGGTGGTGCTCGAGGAACCGCCGCCGCCCGGCCCGTGGACGGCGGTGCAGGCAAGCTCCGCGGGCGATCCCGCACGCGTCGCCATCGTCCACTACGCACCCGACCGCGTCGAGATCGACTGCTGGGCGCCCAGCGCCGGGTTCGTCGTGCTGACCGACCAGCACTACCCGG
>JAFGQW010000190.1 GCA_016935485.1 Planctomycetota bacterium | reverse complement strand
GATCTTCAGCATCTTCTGCACGCGGTAGGCGTTCTCGAGCTCCGGGTTGCCGTGCCGCGCCCGCGTCCGCAGCCCGATCTTCCGGCTCCGCGCGACCAGCTCCTCGAGCTCGTCCACCGCCTCCTGGAGCGCGGGCCCGTTGCGGAAGATCCCTACCTTGTCCATCAGGATCTCCTCCATCCGCGCCCGCAGCGCCGGCGCGCTCTCGTTGCCGCCGGAGTCCAGCAGCGCCTCGATCTTCGCGCTCTCCCGCCGGTGGAACTCCCGGATCGCGCCCGTGGAGATGTCGATCTCGCTCTCGGGCGCATCGCACCAGTCGGCAATGAACTCCGAGACGATCATCCCGGCCACCACCGTCTCGGCCACGGAGTTGCCCCCCAGCCGGTTGAACCCGTGCATGTCCCAGCACGCCGCCTCGCCCGCTGCGAACAGCCCCTTCAGCGTCGGGCTCTCGCCCCGGTGATCCGTCCGGAGCCCCCCCATCGAGTAGTGCTGCGTGGGGCGCACCGGAATCCAGTCCTTGACCGGGTCGATCCCCAGGAAGTAGTGGCAGATGTCCCTCACCTCGCGGAGGTTCCTGTCGATGTGCTCGCGACCGAGCAGCGTGATGTCGAGCCAGAGATGGTCGCCGTAGCGCGATTTCACGCCCTTGCCCCTGCGGATGTGCTCGGTCATCCGCCGCGAAACCACGTCGCGCGAGGCGAGCTCCTTCTTCTCCGGCTCGTAGTCGGGCATGAACCGGTAACCATCCACGTCCTTCAGGAGCCCGCCGTCGCCGCGGCACCCCTCGGTCGTCAGGATGCCGACCGGCACGATCGCCGTCGGGTGAAACTGCACCGCCTCCATGTTGCCGAGCGCCGCCACGCCGGTCTCGAGCGCGAGCGCGATGCCCGTGCCCTCGCAGATCACCGCATTGGTCGACACCGCGTAGATCCGCCCGTAGCCACCCGTAGCGAGCACCGTGGCCTTGGCCACGTACGCCTGGAGCCGCCCCGTGATCAGATCGCGCACGATCGCGCCGTAGCAGCGCCGCCCGTCATGGATCAGCGCCAGCGCCTCGCGGCGCTCGTGCACCGGAATGGCCTCCGCGATCGCGCGGTCGCCGAGCGTGAACAGGATGGTGTGGCCGGTGCCATCCGACGTGTAGCAGGCGCGCCACTTCCTGGTGCCGCCGAAATCGCGCGCCGTGATCAGGCCGTGCGCCTCGTCGCGCTCGCGGATCTTCACTCGCTCGGCGTTGATCACCACCTCGCGCTCGCCCCGCGCGACCCGGTTCCACGGCACGCCCCAGGCCGCAAGCTGGCGCACCGCCTTGGGTGCCGTGTTCACGAACATCCGCACCACCTGCTGGTCGGCGCCCCAGTCGCTCCCCTTCACCGTGTCCTCGAAGTGCACGTCCTCGTTGTCGCCCGCCCCCTTGATGGTCTGGCCAAGGCTCGCCTGCATCCCGCCCTGCGCCGCCGCCGAGTGGGACCGCTTGGCCGGGCAGAGGCTGAGCACCACCGCCTCGTGCCCCCGGCTCTTCACGCCCACGGCGGTCCTGAGCCCGGCCAGCCCGCCCCCGATCACCAGCACGTCCGTGTAGAGAATCTCCATCGCGCGCCTCCCCCCTACCGGATCCCCGGAGCGGCCGGGGCAGCGGGCGCGGCACTCCCCGCCGGGTCGGCCGGCGCAGTGATCCCCGCCGGCGGGTAGCGCTCGCCCACGCGGTGGCGGTGTTCGTAGCCGATCTTCAGGTAAGCCGCGAGCGTCAGCAGCCCCAGCGCAAGCAGGAAGCCGGTGATGCCCCATTTGACGTGCTTGAGCCGCGCCCGGCTCCGCGCCGGGTCCTTGCCCTCGAACCAGCCCCACTTCACCGCCAGCCGGTAGAGTCCGATGCCGCCGTGAAACTCCACCGCGAGCAACAGCAACAGGTAGAGCGGCCACATCCAGCCGCTGAACACGCGATCGGCCGACGCATAAGGACCGATCTTGTCCGGCCCCGAGAGCATGATGTAAAGATGCACCGAGCCGAGGAAGAACATCGCAAACCCTGTGTAGGCCTGCACGAACCACAGGCTCGTGTCGTCGTGCCGCATCATGCGCATGTGCGCCCGAAACGCCCGGTACTGCCGGTAGCTGCTCGGCATCTTCCGCATCCCGAGCGCCGCATGCACGATGAAGATCGTGAGCACGCCCGCGACCACGATCGACACCAGCCACGGATAGGACTGGCCGAAGAGGTACTTCCCCTCGAAGAACTTGGTGACCGTGTACATGGCGTCCTTGCCGATGAGGATCGACGCCACGAACGCCATGTGCGCCCACATGAAGAGCGCGAGGAAGAGCCCCGTGGCGCTCTGCAGGAGATCCAGCCGCGCGGGAAGCCGGCTCTTCCTCACCTTCTCGCGAACGCCGACCCCTTCGATCACGTCCAGGGTACTCAGCATCGGGGGACCTCCGGTTCATGCCCGAATGAAACGCATCGAAGTGTCCGCCATTTCCCGGCTGAAATCAAGCACGCGCCGCGATCTCCGCCCGGACCCGAACCACCTTCTTGCAGTCCGCGGGAAAATCGCGATACTGGGCAGCAGCTTCCGTCCAGGCGTCCCGACCGGCGCCGCGGGTCCTCGGAACCACCGCACGCCGGACGCCAGATTCTGTCCACCGCCCCCGACCGCGCCTCCACCAGCGGTCTCGGGCACAGCACGGGAGGTGCGGCATGGCCTATGGCTTCCGGGGGCTCCGGATCGAGAAGGTCGGGGTGATCGGTTCGGGACAGATCGGCCCCGACATCGCGCTCCATTTCGCGAAGGTCTTCCACGCCGACGGCGTGCGCACGGTCGTCGTGGATGTCGCGCCCGAGGCGCTCCAGCGCGGCGAGGCCAAGCTCCAGAAGAAGGTGGCCCGCGGCGTGGAGTCCGGCGCCTTCTCCCCCGAGATGGCCGAGGCCCTGCTGGCGAGCGTCACCTTCACCGGCGACTATGCCGCGCTCGCCAACGTGGATCTCGTCGTCGAAGCGGCGACCGAAAACGAGGCCTTGAAGGCGCGCATCTTCCAGCAGGTCCGCGAGCTCGCCGCGCCGGACGCGATCTTCGCCTCCAACTCCTCGCACCTCGAGCCCGAGGTGATCTTCGCGCCCTTCACCGACCGCAGCCGCTGCCTGGTGACCCACTACTTCTTCCCCGCCGAGCGCAATCCGCTCGTCGAGGTCGTCCCCGCGCGGGACACGGATCCCGCCGTGACCGAGACGATGATGGGGCTCTACGAGGCGATCGGCAAGGTGCCTATCCAGGTCGGCAGCCGCTACGGCTACGCGATCGACCCCATCTTCGAGGGGCTGCTCAAGGCGGCGGCCTTGCTGGTGGAGGTCGGCCGCGGCACGACCCGCGAGGTGGACGCGGTCGCCTGCCGTACACTCGGTCTCACGGTCGGGCCGTTCACCGCGCACAACCTGACCGGTGGCAACCCGCTCACCGACCATGGGCTCGATCATATGCGCGAGCGATTCGGCCCGTGGTGGGGTTCGCCCCGCCTGCTCAAGGAGGCTCTCCGTAGCGGCGAGCCGTGGGACGTGCCCGGCCGCGGCGAGAAGGTCCAGCTCCCGCCCGAGCGCGAAGGCGAGCTCGGCGACGCGCTCAAGGGTGCGTACTACGGGCTCGTGGGCCAGATCCTGGATAGCGGAATCAGCAACGTCGCCGACCTCGAGATGGCGCTCGAGCTCGGGCTCGACATCGCGCCGCCCTTCCGGATGATGAACCGCGACGGCCCGGCGCGCGCGCTCGAGCTCGTGGAGAACTACCGCGCGGACCACCCCGAATTCGTCCTGCCGCGCTGTCTCGAGGAGCGCGCCCGCGCGGGCACCCCGTGGGAGATCGACGTCGTGCTGCGGCACGATCGCGACGGCATCGCGGTGCTCACGATCCGCCGGCCGAAGGTGCTCAATGCCCTGAACGGCGATGTCTTCGCCCAGCTTGCCCGCCACATCGACGCCATCGGCAAGGACCCCGCGATCCGCGGCGCGGTGATCACCGGCTTCGGCACCAAGGCCTTCGTGTCGGGCGCGGACATCAACTACCTGGCGGACAACGCCGAGCCCGAGGCAGCGCTGCGCACCTGCGAGGCCTCGAAGAAGCCGCTCGAGATGATCGAGAACCTCGGCAAGCCCGTAATCTGCGCGCTCAACGGCATGGCGCTCGGCGGCGGCAACGAGCTCGCCATGGCGTGCTCGGCGCGGCTGTGCCGGGAGGGGCTGAAGGTCGCGGTGAGCCAGCCCGAGCCAAACCTCGGCATCATCCCCGGCGCCGGAGCGACGCAGCGGATGCCGCGGCTGATCGGGCTCGAGCGCGCGGCCGAGCTGCTCCGCACCGGACGGCCTCTGTCTGGGCCGAAGGCCGTCCAGTACGGGCTCATCCGCGAGGAGGTCGCCGATGACCTCGTCGCGAGCGCGATCCGTCTGGCGCGGGATGCCGCCGCCGGCAAGGTTGCGCTCGCGCCGATCCAGCGCGGTCCGCTGTCGGTTCCAGCGGCGCTCCCGCCGGTCGACATCGGGCACCTGAGCCGCGCGATCGACGCGAT
>JAFGQW010000189.1 GCA_016935485.1 Planctomycetota bacterium | reverse complement strand
GGCACGTAGAGGCGCGCGGCATCCCGGTACTCGATCGCGAGGAACTCCTCGGCCACGCCGGCGCGCTCGAGCACGTCAAGCCCCAGGAAGCGGCCGATGCCGTGGGTGGCGTGCACGACCAGCTCGCCCTCCGCGAGTTCCAGGAAGTCCCGGATCGGCCGGGTCCGCAGTACGCCCGGGCGCTCCGGCGGCGCCTCCGCCGCGCCCCGCTGGCGAACCAGGAACTCGTCGTGCGAGAGCGCGGCCACCCCGGCGTCGCGTAGCTGGAAGCCGACGGCGAGCCGGCCGGCAGCGAAGTGGACGCGCCCGACCGCTTCGGGAAGCCGCTCGGCCAGGACTTCCTTGAGCCGCTGCGGCTCGCCCTCACCCGGCGTGTAGACGTGCACCTGGTGGTTGCGGCCGAGCAGCCGCTTGACCGTCTCGAGCGTCTGGGACAGAGCCAGGGAGGCGGGCCAGCGCGGGGTGCGGCCGAGCACGTCGACGCTGGTGGTGCGGAAGTTGATGATCCCCGCCCCGGCCGGCAGCGGCATCGCCGCCAGCCGCACGCGCACCGCGTCCGTGTCCGCACCGAAGACTGCCGTCTCCGCGCCCCGGACCCCGGCCACGCGCTCGGCGAGCCGGTCCACATCCCGGAGGAACAGCAAGGACCTGGGCGGCAGAAACTCCAGGAACGCGCGGGCGGCCGCCGCGCCTTCCCGCCGGAAGTCGGCGGCACGCGCCGCCGGAAACCGCACCATCGTGACGCGGGCGATGCTGCGCTGGGTCTCGGGATCGAACTCGCGGATCTCCTCCACCTCGTCGTCGAAGAGCTCGATGCGGATCGGACGGCGCGCCCCCCACGGATACACATCGAGCACGTCTCCGCGAAGCGACACCTCGCCGGCCGCTTCCACGCGCGCCACCCGCAGGAACTCCCGGTCGAGCAGGCGGCGGAGGAAGGCCGCGGGGTCCAGCGACTCCCCCGGACGCACGCGCACCACGGTCTCGGCGAAGCGGTCGCGCGGCACCATGGGACCCAGCAGGGCGTCGATGGGAGCGACGATCAGGCGCGGGTGTGGATTCATGAAGAGCTCGCGCAGCACCACGAGGCGCGCCGCGAACGCCGCCGCATCGAAGCCGGCGGCGGCGCGCTCCGCGGTGGCGAGCGGGGGCAGCAGGAGCGGATCCTCGCCGGCCAGCCCGAATGTCTGCAGGTCCTCCAGCGCGTCGCGGGTCTCCTCGAGCGAGGCCACGACGAGGACGGCCTGGCGCCGGACCTGACGGAACAGCAGCCCCGCCACCAGCGCCGCGGCCGAGCCCCAGAGGCCGCCCAGGAACCGGGAAGCGCCCGCGGCGAGCGCCTGCGCCACGGCCGTGATGCGGGGGTCGTCCGCGAGGAGGTCGACCAGCGAGACCGTGGAGGTCGTACGGGCAGTCATGGCACAAGGTTACAGCCCCACCGGCAGACCGGCCAGCGGGCCGCGCTCACACCCCGGAAGCGGATTCCGCGGGCCGGCTTTCCCGGCAGAGATCCAGCAGCGCCTTGCGCGCCGCACGCTGCTCGGCCTCCTTCTTGCTGTTGCCCAGTCCCGGGCCGAACTCCCGGTCACCGACCTGGGCCATCACCCGGAACTTCTTGTGGTGATCGGGGCCTTGCTCGGCGACGACCCGGTAGCGTGGCGTCTCAGCGAACGTCCGCTGCGTGAGGTGCTGCAGCAGCGACTTGTAGTTCTTCGCATGACGATTGCGCACCACCCGGGCAATCTCGCTCTCCAGGTGGCGCAGCACGAAAGCCCGGGCTTCCTCGAGGCCGCCATCGATGTAGAGCGCGGCCACAACCGCCTCGAACACGTCCGCAAGCAGGGAGTCGGGCAGGACCCGGGTGGCCGTCACCCCCTTGCCCACCGACATGAAGTGATCCAGCCGGCACGCCCGGCTCGCACGGGCCAGCGTCGGTGTACTGACCACCACCGACTTGATCTTGGTGAGCTGGCCCTCCGGATGGTCCGGGAACAGCGCGTACAGATAGTGGCTGATCACCAGCCCGAGCACCGAGTCGCCGAGAAACTCGAGCCGCTCGTTGCTCGGGTGGTCGGGCGTCTTGGTGGAGGCGTGCGTGAGCGCCTGCTCGAGGCGCTCCAGGCGGGCGAAACGGTAGCCGAGATACCCCTCGCATTCGGCCAGCTTGGACCGATCCATGGGTCTCACCACCCTTCGGCCCGTCGCTAGGCGGTGCAACCCGGGCGGGTTGCACGGCCGAGAGGCGGGTGGGTCACGCGGGCGGCGGCCGGCGACGTCACCGCCGGTGTCCACCGCCGTGGTCCTCTTCGGGAAGAGGGCCCGGAGGACTTGACCTCCGCAGCGGGCGGCCTCGGGCGCCGGATGCCGCTCAGAGCAACGCCATGGAGCGGAAGACGGGATTCGAACCCGCGACATTCGGCTTGGGAAGCCGACATTCTACCACTGAATTACTTCCGCTCCCGAGTCCCGGCTCCGGCCCCGGCCGGCGGCAGGCGCCACCCCCGGGCCAGAAGCGCTGGGGTTCTCTGCCCAGCACTATACGGACGCCCGGCGGAAAGTCAAGACCCGGAGACGGCCGGCGCGGGAAGGGCGCGCTCCCGAGCCCGGCGAGCCGCAACGCCCGCGCTGCAAAACCACGGATTTTTCTCGCGGGGCCGGCCGGCGGCCCGACTACAATACGACGCATGGTGCGGGCTCTGCCCGCGGCCCCCAGCGAATACCCGTCGGCTGTCAGCCTGCGGTGCTGCTACATTTGCGGGGCGCTCGACAGCCGACGCTCGCGAAGCGGATTGGGGAGGTCTCGCCGTGCGAGGAAGTCCGGGCCGCACAGGATCGTGACGTGGAGGACAGCCGGAACGTCGCTATGACCCGCTCGCGCTCCAGGGCTCTGACGCTTCACAACGTTTTCCAGGTCCCGCTGGAAGGCACCGCGCTCACGCTCGGAATCCTCGGCGTGGTGGCGGCATCGATCGCCGTCTACCTGCTTCAGGCAATCGGCCTGCGCCCCGATACGTCCTCGGGGTTCCTGTCCGCCTCGCTCTGGCCGCCGCTTCAGGCCACGGGCTTCGTGTTCACCGCCTGGGGTTGGTCTGCCCCGACGCACTGGTTCGCCACCCTGCTGATCGAGATCGCCCTGTGGGCGCTCGTCGGCGCCGCGATCAGCCGCACGGTGATCCGTCGCGTCTCCGAGAACCAGCCGATGGGAGTGCGGACGGCGCTGGGGTTTGCCGCTTGCCGGTCGCGCCAGGCGCTGGCCTTCCTGGGGCTCGCCGTCGGCGTGTTCCTGGTGCTCGGCGCACCCCTGCTGGTGGTGACCCTGATCGGGCGGTTGCCCGCGGTGGGTCCGGCGCTCGGGACCGGCCTCTACCTGCTGTCCGCCCCCGTGCTGCTGCTGCTCGCCATGCTGGCGACGGCCGTGGCGCTGGCCGCGTTTCCGGTGGGTTACTTCTTCCTTCCCGCCGCGCTGGCCTGCCGGGAGGGATCGCTGCTCGATTGCGCCGCCCGGGCGATCGGCTACGCCTTCGCGCGGCCGTTCCTGTTCGTCTGGGATCTCTTCAAGGTGGTCGTGTTCGCCTGCGGTATCGGCTACGTCGGCACCGGGCTGCTGCCCTGGGTCGTCCACGGGATGCCCACGCTCTACGGCTTGCTGCCTGCCGGCGCGCACCCCGCGGGCCTGAGCAGCGTCGCCGCCGTCTTGCAGGACATTGTGCTTGCCGTGGCGCGGCTGGTCACCGGCGGATTCGTGGCGGCCTATCTGTTCGGCGCCGGCTCGCTCATCTACCTGAGCCTGCGCCTCGAGGTGGACGGCGTGGACTTCGCCGGTCCGACCCCGGAAGACCCCGAGCCCGGCGCCGAGGCCTGATCCCCGCGGGCGCCCCGCGGGCGCAGTCCGCCCGCGCCACCTCCGCGCGCGCCCTCCGCGCGCGTCACCCGCACCCGCACGATTCTTCATCGTGCTCGTGCTCGACCGCCTGCAACGTCTGGCGCCTGACCCCAGGAAACCCCGCGGGCGCAGTCCGCCCGGATCCGCGATCACCCCGCGTGCGACCGCCCCGGCGCGGCGGCATCGCCCGCTTCGCTCGCAGCTTCGGGATGCTGCAACCGGTGGAGCTGCGCGTAGAGTCCGTCGAGCGCCAGCAGCTCGGCGTGCGTGCCGGTCTCCACGATCCGGCCTTCCTTGAGGACCACGATCCGGTCGGCATGCCGGACCGTGCTCAGCCGGTGGGCGATCACGAGCGTCGTGCGCCCCTTCATGAGGGTGTCGAGGGCCTGCTGCACGGCGCGCTCGGATCCCGTGTCGAGCGAGCTCGTCGCCTCGTCGAGCAGCAGGATCGGCGCGTCCTTCAGCATGGCCCGGGCGATCGTGATTCGCTGGCGCTCGCCGCCGCTCAGCATGGCGCCGCGCTCGCCGCACGGCGTGTCGTATCCGCTGGGCAGCAGCGCGACGAAGGTCGCCACCTGGGCGGCGGCGGCCGCCGCCTCGACCTCGGCGTCGCTGGCGCCGGGCCGGCCCAGCCGGATGTTCCCGCGGATCGAGGTGTTGAAGAGGAACGGATCCTGTTGCACGACCGCGATGTTGCGGTAGAGGCTCTCGAGCGTGTAGTCGCGCACGTCGCGCCCGTCGATCTCCACGGCGCCCTCGGTCACATCGTAGAACCGGGGCAACAGATCGAGGAGCGTGGACTTGCCCGCACCGCTCGGGCCCACCACAGCCAGCGTCGTCCCCACCGGCACCTCGAGGTCGATCCCGTGCAGCACCTCGTCGACCTTGTAGCGGAACCGGACGCCCCGGTACCGGATGCCCTGCTCGACCCTCTCGAGGACCACCGCACCCGGCCGCTCCTTCACGGCCGGCTCGTGGTCCGTGATCTCGAACAGCCGCTCGGCACCGGCCGCAGACTCCTGGAAGACGTTGTAGGCCTTGACCAGGAGCTTGAGCGGCTGGTACATCACCCCGAGCGCCAGGAAGAACGCGAGGATGTTCCCGGGTCCACCGAAGCCGATGTCGCCGTGGGCGGAGATGAACCAGCCGCCGAGGATCATCAGGAGGAGCGCGAAGACCGCGGTGTAGAGCATGTCGGTGCTGGCGCGGCTCAGCGCGCGCGCCCGAGCGACCGACATGTCCTTCCGGAAGAACTGCCGGTTCTTGGCCGAGAAGTCGTCGCGCGAGAGCGTCTCCAGCCGGAACGCCTTGATGATACGGATACCGCTGAACGTCTGCACCATGGCATCCGTCAGGTCGCCCAGCCGCGCCTGCCGCGCCGTCGCACCCTTGCGGACCTTGCGCGCGAGCACGGCCACCGGGACGAGGAAGATCGGCAGCACCATGAAGCAGATGATGCTCAGCTCCCAGGAGAGGGTGAGGCAGTAGGCCAGTCCCGCCAGGATCTGGATCGGCTTGTCGAGAAAGTTGCTGGCCACCTCGTCCAGGGCGCGGCGCGCCATATCCAGGTCGGCCGTCACCCGTGCGAGCAGGTCGCCGCTGCGCTTCTCGTCGAAGAACCCGGCCTCGTGCCGCAGCAGCGTCTGGTAGGTGTAGTTCCTCAGATCCACGGTCACGGCATTGGTCACGTAGCGCCCGAGCAGGATCTGCAGGAACATGCCGACGCCGAGGAACACCGAGAGGGCCAGCATGCACAGACACATGACGTAGAAGTAGTCGTGCACGTTGGTGCCCTCGATGACGACGTCCTTCTCGAAGAACGACGCCACGATCCGCACCCAGCGCACGTCGCGCCACGCTTCGGGCACGTATTGCAGCGCCTTGGGCGCGGGCGGCGGCGCGGCCGCCGCTGTCGGCGCCGGCGCCGCGCCGGGCACAACCTCCGCGGACGACTCCGGCGTCCGGAACACTTTCTCGATGAACGGCTTGGCCAGGAACACCCGCGCGTAGGAGCCCACCGAGTAGAGCAGCGCGGCGAGCATCAGGCCCACCAGCACCTTCCAGTACCGCAGCAGGAAGGGCATCATCCGCCGGAGGTAGGCGTCGAGGGAAACCCGCCGCGCCTTCATGCGGTTCGCTCCTCACTCCACCAATTCGCGGTACACGGCCAGGACGCCCTCGACCATGCGGTCCACGCTGAACCGCTCGCGCACCCAGGCCCGGCCCCGCTGGCCGAGCGCCGCGCGCCGCGCCGGGTCCGCGCACAGGTCGGCCAGCGCCTCGGCGAGCGCCGCCGGATCGCGTGGCGGCACCAGAACGCCCCCTTCCCCGTCGGCCACGGCCTCGGGAATGCCGCCCACGCGCGTGGCCACCACCGGGATCCCCAGGGCCTGCGCGTCGAGCAGCGTGGTGTTCAGGCCCTCCATCACGCTCGGCATCGCCAGCACGTCCAGCGCCCGCACCAGCGCCAGCACGTCGGCGCGAAACCCGGTGAGTCGCACCCGGTCCCCTACGCCGAGCGCGCGGATCTCGGCCTCGAGCGCGGCGCGGCGGGGGCCCTCCCCGACGATCAGGATCCGCACTTCGGGCACGCGCGCGATCAGCCGCGGCGCGGCGCGCACCAGGAACTCCTGCCCCTTGTGCCACGCCAGATGCGCCACGCAGCCGACCACGGGCCAGTCGAGCTCCAGGCCGAGCACGCGCCGGACCGCCGCCGGGCTCTCCTCGATCCGGTCCAGGCGCGCCGTGTCGACGCCGCTCGGCACCACCGCGATGCGCTCGGCCGCAATGCCGTCCGCGACCATTGCCGCCTTGACCGCTGCGGAAATCGCCACGTAGCGGTCCACGCCCAGGCGGTACTTGAAGCGGCTGATCCTGAGGCGGTTGCGGAAGATGGAGAAGTCCACCCGCCGGTGGACCACGCGCCGGGGTCCACGGCACAGCGCGGAGGCCAGAATCCCCAGCCCGTGCGCGTGGGAGGTATGCATGTGCAGAATGTCGTAGCCTTCCCGCCGCACATGGCGGGCGATGCGCCAGCCCGCCACCACGTCCAGCTCGCCGTGCACCGTCATCTCGATCACCTCGAGCCCGCTCGCGCGCGCGCGCCGGCCCAGCTCGCTGTCGGCCCGGCAGAGGACGCGCGCCAGATGGCCGCGAGCGCACAGGCCCTCGGCGAGGTAGAGCGTCTGGCGCTCCCCGCCCCGCCACGTGCGCTCCGTGTTCAGGTGGAGCGTGCTCAACCGGCGCACGTCTCGGCTCCCGGCGGGGCCGCGTCCTCAAGCAGCACCACGGCGTGGGCGGCGACCGCGTCGCCCGTGCCCAGCGCGTCCACCCCCTCGTGCGTCTTGGCCTTGACCCCCACCCGGTCCGGCTCCAGACCGAGCAGCTCGGCGAGCCGCGCGCGGATCGCCGCCTTGTGGGGCCCGAGGCGCGGGCGCTCGAGGACGATCACGGTGTCCACGCCGGCCACCCGCAACCCGCTCGCGGCCAGCCGCGCCCGCACCGCCGCCACGAACTCGCCGCTCGGCCGCCCCCGGTGGGCGGGGTCACGATCGTCGAACAGCTCGCCGATATCCCCCAGCCCGGCCGCGCCCAGCAACGCATCGACGATCGCGTGCAGCAGCGCGTCGCCATCGGAGTGCCCCACCGCGCCGCGGTCGTGCGGGATCGCCACGCCGCCCAGCACCAGCGGGCGCCCCGCCTCCAGCCGGTGGAGATCCCAGCCGAGCCCCACGCGCCAGCCCATCAGACCGCTCCCGTCGCCGCCGCCCGGAGCCCGCCCGCACGCAGCCAGCTCGCCGCCCAGGCCAGATCGGCGGAAGTGGTGATCTTCCGGTTGAAGGGATCGCCGGGCACGGTCATCACCGCGAAGCCCGCGTCCTCCAGCAGCGCCGACTCGTCGGTGAAGGTCCGGTCCGCGCCGCCCGCGCGCGCCAGTGCCGCCTCGAGGAGATCGCGGCGAAACCCCTGCGGCGTCTGGACCAGACAGAGCTCCTCGCGCGCCACGGTGTGGCGGACGCGGCCGTCCGGAGCGACCGCCTTCAAGGTCGAGTCCACGGGCACCACGGGAATCGCCGCGCCGTGCGCCCGCGCCGCCGCGAGCACCGCCGCCACCGTTTCCGGGGCGACGAGCGGTCGGGCCGCATCGTGCACCAGCACCCACGCCGCGCCGGTGGGCAGGGCGCGGAGCCCCGCCGCCACCGAGTCCTGCCGTCGCGCGCCGCCGGCCACGATCTCGAGCGCGCCCGAGACGTCCCCGACCGCCGCGGCGAACGCCGCCTCGCACCCGGCCGGCACGACGAGCACCGTGTGTGCGACCCGCCCGGCAAACGCGCGCAGCGCGCGCCGCACGACCGGCTCCCCCTCCAGCGCGACCAGCGTCTTCAAGCACGCGCCGCCGAAGCGAAGGCCGCGACCCCCGGCCGCGAGGATGAGCGCGGTGGCGTCCATGGCCACAAGTATAGGCGTGAATCGTGCGGCCGGTAGCGAAAACCGCAGGCGGCGGATTGCCCTTCCAATGCCGCCGGCGGGGGCTATCATATGCCGGCCGGGCAGGCCGCGTGCGCTTGCCGGGGACCGCGGCTGCAACCGTTGCCTGGAACGACGATGGCCAACCTCGCCGATCACCGCTGGACCGTGGCGGACAGCCTGGATCTCTACAAGGTCGCCGCGTGGGGCGCGGGCTACTTCACCCTGAGCCCGGCCGGACACCTCATCGTCACCCCGCGGGGACCCGACGGCCCGCACATCGATCTGAAGACCCTGATCGACGACCTCCTCAAGCGCGGCCTGGACACGCCCATCCTGCTGCGCTTCAGCGACATCCTCTCGAGCCGCATCCGCGACCTCCACACGAGCTTCAACCGCGCGATCGAGGAGTACAGCTACCCGGGCCGCTATCAGGTCGTCTTCCCGATCAAGGTCAACCAGCAGCGCCACGTCGTCGAGGAGCTGGTGGACTTCGGCCGGCCCTACCACATCGGGCTGGAGGCCGGCTCCAAGCCGGAGCTGCTGGTGGCGCTGGCCCTGCTGGACGATCCCGAGGCGTTCATCATCTGCAACGGCTACAAGGACGAGGAGTACGTCGAGACCGCGATCCTCGCCCAGAAGCTCGGGCGCACGCCGGTGATCGTGGTCGACCGCCTGAAGGAGCTCGATCTGATCGTCGCCGTGGCCTCGCGGCTCGGCGTGCGGCCGCACATCGGCATGCGCGCCCGGCTCAGCACGCGCGGCGCCGGGAAGTGGATGGACTCGGCGGGCGACCGCTCCAAGTTCGGGCTCACCACCAGCGAGCTCGTCGAGATCGTCGAGCGGCTGCGCACGCTCGAGATGCTCGACTGCCTGGAGCTGCTCCACTTCCACATCGGCTCGCAGATCTCCAACATCCGCGCCATCAAGGACGCGCTGCGCGAGGCGAGCCGGATCTTCGTGGAACTGCAGGCGATGGGCGCCGGGCTGAAGACCCTCGACGTGGGCGGCGGCCTGGCCGTCGACTACGACGGCTCCAGCACCAACTTCCACTCCTCGGCCAACTACTCCCTGCAGGAGTACGCCAACGACGTCGTCTACGCGATCGGCGACGCCTGCCGGGACCGCGGCACGCCGGCGCCGGTGGTGCTGAGCGAGTCGGGCCGCGCGCTGGTCGCGCACCACGCCGCCCTGGTGTTCGATGTGCTCGACGTGAACCGCCTGGTGACCGACGCGCCGCTGCCGCCGGCGTCGCCCGACGAGCACGAGGTGATCAGCAATCTCCGTGAGGTGGTCACCCACCTGTCCCGCAAGAACATCCAGGAGTCCTACCACGACGCGCAGCAGCTCCGCGAGGAGTGCATCAGCCTGTTCACGCTGGGCTACCTCGATCTCGGCGAGCGCGACAAGACCGAGCGCCTCTACCGCGCGTGCCTGGCGCGGATCCGCAACTTCGTGCGCGACCTGGACTACGTGCCCGACGAGTTCGAGGGGCTCGAGCAGCGGCTGAGCGACACCTACTACTGCAACTTCTCGGTCTTCCAGTCGGCGCCCGACCACTGGGCCGTGAAACAGCTCTTTCCCGTCATGCCCATCCACCGGCTGGACGAGGAGCCCACGCGCCGCGGCACGCTGGCTGATCTCACCTGCGACAGCGACGGCAAGGTCGACCAGTTCATCGATCTGAGGGACGTCAAACCCGTGCTCGAGCTCCACGAGCTCCAGCCCGGCGAGTCCTACTTCCTCGGCATGTTCCTCGTCGGCGCCTACCAGGAGATCCTCGGCGATCTACACAACCTGTTCGGCGATACCAACGCCATCCACGTCGAGCTCGACGACGACGGCGACTACCGCATCAAGCACGTCGTCGAGGGCGACTCGGTGACCGAGGTGCTGGGCTACGTGCAGTACGATGCGGCGCGCCTGATCGCGCGGCTGCGCTCGCAGGCGGAGCAGGCGCTGCGCCAGCAGCGCATCAGTCTCGAGGAATCGGCCCGGCTGCTGCGCGCCTACCGGCACGGGCTGCAGGGCTACACCTACCTCGAGAAGGGGAGCTCCGGGGTCTGGGACTGAGCGCCCGGCGCGGCGTGCGCCTCAGCGCAGCACCGCCGGCGGGTCCTTGAGTGCCAGGCGGCCCTTCTTCGTGTAGTGTTCCCGCGCCCACGCCCGCCACTTCTCGAAGAACAGCGACGGGCTCTCGTCCCACGCCTCCTGGAAGTGCTCGCGCTGGGTGCCCGGCTTTTCGCGGCGGATGTCGCAGAACGGCTTCAGCCCCGCCACCCGCTCGCGGATCAGGTAGTCCACGAGACTGTAGCTGATCGCGTGCTCCACCCCGTCGAACTGGGCCAGGGTGGTCTTGTCGAAGAAGTCGGCGAATTCCGGGACCTTGGCGGTCGTGATCAGGTTGTGGATCCGCGGCAGCCAGTCGCCGCTCGCAAACCGCGGCGGCGCGCCGGACTCGTCGAAGCAGAAGCAGTCGTGGGGCCCCTCGCGCCGCTCGAACCAGTGCGCGAACCCGACGTCGAGCCAGATCGGGATCACGTAGCTGTTCTTGATCTCCGACATGAGCACGTTGTGGATCCAGTTGTGGATCACGGTGGCCACCCAGCCATTGAGATCGCGCGCGCCGCCGGGCGGGGGCGGCAGCAGCACCACGAGCACGTCGGTGACCGGCGCGCGGTGGCGGACGCCGTCGCGGTAGAGGCGGCCCGTGAACCGGTCGGAGAACCGGAGGTACGCCTCCCGGTTGCCGAAGAGATAGATCTCGAACTTGTTCTTCTGCCGCATGTAGGGGCCGTGCTTGTAGTCGCGCAGATACTGCTCGTAGGTGCCCATGTCCGAGCCGAAGGTCTTCCAGGCATCGACCATGGCGCGGTGCATGTGGACCGCGAAGAAGTGCGCGAGCAGCTCGCCCTGGAGCACGGGAAAGCCGCGCTTGAGCTGCGGATAGCGGGGCGCGAGCATCTGCAGCGTCTCCCGGATCCGCGGCCAGGTCTCCGGCGCGACCTTCTGCGGCGGCACGGTGCTCACCAGCCGGAAGTAGTCGGTCTCGGCGTAGACGAGCTCGCGGGCCTCGATGGTGGCGAGCACCTCGGGCGCCTCGAAGTCGAGCAGCTTGAAGCCCTCCGGCAGCGCGGGCCGGAAGCCGCTGCCGACCCGCTTCGCCAGCAAGATCGAGTCGATCGGCGGCGGCGGGTAGCGCTTCGGGGGCGGGGCGTCGGCCTCCTGGGCCCAGCCCGGCGCCGCGAGCAGCGCCACGACCAGCGCCGCGAGTCTCTTCATGGTTCATGCCTCCGACGTTCCGCCTCACCCAGTGTAGAACGCCGCACGGGACGCGGCCACCCGTTTCCCGCCCCCCCCCCTGGCACCGGCACGACGGGGCGGCCAGCGCTCAGGGCAGAAAGGTGTCGGTCTGGCGGAGCTTGCGGGGCAGGTACTCGTCGATCACGTAATTGAGCCCCCACTTCGCCAGTGCCTGCTGCTCGGCGCGCTGGCCCATCTTCAGCAGGAGCTCGAGCGCCTCTCGCCAGGGCTTGTGGCGGCGGAAGAACGGGTCGTTCTGGAGCGCGTCGCGGGCGCGCTTGACGTCGACGTCCTTCAGCGGATGCGTGGGCAGCTCGTAGTCGAGGATGTCCTGCGGGGTGACCCCGAGGAAGCGGGCCCGCGGCACGCAGAAGAACTGGTTGATGTGCGCCGCGTTGCCCGAGCCGACCTTCAAGGTGCGGTAGATGTTGGAGATCCCGTAGGGATCGCAGTCCACGAACGCGTAGACGGGGATGTTCTTCGCGTCGCTCAGCCGCCGGATGAAGCGGCGGGTGGCCCGGGTGGGCACGCCGCCCAGCTCCACGAGGATCGCGCCCGCCTGCCTCGAGAAGCCGTGGCTCTGCAGCCGCTGGAACATGCCGCCGGTCTCGATCGCGAGCACGAACTTCGCGCGCGTCCTGAATCCCAGGTGCTCGACGCTGTGCGGGATCGTGTAGGCGCCCGAGCCGAACCGCGTGCAGTCCACCTCCACCGGGTGGCCCGTGGCGGGATCGCGATCAAGAACTACCAGCTCGCCGGCCACGCTGCCGCCGTGCTCCTCCGGGTAGAAGCGGAGCTGCTCGCGGCTCACGCCCTGCAGGCTGAACATCGCCTCCACGTCGTCCATGACGGTATCCGACTCGACCTGTTCCTCGAAGCGCGCGTCCTCCCAGTTCTTCGAGACGTAGTAGGCCTCCCGCTTGGTGGCGAACGTGCTGGTGGTGATCATCTCCCTTGAGAGCGCCATCATCTTCAGGGTCTGGGCGAAGGACTTCACGGTGTTCACCGTGAGCGTGCGGGACTTGCGGCCGCGGCCGAGCTCGAAGTAGCCCACGCGCTCGTCGTAGCGCACGTTCGAGAGCGCTCGGGTCGGGCTCTTGAGCTCGGGCTTTTTCCGGGCCCGGATCCGCGCGTGGACGGCGCGCGCCGTGGCGACGATGCACTGCTCGGTCCGGCGGGCGTCGGCGCGCTCGGGCCCGTCCGCCGCGCGCGCCGACCGCGCCCCGGGCCGGGCGCCCGTGGCGGAAGTCTTCCGGGTCTTCTTCCTGGCCATGGGGTTCAGTCCATCTTCCGGCTCTTCTCCAGGATCGCGCTCAGGTCCCGGATGGTCCGGTCCCGATCGGCCGCGCTGAGCGCGAGGATGTCCTGGAGCGCCTGGCCGATGTGGGGAATGTACTTCTCGATGTAGGAGCGCTTCTTCTCGGCATCCGCCGCGCGGCGCCGGCGGCTCACGAAGAGCCTCAGGCGCCGGCCGCACTCCTGGACCGCGAGCCGGATCTCCCGCTGGATCTCCGTGTAGTCGGCGATCGCCTCCTTGGACTCGCTGGTGAAGGGAACCCACACGCTCGCCAGATGCACCAGCACCACCAGCGGCCCGGTCGGCAGCGCGCCGCGCGCCTGGGCCAGCCCGTAGTGCTTCCAGTCCGTGGCCACCAGCGTGCGCGTGATCAGGCACGCGCCCGGCTGGTGGAGCAGCGGCACGCGGTTCGCGAAGCGCAGCACGCGCGCCAGATCGTCGGCCGCGAGCGCGCCGCCGTAGGCGAGCCCGACCTCGATCTGGAAGGGATTGCCGCGGTAGACCGCCGGCGAACGCGTGCAGGCCGTGTAGAAGGCGGCCTCCGGGATCTCGCTCTTCAAGCTCCGGAGCAGCAGCGCCTCGCCGATCGGCACGATGCCGCTCGGCGCGGGGGCCATGAGCTTCACGGTGCGGATGGCCTCGATGAGGCGGTCGGCCTCGGTGCGCGCGATGCGGCCGGGCCGGCTCGCGGGCTCGAGGCCCGCCGCAGCGCAGATCGCGGCGGCCGCCTTCTCGCCCACGCGGCTGAAGTCCGTCCTCAGGAAGGAGCCGAGCGTGCGCGCCCGGGTTTCCTTGAGCATCTTGATCAGCCGCCCCAGCTCCACGCCGTGAGGGTGGGGCTTGATCTCCAGCGGCGCCTCCGGCAGCTCCGTGGTCACCCGCTCGAGGTGCATCTCGGTGCCGTCGGGTCCGCGGTAGCGGATGTCGACGTGCGGGTTGGCGATGGAGGTCTGCTTCAGGTACTCCTCCACGCTCTGGCGGCCCCGGTGGTAGCGGCCCTCGAGCTCGATCTCGACGCGGGTGCCGTGCGGGCGATCCCAGGCGACCTCTTTCTCGCCGGTGACCTCCGGGCGGTTCCTGGCGGTGTCGATGGCGACCTGGTAGCGGAGCGCCGGGCGGCGCGGCCCCGTGCGCGAGACGATGACCATGGGTTTGCCCGTGGTGAGCTGGCCGTACATGCCGGCGGCGCTGATGCCGATGCCCTGCTGGCCGCGCGCCTGCTTCAAGGTGTGGAACCTGGAGCCGTAGAGCAGCTGGCCGAAGATCTTCGGCACCTGGGCGGGCACGATGCCCGGGCCGTTGTCCTCCACCGCGATCCGGTAGCGCTCGTCCTTGCGCATCGCCTCGATCTCGATCCGGACATCGGGCGCGACGCCGGCCTCCTCGCACGCGTCGAGCGCGTTGTCCACGGCCTCCTTGACGGCCGTCAGCAGGGCCTTGCGCCGGTTGTCGAAGCCCAGCAGGTGGCGGTTCTTGGAGAAGAACTCGGAGATGGAGATCTCGCGCTGCTTCGTGGCCAGCGCCTCGGCGCTCTGTCCGCGGCGCGCGCGTGCTTTCATGCGGGCGGCAGTCGGCGGGGCCATGGCTCAGGGCACGGCGATCATGTCGCCGGGTTGCAGGTCGTCGCTCGCGCCGGGATTGGCAGATCTCAGCGATCCGAGGCTCACGCCGTAGTGGCGCGCGATTCGGGCCAGCGTATCGCCGCGCGTCACGCGGTGCAGGCGCCGCGGTGCGCCGTCGAGCGGCAGCTCTCGGATCAGGGCGGGCAGGATCGCCTCGGCATACCGGCCCGGGCAGTCGGTGGCGCGCATGATCCCGTGGCTCAGGATCTGAGAACGGGGGACGTTGTGGCGAATGGCCAGCTCGGCGAGCAGCGCCGCGAGCCCGCGGCGCTGGGCCTCCGGAACCGGCTGGGAGTTGAAGTCGCCCATCATCGAGACCCCGATGTTTCCCCGGTTGAGATCGTGGTTGCCGGCATGCGCGCCCTGGTAGGCGATCGGCCGGCACTCCCAGGCACGCCCGGCCGGATCGACCACGTAGTGATAACCGATGTCGGCCCAGCCCCGGCGGAAGTGCTCCTGCTGGATCGCGCGGAGCAGCTGGGCCACCTCCTCGACCGACATGGGTTGGGCGAGCATGCCGGTGTGGTGGACCGTGATCTTCCGGATCGCCTCCATGCGATTGGCCAGGTGCTGGCGGAGCGGCTCCGGGCGCCAGCGCGCGCGCGGCAGGATCGCCGCCGTCGGCACGGTCGCGGTGGGCGGTCGGACCGCACCCCGTCCGGACGCAGGGCCGGCCAGCACATAGCGGCTCAAGCTGCGCGTGATACGGCTCCAGAGCTCGGGCGTGACGCGGTCGCGCCGCACCTCGTCGTAGTACGACCGGGCGAGTGCGTGGTGACCCTCGCGGTCGTGGCTGAGCGCGAGCAGCGCGCGGGCGTCCTCCCGCAAGGAGGCATCGACGTTCCTCAGGATGTCGACCAGATAGCCACGCGCGAGCGCGTGTTCCTCCAGGCCGACCAGCGCCTCGCCGAGCCGGACCTGAGCGCCCAGAGCTGCCGCCGCGTCGCCGCGGTGGTTGGCGTCCTCGAGCTCGCGCTGCGCGGCTTCGCGCGCCTCGAGGTGGCGGCCGAGCTCGAGATAGCTCTCGGCGGTACAGGAGGCACCGGGGGTGGACCGGATCTCCGGAAACGGCTCGCGGCTCGCGCAAGCCGCGAACAGGGCCGGGGCCAGCAGGCAGGAAAGTACAGCCCGTCGCGACATGGTTCCTCCCCACCCAAGGAGCCCGCCCCGCTCCGGCTCGTGGCCGGCGGCGGAACCGGGCTCCGGGCCGCCATGGCGTCGTCGCGCCATCGAGAATGCAGACACTATAGGAGATCCCGCCCAGCCGCAAGGCGAAAAACATGATTTTCGCGCCCGGCGGCGGCCCGGCCCCTGGTCGCGCCTGGCGACTGCACCGCCGAGTCACGTCCTTTCCCCTTGCCGATCTCCGGGCTTGGCGGGACAATCCGTGCGGAGCTTGTCCGCGGGGCCGGGGGCGCAAGGAACAGCGGCACCGCCCTCGACCCGCAACAGAAGGGAGCCCGATCATGCACCGGATAACCGTGTTCGCGATGGCGGCCCTGGTGGTAGGCGCGTTGGCGCGCGGGACCGGCGCGCAGCAGCTCCTCGAGACCTTCCCTGTGGTGGGCACGCCGATTCCGGGGTGGACGCACTACGTTTCGCCGTGGACGGTCAAGGACGTCGGGGGCGGGGATACCCGCGCCGAGAGCGGTCCGGCCGGCCACACGTACCTGGTGCGTACGAACAGCCCTGCCGTGATCGGCGCCGTCCATGCGACGGCTACTGGTGTGACCGCCACCTGCAACGGCGGCGTGCTGTTCCGGTTCGATAGCTCCATTACCAACGGGATCCGCGCTTATGGCGCAAGCTCCGGCGGGCAGAATGCCTACGCCGTGCTGATGATCGAGGCGCCCGGGGTGGGTCGCCAGTTCGTCTCGCTGCTCCCCAACCGCACCAAGAACCTGGTCTGCCGGCTGCTGGTGCAGGGCACCGAAGCGCGGGGCCAGTTCGATATCGATCCCCCGGACGGCAAGTGGGACTACGAGCTCGGACTCACGGGGGTCCCCACGACCGGCACCGATTGGGGCGTCTATGCCTGGAATACGAGCTGGCTCGACGACGTGAAGTTCTTCGACGCGGTGATCTTTCGCCGGAGCACCTTCGGCCAGCCCAACCTCGGTACGACCGTGCCGCTCGACCTCTACGCGCCGACCGCCAACGCCCCCTACCTGCTCATCCCGAGCCTGACGAGCGGGATGGTGCGGCTGCCGAACGGCTGGTTCGGTCCGATCATCCCGGACGCGCTCTCGGGAGCGGCACCGCACTTGCCGGCGATCTTCCAGGGCTTCACGGGCCACCTCGACGGCACCGGAAAGGCTACCGCCCGGCTCGCCATCCCGAACGCGCCGGCGCTGGCCGGGATCACCGTCTGGCTCGGGGGCGTCGTCCTCGACGGCCGGCCGTCGCCGAGCTTGCTGCATCTGTTCAACGACGAGCGGATCGACCTCTGGTAGGGGCTCGGGGGTCAGACCCCGCGGGCGCAATCCGCCCGCGCCACCCGAGCGCGCGCCTTCCGCGCGCGTGACCCGCGCGCGTCACCCACACCCGCACCCCGCCGGTGCAAGTTCCTGGGGTCTGACCGCAAGAAGTTGCACGCTCCTTTCTTCCGGATCGGGGGTCAGACCCCGCGGGCGCAATCCGCCCGCGCCACCCGAGCGCGCGCCTTCCGCGCGCGTCACCCGCACGCTCACCCACACCCGCACCCCGCCGGTGCAAGTTCCTGGGGTCTGACCGCAAGAAGTTGCACGCTCCTTTCTTCCGGGGTCTTCCGTACAATCTGTGGGTAGCCACGGTTGCTGTGAGGTCGGCGGTTCCCCCCTTGGCTCTGCCCCCTCCCGAGGGTGAGGGGCAGGAGCCAAGGGGGGAACTTGGTGGTGGTGGAAGTTGAAACACCCTGGTGCCTCCTGGGAAAGTGGTGGTGGAAGGCCGCCAGAACCAGGAGGAGCAGGGTGCACATCAAGACTATCCTAAATCGCATCGAGAAGCATCGATCTTTCGTCTACGGAGCAGTGACGTGGAGGACGACCGAGGACGGTGAGCCGGTCCTGGAGGTGGGGGTGCGTTCCCGGCGGAACAGCCGTCCGGCGTGCTCGGGCTGCGGCCGCAAGGGCACGACCTACGACCACCTGTCGCCGCGTCGCTTCGAGTTCGTTCCGCTGTGGGGCATCGTGGTCTACTTCCTCTATGCGATGCGCCGGGTGGACTGTCCGCGGTGTGGCGTCACGGTAGAGCGTGTGCCGTGGGCACTGGGCAAGCGGCCGGTGACGACGACCTACGCGTGGTTCCTGGCGCGTTGGGCGAAG
>JAFGQW010000188.1 GCA_016935485.1 Planctomycetota bacterium | reverse complement strand
TGCGGGCGGCGTTGCTGTCAGAGTCCTTGCCATCGGCGGTGGCCTTGGTGATCTCGTAGAGCGCCTCGGTGATCATCGGCATCACCAGGCGGTGTTCCTCGTTGTCGAAGTCGAGGTCCACCATGCAGGAGAACAGCGCGGGGACGGAGGCCTTCCCCGTCTTGACCAGGAACGTCTTCTTCCGCACGCCCGCCGCGCCTCCGTAGGGCTCGAGCAGCGCCTGGACCGCCTCGTCGATCTCGCCGCGGAGCTCCTCCGGCGTCGCCGCATAGTGGGGGAGCTTTCGCACCTTCGCCGGCGGCAGCGGGGGGAAGACCTTCTTCTTGGGCTCGTCGGTGGCGGGTTTCTCGGCGGGCGGTTTCTCGACAGGTGGTTTCACTTCCACGGGCTCGGGTTTCGACTCGGGTTCCGTTGCCTTCTTCGACGCCGGGCCGAACCCGGGCTCTTCCTCTTCGATGGTGAAATCGGCGGGAAGCCGCGCCGCTTCGGAGTCCTCCGCCGCGACCGAGCGTCCCTTCTTCGGGGTGACCGGCTTCTCGTCCTTCATGAGGAAAGCGAAGTAAACGAACAGGACCACGAGGAGCACCAGGCAGCCGATGCCGGAGAGGATGAGAAGGCCCTGGTTGGGCCGGCCGGGTGCGCCGCGCTCCAGTGCAGCGCCGCGCCGCGACCCGCCGCGCGCGGCCGCGGTGCCGGCAACGCGGTGCCCGCCGCGTGCGTCCCGCCGACCGGCGGGCGCGTGGTCCTCGACCGCGGCCGCTTCACGCCGGGCGCCCGGCCGATGCCGCGCGGGACGGGCCGTGCGCCGCGCCGGCGGCTGCGGACGCGGGGCCTGCCGCCGCTCCTCGGGAGCTTCCTCTTCGGCGACCGGTTCCGGCGCCGGCGGCTTCCGGGCGGCGGGGACGGCCACGGTGGCGCCGCAGTCCTTGCACTTGAACTTCTTGCCCGCGTACTCCTCGGGCACCGAGTAACGCTTGGCACAGGAGGGACATGAGACGCTGAGCTTGGACATCAGGACTTCCTCCATTCTCGAGTCCATGAGCCGGACCCGATCCAGGGATCGCAGGTTGCCGTCACTTTCCCGCTCGTTCCTTGGCGCGCTGTCGCTTCTCGAGCTCCTGCTGGAGTTGCGGGCTGAGCACCGGTTCGAACGTGCTCGCGTTGAGCTTCCACCAGCCGAACCACCGCTTGAGCGCGGCGACCTGTTCGCTGGCGGAGGCGGCGGTCAGGATGTTCTCTCCGGTCTGGGGCTCGAAGCCGAACCGCTGGCCCGTGATCTCGCGCAGCGCCTGCACGACCTGGTGGCAGTAGTGGACGTTCTCGGCGTTGCGGAGGTCCTTGCCGACCAGGCTGTTGAGGAGCACCGGGATCGCGGGCTTTCCGGCAAGAACGAGCTCCTTCAGCGCCTGTTGCGCGCGGCGCGTGGCCTCGGGGTCAGTCAGTTCGGCAATGTGCGCCTTGAGGCTCGCCTCGGTGACCGCGGAGGTGCCCTCGAGCAGCGGCACCGCCTCGATGGGGGCAAGCGGCTGGCCGCGCACATCGATCGGGCCGTCCTCGGTCGTGGCGGGCAGCGCCTCGCGCTTCAGGGCGGGGTCGACCTTCTGGAAGCCCGGGGTGTCCTCGTGCGTCGGTGCCTCGGGGGTGCCTTCCTCCTTTTTCGCCACGAGCCCGTCTTGGATCACGGTGCGCCGGCAGCCGCGGATGCGCGGCCGGCCGGCGTCGTCCCGGACCAGCAGCCACACCTCGTCCTTCTCGCCGCCGGGGAACTCCCGCGGCACGACCACCCAGCGATGGTCCAGGTAGCCCGGCACCTCGGAGCGCTCCTCCCGCATCTCGCCGAGGTTCGCCAGCCGCCACCGGCTGCTGAAGGGCTCCTCCTTGCGGAGGTTGTCGGGATACTGCAGGCGTTCGCCCAGCGGCAGATCCGTCCAGCGCCGGGGCGTGTTCCGCTCCCGCATGGTGAACTCGAAGATCGCCGCCGACTCGAGATAGAGAGGGAAATCGCTCACCTGGTATCGGTGAAGGACGTCGACCATCGCCTCGAGCTTCTCCCGGAACGGGTCGACGGCCACGGCGCCGATGCTCCTGAGCTTCTTCAGGCGCGCCGCGTCCTCCGCGTCGAGGGCGGCGGCATCGCTCTCCTGGTCCTGGGTGAGCCAGTCCATCTCGCTGTAGATCCACACCGCCACGATGACGAGCACCGCGGACGCGCCGAGCGCGATCAGCACCGGCCACGGACTCTTCTTGCGCCGCACGGGGCGCCGGGGGTCCCGGTCCGGACCGGAAGCCGACGCCTCCTTCCGGGCCCGTTTCAGCGGACCGCCGCAATCGCGGCACTTCAGGGCCGACCGATCGACGGAGCCAGCCACCCGGTAGCGCTTGCCGCACCCGCCGCAAACCAGCGTCCTCAGGTCTTTCGAGGGTGCCATGGCCGAGGGGCCCTCCTTTCACGAGGCGCTGTTGCACCCCGGTCGGCCGGCGGTGTCCGGGCACCTGCCAGAGCGCGCCACGGGGGGAAACCGCCGTTTTCGGACTGGCCCTATTCTACAGGTGGGCGCCGCACGAGGCCAGAACACAGGAACCGAATTCGGCGGCACAAGGGGCCCACGGACCGCCGCAGGGCGGCACGGTCGGCCGGAACCAGCGCTGCGGAATCGCCCCAAGCCCGGCGGCGCTGCGAGCCGATGGTGGGGGGGAAGGTCGCCGGCAGGTTCGGCGCCGGCGCGACCGCAGCGCGCACCGGCTGACGTCCTCGAGGTCCGTTTCCGGCCCAAGCACGATTCGGAGGCACCATGTTCCCGACGGAGCGCATTCGACTGGCGTCCGGTCTCCTGGCTCTGGCGGCCGTGCTCGTGGCGTGCAACTCGCACGAGGATCACGATGGCGGCGACCCCGCCGCGCTCAATCGCGTGCTCGACGGCGATTACTTCTACGTCGAGTTCGCCCGCGCCGTGTCCCCCTCGAGCGTCCCGGATCTGGCGGCCCGGGCCGGGCTGGCAACGGCCGACGGCCAGGGGCGGCTCGAGTTCGGCCCGGCGGTCGGCACCCCGCCGCCGGTCCCCCAGCGATCCTACCAGGTGGACTCGCTCCGGCGGATCGATGGCGCCACCCCGCTGCCGGGGGCGACGTTCGGCGGCGGGGACGCGTTCGCACTCGTGGACCTCGACCGGGGCGGTCTCGGCGAGATCGGCCTCGAGTTCTTCACCCGGGCCGGGCAGAACATGACCGTCGCCTCGCTCGTGGACTCCCCGACGACCAGCACGCGCTACCACGCCGTTCACTACGTCTTCAACCGGCCGGGCGTAGACAGCGGCTTCGGGACCGCAGAGCTGGTCCGGGCGAGCGACACGACCGGGGGCTGGAAGATCGACGTCGCCCTGGCGAGCGCCTCGACGCTGAGCCGCTACGGGACCTTGGAGCTTTCGCCCTACGGCAACCTCGTCGCGGCGGATCTGACGACGGGGCGGAGCTACGTCGGCGTCGCCGAGCCGCACGGCGACTGGATCGTCTGGATCGAGACCGACACCAGCGGCGGCCGGGCAGTCCGGATGGACGTGCTCGTGCGGCAGGGCGCCGGGCTGAGCGACGCGAACCTCAACGGTGGCTTCAACCTCGTGGGCTTCCTCGAAGCACATGGCACCGGCGAGGTCGACACCGCCTTCGGCGAGATCCGCTTCGACGGCCGCGGGAGGTACTACGCCCTCAAGTGGCGGAACTCCCGGGGCCAGTCGATCCCGCCCAGTCCGGTGTACGAGCCCTACTCCGTCACGCCGGCCGGCGTCGTGAGACTCGAGGGCAGCATCGGCGCGACCGGTTGCGTGACCCGGAGTCCCGACCGGCGCTGGCTGGTGTTCCCGCAGGCCGCGCCGAGCGGCACGGTCGCGATCTTCTTCGCGCTCAAGCGCTGACTGCGCCGCGACGATCCCCGTCCCGACCGCACGCCCCACCCGCGGGGCGAGCCCGGCCACCGGCCACATGCCCGTCGGGCGCATCGTCCGCCCACCCGCAGGCGCTCCTCTCGCGGCCCGCGAATTCTCTCAAGCGATCTACCGTACCAGGACGATGGTACGGTCGAGATGAACTTCCCGATCGATCCGAAATCCACGGTGCCGCTGAGCGACCAGATCGCCGAAGGCATCCGGTTCGCCGTCGCGACCGGCCGTCTGGCACCCGGGGAACGGCTGCCCGGCGTGCGGGTGCTCGCGCGCGACCTCCTGGTGAATCCCAACACCGTGGCCAAGGTCTACCGAGATCTGGAACGGGAGGGCGTGCTGCGGACCCGTCCGGGCTCGGGCGCCTTCGTGGCATCGCGCGCGGCCGAGCGGTGCCGCCGGGCGAGCCACGCGAGCGTGGTGAGCGCGCTGCGAGCGGCGGTGGCACGGGGCGTCGCGGCGGGGCTTTCCGGGGAGGAAATCGCGCGCGTAGCGCACGCGTGTCTCGAGGAAGCGGGGGTGCATGGGCATGTCCAATGATAGCTACTCCGGCGGCGCGTCGCCCGCGCCGCATCCGATCGAGCTCGCGGGAGTGAGCCGCCACTTCGGGCGAAAGCGCGTCCTGGAGCACGTGACGCTCCGGGTGCCGGCGGGCTGCACGATGGCGCTCCTCGGTCGCAACGGGTCGGGGAAAACCACCCTGATGCGCATTCTCGTCGGCCTGTTGCCGCGGCACGGCGGTCGCGTCGCGGTGGCGGGAATCGATCCCGCGAAGCGACCCCACGCCGTCAAGCAGCGCGTCGGCTACGTTGCGGACGCGACCGAGCTCCACCCGCGCTGGCGCGTCGCGCACGTCCTCGAGATGGTGCGGGCGCTCCGCAAGCCGAGCTGGGACGTGGCCGAGGAGCGACGTCTCCTCGATCTCTTCGGCCTGCGCCCCCGCGAGCGGGTCGGCCGCCTGTCCCGCGGTGATCGCGCCAAGCTCGCGCTCCTGCTCGCGCTGGCCCCGCGCCCCGAGATCCTGCTCCTCGACGAGCCGGCCTCCGGTCTCGATCCGGTGGTGCGGCGCGAGGTGCTTGGCTCGCTCGTCGAGGCGATTCACGACGAGGGACGTACCGTCCTGCTCTCCAGTCACCTGATGGAGGACGTCGAGCGGCTGGCGGACCGCGTCGCCTTCCTCGCCGGCGGCCGCATCGTCCTCGAGGGGGAGTCCGCGATCGTCCGCGGCCGCGCCCGCCGGGTCGTGGTCGATCCGATCGGGCCGGATCTGGGCGCGCTTCCCGGGCAGCCGCTCCTTCGCCGGCGCGGCAAGACGGCCGTGCTCACCTACGTCGAGGGCGGTGAGGACGCGGCGGCGACGCTGCGCGCCTCCGGCCGGTTCGATCGCGTCGAGGCCGAGCGCATGAACCTCGAGGACCTGTTCGTGGACATGCTGGGCGAGGAGACCCGGGAGGTGGCGCCATGCTGTGCCTGATCCGCAAGGAGTGGCGGGAGTTCCGTACGGTCCTCGCTGCGCTGTTCGTGCTGGCGCCGGCGGCCTCGATCGCGCTGCGCGCCTGCCGGATCGGCTGGGAAAAAGCCTCCGTCGAGGAGTCTGCGTCCTTCCTGATTCCGCTCCTCTTCGGCCTGTTCGTGGTGGCCGTCGCGGCCGACCTGATCGCGGGCGACGTCCGGGCGGGACGCATGGCGTTCTTCGCGGCGCTTCCGGTGCGGCCCTCGGCGCTGTGGGGCGCCAAGGTTCTGTTCCTCGCGTTCGCCGCGTGCGCCTACCTGGCGTGGCTTCTGCTGGTCGAGTGGACCGTGCTCGAGCTCGCCGGGAAGGACGCGTCCATGCTGTTCGCGCGGCTCGCGGAGCGGCCTGCGCTGCTGGCCCTCCTCGCGACCGTGGGCGCGGCCTGCGTGCTCGGCTCGACGCTCGTCGACCGAGGGCTCAGCGCGGTGCTGATCGGCGCGGGCTGGCTGACCGCGGTCAGTCTCGCGGTCCGCCTGTTCGACCCGGGGCGGTTCGGACTCGATCGCACGAGTCAGGAGGAGACCCTCTCATGGGCGGCGGCGGGCGTCCTGATCCCGGCGTTCCTGCTCGGCTCGTACCTCGCGTTTGTGCGCGGCCGGATCCATCTGGGCGGCGGCGGGCGGCGGCTTCTCTTCGCGCTGACCGGCTTCCTCGCGATCGCCGCGCCGCCGATGGCGGGCACGGCCTGGGCCCTCGGATCGTGGTGGAGCGTCGGCCCCGGGGACACGGACGTCGAGTGGCGAGCTTCTCCCGAAAGCGTGAGCCCGGACGGGCGCTGGTTGCTGGTCAGCGCCCACCGCAAGCCTGTCGGCCCGCTCGGGGCCCGCAGCCACTTGCCCGCGCAGTTCGTCGTCAACCTCGAGACGACGCACCTCGTCGACCTCGCGAGGATCGGTCTCGTGACGGCTCCCGATCGGGATGTCTGGTACCTCGGCACCGACAGGATCCGGGCGTTTTCCGGCGAGGGAGCGTGGCGCAGGCGGGGCACGATGCCGCAAGCGGTGAAGTACGACCTCGCGGCGAGGCGCGTGACCGCAACCCGTCCGTCGACGTCGGGGGACTGGGGTCCGCCCGGGAGCCTCTACGGACCGCATCGCGTCTGGCGGAGCCGCGACCGTCACGTCGTGCAGCGGGGGGACGGCACGCTCGCCACGATGCCAGCCGCTACGTGGCTCCCGCTCAACGTCCATGCGCCGTGGGGTCTTGCCGTCGTCGGCGAACCGACACCCGCCGGACCCTACGCCATCTTCGAGGTGGCGACCCAGCGGATCCGCCGCGTGGCCGCGCTGCCGGCTCTGCTCCCTCCCGTGCCGGACGGCGAGGGCGTTGCCGTCACGCCTCAGGGAGTCGCGCGCCTGTCGCTGGACGGCGGGGCGCCGGCGCCGCTGCTCGACGGCGAGGTCCTCGCCCGCGCAGCCTCTCCCGACGGCCGGATTCTCCTCGTGGTCCTGCGCGAGGGCGCGCATCTGGTGCGCGCGGACGGGACGCCGCCGCAGCCGCTCCGAGGCCCGGACGGATGGCGGAGCCCGGTGGCGGTCGTCTGGAGCGACGACTCGGCGCGCTTTCTCCTCGTCGCGGACGGCCGCGGCTGGACCGCGGAGCTCGGCACGCCGGAGCTCCGGCCGTTCCCGGTGCCCGGCCAGCACCGCCCCGTGTGGTTCGACGGTCGGCGCGCGGTCTTCGAGGACCGCGCGAGCAACACGATCCACGTGACGGGTGCCAACGGCACGATCCGGCAGCTGTTTCCCGCCGGCAAGCTGCCGGTCACTTCGCCTTCCACGCGGTGAGCTGGCCGCCCTGGCGCAGCTGGTAGATCGTCCGTGCCTTGACGCCGCGGAAGACCTGCTCCGTGCTCTTGGAGTCGGGCCAGCGCACGCGCACCTCGTCGGCCTTCGCGTGGGGGCCCAGCCCGAAGTGGAGCACCTTCTCGTCCTGGTGGCCGGCGTGTCCCTGGCCGCCATAGACCTCGCGGATCTGCGTGACGTCGCCGGTGCGCACCCAGACACGCGCGCCGATCGCGCTCCGGTTGGCCTGGCCGGCCCCGCCGCCCTCGAGCCGGAGCATGAGCCAGCTGCCGCGGCTGCCCGCGTCGTTCCGGAAGAGGCGCACACCGAGGTAGCGATCCTTGCGCTGCTCGGGGGTGAGCCGCATGTTCGAGGTGCCGACGACGATGTCGAGATCGCCGTCGCGGTCGTAGTCGGCGAGCGAGATCTGCGTGGGGTTGCGCAGATCGAAGCCGGCCGCCGCGGTGATGTCCTCGAACGTGTGGTCGGGCTTCTGCCGGAACAGTCTCAGGAACTGGTCGTCGGGGTAGTCGCTCGAGGCGAGCAGCAGGTCGAGCAGCCCGTCGTTGTCGTAGTCGAGCCAGCCGGCGTGAATGTCTCCCTCGTTCCAGCCGGCCCCCGCGTGCTGGCGCACGATGCCACGGGACTCGCGCATGAAGCGGAAGTCCTCTTCCGGCCCCTGATTGACCAGGAGCGCGGAGCGATCCGACGCCGGCGCCGCCCACCAGTGGCAGATCTCGGCGAGGAAGACATCCATGTCCCCGTCGTTGTCGAAGTCGGCGACGGCCGCATCGAAGGTGTTGCCGTTGGAGCGGAACGGCGGCTCGTCGCGGCGGCGCGCGCGCGGGTCGTGCTTTCCCGACCGATCCTCGTCGCCGTCGAAGGCGGTGGCCGCGCCGACATCGGTGAAGGTGCCGTCGCCGTTGTTGCGCCACAGCAGGTTCCACTGGCGGCCGTAGGCGCAAACGAGGATGTCCTGGTGGCCATCGTTGTCCCAGTCGGTGTGGGCCACGCCGTAGGTGGGCCGGTGCGAGGCCGGGGTGCCGGGACGTTCGGTGCGGAGCAACCCCGCGCGCTCCGTGACATCCCGGAAGGAGCCGTCGCCCTTGCCGAGGAACAGCCGGTCGGGATAGCAGGCGAGCGAGCTGCCGTAGGCGCGATACCAGGCGCCGGTGAAGAGATCCAGCCGGCCGTCGCCGTCGCCGTCAAGGAAGGCCGCGGCGCAGATCGTGTCCGGGTGCTTGCCGAGGTCGGAGAGCGGGCCGAGCTTGAAGCCCGGCGCGCCGCGATTGAGCAGGATCTCGTTGCGGTCGCCGTGGTCCGGCATCTCCATCACCGGCCGCCCCTTCTCGTCCCGGAGGGGGCGGCCCTCCTTGTCGGCCTTGGGCTTCTCGAACTCGCAGTACGCTCCGGTGAACACGTCCTCGCGGCCGTCGTTGTCGACGTCGCCGGCAACGAAGATGCTGGTCACGCGGCCCATCTTCCGGTCGTCGTGGCGGCTCGCCAGGAGTTCGGCGCGGTCGGGCGCCTCCTCGAAGCGCCGTCCGCCGCGTGGGTCGGGCCGGTTGAAGAAGACCCGGAGCGTCTCGAGGTCGGTGTTCTTGCCGTGGAGAATGAGCAGGTCGGGCCACCCGTCCCCGTCGAGGTCCACGAAGCCGGTGCGGAAAGCGGGCACGTCCTTGAGCCCCACCTCGCGAGCGACGTCCGTGAAGGCGGGACTCTGGCGACCCTTCGGCTGGGCGGTCGCGGCGAAACCGACAGAGAGCAGGGCCAGGGCGGCCGCCAGTGCGACCCGCTGTGCGCGCGTCATGTGTTCTTCCTTCCCGCTCGTGCGGTGCTGGGGCCTCGCCGCCCCTCGGCGGCGCCGTCCAGGTAGGCGCAGATGAGTCCCGGCAGGGCCGGCACGCGGTAGCCCCCCTCGAGGAAGGAGACGAGCCGGCCACCGGCGAAGCGCCGGGCGATCTCGCCCAGGTGCCTGCCGAGCCCGTGGTAGTCCTCTTCGTCCCAGCCGAGGTTGCCCACCGGGTCGTCCGCATAGGCGTCGAACCCCGCGCTCACGAGCACCCACGCGGGCTGGAACGATTCCGCCACCGCCTCCAGCGCGTCCTCGATCCGGCGCATCTGGGCGGAGACCGGCGTGCCGTAACGGATCGGGAGGTTCGTCGTCGCGCCCAGTCCGGCGCCCGCACCGCGCTCCTCCTCGCGGCCGGTGCCGGGGTAGAAGGGGAAGCGGTGGCTGGAGAAGTAGTGGACGTGCGGATCCTCGTAGAAGCTGTCCTGGGTGCCGTTGCCGTGGTGCACGTCGAAGTCGACCACGAGCACGCGTTCGGCGCGCTCGACGCGGGTGAGCCAGGCCGCCGCGATGGCGATGTTGTTGAAGAGGCAGAACCCCATGGCGCGGTGGCGGAGCGCGTGGTGTCCCGGCGGGCGCACCAGGCAGAACGGGTGGATCGCCGGGTCGCGCTCCGCGAGCCGCACGCCCTCGAGCCCGGCGCCGGCGGCCATCAGGGCCGCGTCGAAGGACTCCGCCGACGCGGACGTGTCGAGGTCGAAGGCGCCGCCGCCGGCCCGGCAGACCGATTCGACGTGCGAGACGTGCGCCGGCGCGTGCACGCGCTCGACGTCCTCACGCGTCGCCGGCGCGGGCGCGCGGACGGCGCACGGGCGGGCGGATTCCGAGAACACGCTCAGCGTGTGGAGGATTCGTTCGGGGCTTTCGACATGGGGGCCGGGGTCGTGGGCGGCGCAGATCGGGTCGTAGAGGATCACGGTTGGTGGGGCGGGGGC
>JAFGQW010000187.1 GCA_016935485.1 Planctomycetota bacterium | reverse complement strand
CGCTTGGCATCCAGGAAGATGCCGTGCCCCCCGACCGGCACGACGATCGGGATCCCCCACTCCAGCAGCAGCTCGCCGAGGTAGCGCACCTGCCCGATGCGGGAGCGCTGGTGTTCGTCCTCAACCGCCTCCTCGATGCCGATCGCGAGCGCCTCCATGTCGCGCCCCGCCATGCCGCCGTAGGTGTGCAGCCCCTCGTAGATGACGACCAGGTTGCTCGCCTGCTCGAAGATCTCGGGGTCGTTCACCGCCAGCCAACCGCCGATGTTCACCAGGTGGTCCTTCTTGGCGCTCATCCACGCCCCGTCGGTGTAGCTGCAGAACTCCTTCAGGATCTCCGCGCAGCTCCGGTGCGCGTAGCCGGACTCGCGCTCCTGGATGAAGAAGGCGTTCTCGGCCATGCGGGTGGCATCCAGCAGCAGGCGAATGCCGTGGCGGTCGCACCAGGCGCGGAGCGCCTTCACGTTGGCCATGCTCATCGGCTGCCCGCCGGCCATGTTGACCGTGCCCGCGATGCTCACGTACGGGATCTTCGCCGCACCGACTTCCGCCACCAGCCGCTCGAGCTTCGCGAGATCGACGTTCCCCTTGAACGGATGCTCGCTCCGGGTGTCGTGCGCCTCGTCGATGATCACGTCCACGAAGGTGCCGCCGGCCAGCTCCTGGTGGAGGCGCGTGGTGGTGAAGTACATGTTGCCGGGGATGAAGTCGCCCGGCTCGATCAGCACCTTGCTGATCAGATGCTCGGCCCCGCGGCCCTGGTGCGTCGGCACCAGATGCTTGTAGCCGTAGTAGTCCTGCACCGCCTTCTCGAGGCGATAGAAGTTCCGGCTCCCGGCATACGCCTCGTCCCCGAGCATCATGCCGGCCCACTGCCGGTCGCTCATCGCGCTCGTGCCGCTGTCGGTCAGCAGATCGATGTAGACGTCCTCGGACTTGAGCAGGAACGTGTTGTAGCCCGCCTCTGCGAGCGCCGCCGCCCGTTCCGCCCGCGTGGTCATGCGGAGCGGCTCCACCATCTTGATCTTCCAGGGCTCGGCCCAGGAACGGCGCTGGTGCTGCTGGCCGGCGGTCTGCAGGCGGAGAGTCTCGGACATGGCGGGTTCACTCCTCACGATGACGTCGATACCGAACGAGGAGGCCCGACCGTTCCCGGGGCGCTCCGGCATCCGGGGCCGGTGCGCCGGACCTCCCGGACGCAAGGCCCCGGGAGACGCGAGGCGGGAACGGAAGACGGGCCGTGGCGCGGCCTTCGTGCGCTCCTGCTTTCGTCGCCGGAATACTTAGCACCGGGGCCCGGCGACGGCCACGCTTGACAACCCCCCCCGGGGAGCGGAGGATCGGAGTGCCACGGCCGGAGAGACGGCGATCGCTCTGCGGCGCGCATGTGCCGCGGCGCGCCCCGGGCGATCCGGCGCCCGATCCTGGTCCCGTCCGAGGGGAGGTGCATGGTGAGATGGCGAAACGCGATGGGACCGGCCGCCGTGCTGGCGATCGCCATGATCCTGGTCGCAAGCTGCCGGACGCCCGAATCGTCGACCGTGCCGCCCGCACGTCCCGCGGACGCGGACGCGCTCATCCGCCGCGGCCTCGAGAAGGAATCCCGCGCCGACCTGGAGGGCGCGATCGAGGACTACTCGCTCATCCTCGCCCAGAGCCCGGACCACGCCGGCGCGCTCTACCATCGAGGCCGTGCACGCGGGGCCAAGGGGGACGTGAAGCCGGCGCGTGAGGACCTCGATGCCGCGCTTCGCATCCAGCCCGGGCACGCCGCCGCGCGGGTCGTCCGGGGCATGCTGCGCATGGAGCAAAGCGATCTCGACGGCGCTCTCTACGATCTCAACACGGCGATCCAGTACAACCCGCGGCTGGCGGCCGCCTACGGCAACCGCGGGCTCGTGCGCGCCCGCCGCGGCGAGCTGGCCGCCGCAGAGCAGGATCTGAGCACCGCGCTGAACCTCAAGCCCGGCGAGGCGCTCGGCTACTGCCACCGCGGCGACATCCGCGCGGACCGCGGCAACCTGGACGGCGCGCTCGCGGACTACACCCGGGCGATCGAGCTCGACCCCCGGACTGCGTTCCCGCGCTATCGCCGCGGCACGATCAAGGCCATGACCGGCGATCGCGAGGGCGCGCTGGCCGACTTCAGCGAAGCGCTCCGGCTCGAGCCGGACTTTCCCTCCTGCCACGTGGAGCGCGGCAAGGTGTGGGCCGCCGAGGGCGATGACGAGCGCGCGCGGCGCGACTTCAGCCAGGCGATCCAGCTCGATCCGCGAAACGGCGCCGCCTACCACAGCCGGGCGCTGCTTCGCGCCCGGCGCGGAGATCTTCAGGGTGCGCTCGAGGACTGCGATCTCAGCCTCCGGTTCTTGCCGGATCGTGCCGACGCCTACCTGGCGCGCGGCAAGATCCGGGCCGAGCTGGGCGAGCTCGATCCGGCGATCGCCGATCTGGACCAGGCGATCGCCCTGGACCCGAAGAAAGCGCGGGCGCTCGAGCTTCGCGCCCACATCAAGCGGGTCAAGGGCGATCTCGAAGGCGCGGTCGCCGACTTCTCGGCCGCGCTCGCCCTCGAGCCCGGCGACGCGGACAGCTACAAGCACCGGGGCAAGCTCCGCCTGGAGCTCGACGATCGCGACGGCGCCCTGGGCGACCTCGGCAAGGCCCTCGCGCTGGACCCGCAGGACGCCGAGGCGCACTGCCGGCGCGGCGCGGTGCGTCTTGCGCTCGGCGACGCGACCGGAGCGCTGGCCGACTTCGAGGCGGCGATCCGGCTGGAGCCGCTCAGCGCCGACGCGTTCGTCGGACGGGGTCAGGCGCGTCTGGCCCGGGGCGATCTCGAAGACGCCCTCAAGGACCTCAGCCTCGCCCTCGAACTCGACCCGGGCATGAAGGAAGCCTACCAGCACCGCGCCGAGGTGCGCCGCAAGCAGGACGATCTTCGGGGCGCCATCGCCGACCTCACCGCGCTGCTCGAGCTGGACCCCGAGAACGCACACGCTCGCCGCCAACGAGCCCGCCTCAAGCAGGACAGCGGCGACCTCGCCGGCGCGGTCGAGGATCTCGGCGTCGCGCTCCAGCTCGCTCCCGGCGACGCCGACCTCCACCTCGACCGGGGCATCGCCCGGATGGCCGCCGGCGCGCACCGCGAGGCGCTCCGCGATTTCGACACGGCGCTCGGTCTCCGGCCGGCGCTCGACGGCGCACACCTGTTCCGCGGCAAGACCCGGCTTGCGCTCGGCGACGTGCAGGGAGCGCTGGAGGATCTGGACGAGGCGATCCGGCGCGATCCGCGGAGCGCGGAGGCGCACTTCGAGCGCGGCCAGGTCCGCCTGCGGCTGGGAGACCTGGAGGGCGCCCGCCTCGATCTCAACCGCTTCAAGGAGCTCGAAGCCGCCCGCGGCAAGAAGTGACGGGTGCGCCGCCCCGAGCCGCGGCGCCGGCGCGGCACCGGCGTGGCAGCAGGCTACTCGTGCACGGTTTCCTTGAGGGCGAGCTGGACCATCGTCTCGATGATCTCCTTCTTGATCCGGTCCTCCCGGGACAGATCGTCGGGCCGGCAGGCGTGCAGGCGGGCGATGCCTCGACTGAGGCGATCCATCTCGGCGGAGTACTGCGGGTAGAGGACGTCGGTCAGGCCCTCGAAGTTGCGGTTGAACTCCGCCGCTACCGTCTCGACGAGCTTCTCCAGCTTCGCGCGATCCCCGAGTTCGGGGTACGCCGCGTCGAGGTTCTGCTTGGTCCGGTGGATCTTGTCGGCAAGCGTCGCGCCGACCTTGGCCTCGAAATCGTGCGCGATCCCGTCAAAGCGCGTGGTGAGATCCCGGAGCACGTAGGCCCGCAGATCCGGCAGCCGATCGAGCAGTGCATGGAGACCGCTGGCCACCACCTGCGGCGCCTCCCGGCTCAGGTGATCCTCGAGCGCCTGGCGCGTGACGGGCAGGCGTTTCTCGACCTCGTAGCGGCCGAGCTGGACGAGGGTTTCGGCGTCGAGGGCGCGGCTCTGCACGGTCAGCCCGTAGAGCGCGCCGAACACCGCGAGCGCCACGACGAGGCCGGCGGCGAACAGCGCTTTGAGTCGCCGCCGCTTGATGCGCATCTGCGCCGCGGTCGAGCGTCCGAGCTCCTCGAGGCGCTCGATCAGGTCCGCGCCGCCCGGCGCGCCGGCGGACACGGGGTCGCCGAGGGATTCCATGGGTTGGCCACTCATAGCTTGGAAATCTCCTCATCGAGCAACTGGAGCCAGAGACGGATGAACTTCTTCTGGAGATCGACGGTCGACTCGTCGGCACCCTCAACCGCGAAGAGCGTGCGCTGGAGGTGCTCCGTATCCGGGGAGAACCGCTCGTGGAAATGCCCGATCGTTGCGAGCGCCGCGTCGTCGGTGACCCGGCGGAAGTGCGCGGCCAGCCGCGCCTGCTCGCCGGCGTCCTGCAGCTCGGGACAGCACTGCCAGATGGCCGCCAGCGAGCGGTCCTGGAGCCGTTCGTTCATGGCGTCCAGCCGCACCCGGACCATCGCTTCCAGCCCGCTGCCGAGCTGCGCGATCTGCTCGCTCATCCTCCGGGACGCCTCCGGAGCCGTGTCCGGAAACTGCCGTTGCACCTCGCGCACGTAGACGGGCACCAGATTGCGACCCAGCTCGCTCAGCTCGTGGGAAGCGACCGGGTTGAGGCACTCCATCTCCTGCTGAAGGCTCCGCTCGAACTTGGCCTCGGTCCACTCGGCGCGGAAGTAGGCGATGTTGGAGCTCGCAAACCCCACGACGACGAGCCCGATCACGAGCGCGATCGACAGCGTCAACCAGAGGATACGCTGCTCCACGCGCCGCTCGACCGCGTGCGCCTCCTCCAGCCGCTCCAGCTCCTCGGCGAGCCGGTCGTAGAGCGATGTGGAACTCACGATTCAGCTCCTCCCTCTTGCCTGGCGGGATCCGCCCCAGCGCGGATCACCGGTCGGACGAATGGATGCCGGCGCGCCGGCACGGCACTGGTCGATACGGCGCCGACAAGATCCGCAGATCTTCCGTAGATCTTCCTTTCGGAGGCCGGTACTTGAGGCCGATCCTCCGGCAGCGGCCCCAAGGCACGAAGAGCCCGCCGGCCGGCGCGCGGTGCCGGCCGCAAGGTCAAGCCCGGCCGGAGGTAAGAGACGTCACCCGCAAGCAGCTCCCCTCGCGACGACGGCCGCAGAAAAACCGGCAGTCGCGGGAAAAGGGCGCCGCCGCAACCTCGCTCCGGCCCGCCTCCGCTCAGCGCTCGACGCCGGTCATGAGCCGGAGCACCCGCTCCTCGAGATCCGTTTCGTCGCCCGCGCCGCGCGCGATCTCCCCCACCTGCCGGCCGCCGCGCATCACCACGATGCGGTGCGCGAGCGCGACGATCTCGGGAAGCTCCGAGCTGACGAGCAGCACCGCCCGGCCCTCGGCGGCAAGCCGCGCGATCAGGCGCTGGATCTCCGCCTTCGAGGCGACGTCCACTCCGCGCGTGGGCTCGTCCAGCAGCAGCACCCGGCTGTCGCGCGCCAGCCAGCGGGCGAGCGCCACCTTCTGCTGGTTGCCGCCCGACAGCGTCCGGGTCTCCGCCCGCAGCGAATGGGCCTTGATGCGAAGCCGCGCGGCCATGTGCGCCGCCAGCCCCTGCTCCCGCCCGAGCGAGACCACGCCGGCGCGGCTCAGCTCGGGCAGGCTCGCGAGCGCGATGTTCCGCGCCACGGCGAGCGAGAGGACCAGCCCCTGGAGCTTGCGGTCCTCGGGAAGGAACCCCACGCCGAGCTGCATGGCGTCGCGCGGGCAGCGGATGCGCACCGCGCGGCCGTCGAGGCGGATCGTCCCGGCCGACGGCCGGAGCAGGCCGAACGCGGCGCGGGCAATCTCGCTCCGGCCCGCGCCCACCAGCCCCGCGAGCCCGACGATCTCGCCTGCGTGCACCGCGAGCGACACCCCGCTGAACGCGCCCGGCACGGAGAGTCCCTCCAGCGCCAGCCGCGGCACAGCGCCCTCCCCGGCCGCCGGCGCCGGCGGCGCCGGGATATCCCGCGCGACGGCGCGGCCCGCCATCAAATGCACGATGCGGTCGTCGGAGAACTCGCCGATTGGCCCCGTGGCGACGTGGCGCCCGTCCCGGAGCACGGTCACCGTGTCGCACAGACGCGCGATCTCCGGCAGGCGGTGCGACACGTAGACCATGGTCACCCCGGTCCGCTTCAGGCGGTCGATCAGCGCGAACAGCCGCTCGGCCTCGGCCTGGGTGAGCGCGCTGGTCGGCTCGTCGAACACGATCACGCGGGCGCCGGCGCCGACGGCGTGCGCGATCTGGACGAGCTGCTTGTGGCCCGTGGACAGCGCGCCGATCGGCTGGTCGACGTCGAGGTCGACGCCGATCCGGCCGAGCCGCGCGCGGGCGCGGGCACGCAACGCAGCGCGGTCTACCAGAAGTCCGCGGCGCGGCAGGTCGCCGAGACAGAGGTTCTCGGCCACGGTGAGATCCGGGCAGAACGCGAGCTCCTGGTGGACGATGGCAACGCCCTGCCGGAGCGCGTCCCGGGGCTCGTGGAAATCCGCGGTCCGGCCGGCGAAGACGACCCGCCCCTGGCCGGGCCGGTGGATGCCGCCCAGAATGTTGCCGAGCGTGGTCTTGCCCGCGCCGTTCTCCCCCATCAGCGCGTGCGTGCTCCCCGCCGCCACGTCGAAGGACACGCCGGCGAGCGCCTGCACGCCCCCGAACGCCTTGGAGATGTGCTCGAAGCGGATCAACGGTTCGGCAGCCATTTCTGCCAGTTCTTCGCGTAGGCCGCGGCCTGGTCGGCCGTGATGGGGAGCAGCGGCGCGATCTCCCGCTCCACCGGCGGCCGCTTTCCGTGCACGATCCGGTCCACGATCATCTCGACCGAGCGGGCGCCCCACTCGTAGACCTGCTGCGCGAGCAGCAGCTGCACGTGGCCGCTCTCGAGGTACTTGAGCTGCGACGGCAGCGCATCGACAGCCACCACCTTGACCGCGCCCGGCGCCCACTTGATGGCGTTGTCGGTGAACAGCGGCCAGCCTCCCACCATGGCCCAGCCGGCGATCTCGGGGTTGGAGCCCTGCACCTGTTCGACCTTGGCCACCGCGTCCTGCGGCGTCTCCTTGTGGTAGTAGGCGTCCACGATCTCGATGCCGGGATGCCGCGCCGCCTCCTCGCGCACGCCAGCCACCCGGGCCTGGAGGTTCGGCGCGGTCTGGTTGCCGGCGAGGATCGCCACCTTGCCCGTGCCGCCCATGAGGCCCACGAGCTCGCGCATGACCTGGATGCCGCAGGAGCGGTCGTCCGTGCCGAAGTAGGCCATCCGCCCGGAGGCGGGTGCATCGCTGTCGAAGCAGACCACGACCACGTTCTTGTTGCGGATCGCGTCGGCGAGCGCGCCGGTCACCTTGGAGGCGTCCGAGCAGCTGATGGCGATGCCGTGGACGCCCTGGGCGGCGAGCTTCTCGACCGCGTCGGCCTGCTTCTGCGCGTCCTCCTGGTTGGGGGTGCGCCACTGGATCTCGACGGGGCGCCCGAGCGTGCGGGAGAGCTCGCGCGCCTTGTCCTCGGCGCCGGCGCGGGCCGCCTGGAAGACGGGGTTGGACTGGCTCTTGGCGATCACGCCGATGACGATCTTGCCGCCCTCGCCGGTCTGCACCTCCTGGCTGCATCCGGCGAGCGCGGCCACGGTGAGCGCGACGAGTCCGAACGAGACGAACGTGCGAATCATGGGTTTCCTCCCGGGGTCAGGGCCGCACCTTGCGCCTCGGCCGGGGCGAGCGCAAGCCGGCGCGCCAGCGCGGCGATGGACTGGTCCAGAAGCACGGCCACGATCACCACGAAGCCGAGGATGACGAGGCTGTAGTTCTGGTCGATGTTCAGGATCGTGATGGACGTGTCGATGAGCTGGATCAGCAGCGCGCCGAGCAGCGCGCCCACGGCGCCGCCCCGGCCGCCGAGCAGCGAGGCGCCGCCGATGACTGCAGCGGCGATCACGTTCAGCTCGTAGCCGAAGCCCGCGTCGCTCGACGCGCCGCCGTAATAGCCGAGCAGCAGCACCGCCGCCAGCCCGCCGGTGCCGCCCGCGATCGTGTAGACGCTGATCTTCACCTTGTTCACCGGCAGCCCGCTGTAGCGCGCCGCCGTCTCGTTGCCGCCGACCGCGAAGACATAGATGCCCGGCACGGTGCGGCGGAGGTAGAGCGCAGCGAGCCCGGCAACGGCTAGCATCACGAGGAGCGGCACGGGGTAGAGGCCGCCGCCGAGGTCCCACTTGACGAGGTGCTGGAGCAGCGGCGGGAAGTTCGTCACCGCCTGCCCGCCGGTGGCGAGGAAGGCGATCCCGCGGAAGATGGCCATGGTGCCCAGCGTGATGATGAACGGGTGGACGCGCAGCGCCACGACGAGGCAGCCGTTCACGGCGCCCGCGCCCACGCCCACCGCCAGGCAGGCGGCGACGCCCGCCGCCACGGCCGTCCCCTCGCTCCAGCCGGCTCCCGCGGGGCCGAGCGCCTTCAGCACGAGTGCGCCGGCCGAGGCCGCCAGCGCATAGACGGCGCCGATGGACAGATCGATGCCGCCCGAGGCGATCACCAGCGTGGCGCCGACCGCCATGATGGCGATGAAGCTCGTCGAGGTGGCGAGCGTGAGCAGCTGCTCGGGGTTGAAGAGCGCGTTCACCCGGAAGGTCCTGAGCTCGCCGTCGACGCTGCGCGTCACGGTGCGCTCGCCTCCCAGCCCCGCCACCGTGAGCGCCATGGCGACGAGGATCACCACCAGGCCGATCTGCTGGAGATAGGGGGCCAGGCGCCTGAGCAAGGGATCGCCCTCCGGGTCGCGTCCGCCACCAGTCGCCGAGAATCTACCAGACCGGCCGGACCGCCTCAAGGGCAGGTGCGGCTCCGGGAGGCTTGCCTCGGGCGGGATTGCGGTTAGATTTCGCGGAGCCGTCGCCGCTCGGGCGCGGCGGGACT
>JAFGQW010000186.1 GCA_016935485.1 Planctomycetota bacterium | reverse complement strand
GCGGGGCTGCGCTCATGGACTTCTGATTGCGGCTTCCTTCCCTTCAACAGGTCCGTCCGTCAGATCGAGTCCCGACGGCACCTGCGCCACCGACTGTCCGCGTCTCGATCGCAACTGGTGCTGAAGCTGGCATGTGCGACTCGCCGTCCAGTCACCCCTTGTACCTCCAAGGTCGCCGCAACGGAAGACGCAGCTCCCTGCCGGAGTGTCGTCCGCTGATGAGCTGCTCGTCCCCCGAGACATCGGAGGAGATGCTGTTCACCTGGCCATTGCGTGTGTCAGCGAGATGGATTTCCTGTTAACGTGGAACGTACGTCACCTCGCGAATCCGAACAAACTCAACCACCTTGTGGTTGTCAACCGTAGATTGGGCTTGCTGACGCCACAGATCGTCACGCCCGAAGGCCTCTGGATGGATTGAGTCCATGAGCAACGTAGAAGACGAAGATCCGCTCATCGATGAAGTGCGCCGGCGCCGCCGTGAGCTGTTTCAGAGGCACAACAGCGACTTGCGCGAGCTCCACAGAGCCATCAAGGCGCTTCAGGACAAGCACCCTGACAAGGTAGTGAAAGTCCGGCGCCGCTGAGCGGAGCCGGAAAGGGCGGGATCTCTGCGGGCGCTGTGCGGCCTCGCTCGAGAGGCGCTGGCGCGGAGCAGCGGCAGCAGAGAGAGGCGGCTGCGAGGGCGAAGGCATGAGCCCCGGCCTCTGCATCCGCTCCGACGCGGCCGCTGTGCTCGGGCATCTCTTCCTGGGGGCGGCAGAGCCGCCGTGCTCGAAGAGCGCGGATGCGGACGACAGCCTTGAGCGCCGGGTTGTCGCGCTCGATGGCGCCCAGCGCATCGTCCAGCAGCCGGATGCGGGCCAGCGGCATCACGCGCGCGCATCGCCGTCTCCTGCGGCCCGCGCCGGGGCTCGGCGAATGCCGCGCGAGCGCCCCGCGGCTCCCGCCGCCGCGCGGGCAAGCGACACAAGAGCCCCGCGGCCGCGTTGGGCCTGCGGCCTACTTGCCGCCGCGGGGCTGGGCTTTTCGGTCCCGCGCTCGGGACGCTGGAGCGGCGGATGGGACAGTCCTGCGCTGCGACTGTGCTCGCGAGGCGGAAGCCCAGGTTGTTGTTGCGGTTCCTGGGGTTGTTCCTGTTGCGGTTCGCGGAGCGGCAGTTCCTCGGGTTGTTGTTCCAGGAGCCGCCCCGGTGGACGCGGTTGGCGCCTCATCTCCGCCGTCCCTTTTCCATCAACATCTCTACGCATCGTGCGCCGATGCCACGGGCACCCTCATCCCGAAGAACGCCATCATGCCGAAGGACGCACCGGCGCTCCGCGCGAGATCCTCCGCCGAGATCTCGCCGCGGGCGTGCGCGCCCTCGCGCCGCGCGATCAGACTGCGCATGCGCCGCAGCCGCGCCCGCTGGAGCCGCAGGAGGCCCGGGAAGACCCGCAGCCCCAGAAACGGCACTCCGGCCTCGACCGGCGCGATGAAGGTGCCGGCCTCCTTGAGCTCGAGCCTGAGCTGCTCGGCCAGGAAAGCGCGGATCTCCCCCCAAAGATCGAAGAGGCGGTCCTTGCGCGCGTCCCACGCCACGAAATCGTCCATGTAGCGCACGTAGGCTCGGCAGCCGAGCCGGTCCTTCACCTCGTGATCGAGCCGGTCGAGGTAGAGATTCGCGAACCACTGGCTCGTGAGGTTGCCGATGGGAAGCCCTTTTCCCGGGTTCTGGCCCGGCAGCGGGTGCTCGACGATGACGCGCAGGAGATGCCTCAGCGCAGGCTCCCTCACCTTCCTTTCGAGGAGGCGGATCAGAACGGCGTGATCCACGCTGTCGTAGAACCTGCGGATGTCGCCCTTCAGGCACCAACCGCGGCGTCGGCTGAGCCGCTGCGCCCGCAGGACCGCGCGGTGCGCGCCCTTCCCCGCGCGGCACGCGAACGAGTCGGAGATGAAGGACCGCTCGAAGACCGGAGCGACCACGGCGCAGATCGCGTGGTGCACGACGCGGTCGCGGAAGTCGGCGCAGGAGATCGTGCGCGGCTTCGGGTCCATCACGCGGAACTGGAGGTAGGGCCTCGGGCGGTACGCGCCCGAGAGGATCTCGTCGCGCAGCAGCGCGAACTCGCGGTCGGCGCCCGCGAGGAGCCGCCGGACCGGCCCGCGCCCGTGCTTGCCGAGCGCCGCGCGGCGCATCGCGGCCTCGAGGTTCGCGGGGTCGGCGATGCGCCCGAAGAGGCCTCCGCGGGACCTCACGATGGGGCCTCCTGCGCGCCGGCCTCCGGCGGGGCCGATTCCGCGGGGGGCGGGACCGCCGGCTGCTCCGGCTCCGGCCGCGGGTGCGGCTCGAGGCCGGGAGGGACCATCGCGAGCAGCTCGGCGCCGTACTTCGCGCAGGTCGCCTCACCGATCTGGTCGATCGCGCGCAGATCCTCCATCGTGCGCGGCGCGCGCAGGCAGATCTGCGCCAGCTGCGAGTTTCTCGCGATGAGGTAGCTGGGGATCCCGTCCGCTCTCGCACGGTCGTTGCGCCACTGGCGGAGCGAGCGGTACACAGGCACGCGGTCCGGCGGCAGCAGCCTCGCCGCATCCTCGCCCTGCCCCGTCCTCTGCGCGCGCCCCGGGCCCCCGGCCGCGCCCTGCGCCACCGCGAGGACGAGCGCGATGTGCGGCCTGCCGGCGTGCAGAAAGAAGTGGTCGCGCAGCTCGAGCACCTCCTGGCCCGAGAGCGCCTCGCTCAGCGCCTGCTCGGGGAAACCTCCCAGCGCCTCGCTGTAGGCCAGAGTGATCACGCGCACGCGCATGCTCGCATCTCCTCCGCTCCGCGGACGCCGGGGGCCGGGCTGCCGCCACGGCCCTCCCCGGCGCCGCTCCGCTCGCG
>JAFGQW010000185.1 GCA_016935485.1 Planctomycetota bacterium | reverse complement strand
TTGCATGCCGGCGTGCGCGTCTCCGGCACCGACCGCGAGCGGCTCGAGCGGCTCTGCCGCTACGTCGCCCGTCCCGCCCTCGCCACCCCTTCGAGATCCTCAGGGTCCAGGACGCGAGCCATCCGGTTCGATCCCCTCGCGCTTGTGTCCGCCGTCGAAGCGAACTTTCTGCCCGAGCAGACAGGTGGAGATGCCGATGCAAATCTCGGCGGCGTCCTCCGGCGGCGCCCACAGGCCGCGCAACGGGGCGTGTCTCTCGTTCATGGCAGAGCATTCTTCCAGCGGCGGATCAGTTCCGGCGCCCGGCGCCGAGCAGCACGCCGCGGGCAAACGCGACGAGCTCGCCCATGGAATGTCCGCGATAGAGGTTGTCGGCAGGCGCGAGCGAGAGCTGCTCGGCGCGGCGACCTCCCACCACCACACAGACCCCGGCCCCGGCCAGCTCCTGAGCGAGCGCCTTGACCTCCCGGTTGAACGCCCGCGCGTCGACCTCGCTGCTCACACTCAGCCAGACCAGGCGGGCCCGGTGCTCCCGGGCGGCCACCAGCAACGTCTCGTACGGCGTGTCCGGACCCAGGTTGACGGCCGCGAACCCCTCGGCCGCCAGCACCGTGGCCGCAATCAAGGAGGGCAGCAGATAGGGATCGCCAGCCGGCGCCCCGCCCACCGCGACCATCTCCGACTGGGGTGCCGGCAACGTCAGACGGAGCTGGTTGAGCGCTTGCAAGCAGATGTCGGTGGCCCGGTGCTCGGCGAACACGCCGGAGGGGTCGTGCTGCCAGAGCTCGCCGATCCGGTGCATCGCCTCCCGGACCGGCCCGTCGCAGATCGACGCGACGCTCTCGCCGCCGAGATAGAGCGAGAGGATGAGGCCGCGCGCGCGGGGGGCGTCGCCGGCGACCAGGAACCGATACAGCTGCTCGGCCTCGTCCCCGATGGTGGAGGCCCCGTGTTCGCTGTCGAGTGTCTCGAGGTCCGAAAGCCCCAGGATCCGCGGGTCCACCAGTGTCGCCCGGGACTCGCGGATGAAGCGGATCGCCTCGGGAACCGGGATCCGGCGGTGCCCTCCCGCCGTGCGGGTCACCTCGATCACGCCCTTGTCGGCCCAGCGCTTGAGCGAGGACTCACTCACCCCGATGGCCTGGGCGAGTTCCTTGGGAGAGAGCGTAAGTTTCATGTTTCCAGGCCCTTGCGCCGGCCCGACCGGTGCGCCAGTCCGTTGACTGTCCTTCAGATCAGGCATTGTCCACTATGTAAACGGTTTGAACGAATTCTTCCACTGTCGCGTCCGGTGTTTTTCGAGTATTTCATCGCAGAAGATCGATCTCATAATTATTTTCTGAGAATGTTTGACCGTTTTGCACGTTTCTGTCGTATTCTCTCCCGACAGCCTGGAAGCGTGTGCTCCCGGGCGACCCGCGTTGTGAGTCCCCTCGAGATGGAGAGAAAGACATGAAGATCAGAAGCTTGCTTCGCCCCGCCCTGCCGACCTCCCTGGCCCTCGCCGGGGTCGTCAGCTTCGTCGCTGCCGATCTCACCGCCCAGTGCTGCGGCACAAAGGGCAAGGCCGGCGCCGCGGCCGTGGCCGCGGACAGCCCGTCCACGCGCGCTCTACCGGACGCGGACGGTGATACCAGCCGGCCCGACCTGGTGGACACGGCGGCCGCCGCCGGGTCGTTCAAGACCCTCGTCGCCGCCGTCAAGAGCGCCGGGCTCGTGGACGCGCTGAAAGGGGAGGGCCCGTTCACGGTCTTCGCGCCCAGCGACGAGGCGTTCGCGAAGCTCCCGGCCGGCACGCTCGAGTCTCTGCTGCGGCCGGAGAACAAGGCCAAGCTCCAGGCGATCCTCACCTACCACGTGGTCCCCGGCAAGGTGATGGCAGCGGACGTGGTGAAGGTCACCGGCGCTGCCACGCTCAACGGCCAGCGCATCGATGTCGCAACATCCAAGATGGGCGTGAAGGTGGATGGCGCCAGGGTCGTGAAGACCGACATCGTGTGCAAGAACGGCGTGATCCACGTCATCGACCAGGTGATCCTCCCGGCTGCGGATGATCTCGTGGCCACGGCCGCTCAGGCTCCGGCATTCAAGACGCTCGTCGCCGCAGTCAAGGCCGCCGGCCTGGTCGAAGCCCTCGAGGGCAAGGGACCGTTCACCGTGCTCGCACCGACCAACGCCGCGTTCGCCGCGCTTCCGGAAGGCACCCTCGAGTCGCTGCTCCGGCCCGAGAACCAGACCAAGCTTGAGAGCATTCTCAAGTTCCACGTGATCCCCGGCCGGATCTACTCGCCTGACGCGATGAAGGCCGGCAGTGCGAAGACCCTCCAGGGCGGCTCCGTGGAGTTCGAGATGAAGGACGGCGAGGTCTACGTGAACGGCGCCAAGGTCATCCGCACCGACCTCGACGCCACCAACGGGGTCATTCACGTCATCGACGCGGTCATTCTTCCCCAGTGACCAACCTCAATCGATCGGTCTCCCGGGTCCGGGCTCGTCCCGGGCCCGGGAGGCCACCCTTGCCGAGAAACCAAGCCCATGAACCAGCGGCCCGCCTCTCCTGCCCCTCGGCGCACACCCGGGGCGCCGGCCGGATCGCGGACCCCGGCCTCTGGCGAAACGGAGGCCCGCGTGATCGCGCTCCGCCGCGCGGAAAGCAAACCGGTGCTCGTGACGGGAGCGACCGGCTACATCGGCGGCCGACTGGTACCGCGTCTGCTCGCAGCCGGACGTCAGGTCCGCTGCCTGGTCCGCGATCCCCGCAAGCTCGCCGACCGCCCCTGGGCCTCTCACCCGCGGGTGCAGATCCTCGCCGCCGATCTCGGCTGGACCGAACAGCTCGCCAAGCAGATCCGCGGGTGCGGGGCCGCCTACTACCTCGTGCACTCCATGCAGGCCGTCGGCACCGCGTACGCCGAAGCGGACCGGCGACTGGCCCGGAGCTTCGCGACCGCGGCCGAGATCGCGGGCCTGGACCGCATCATCTACCTCGGCGGCCTCGGGGAAACCGGAGAAGGCCTGAGCGAGCATCTGGGCTCGCGTCGTGAGGTCGAGAAGATCCTCGCGTCGGGTGCGGTCCCGGTGACCGTGTTCCGCGCGGCCATGATCATCGGCTCGGGCTCGGCCTCGTTCGAGATCCTGCGTTACCTGGTGGAGCGACTGCCGGTGATGATCACGCCGCGCTGGGTGCGCACGCCGTGCCAGCCCATCGCGGTCCGCAACGTGCTCCACTACCTGACCGCTTGCCTCGCGGAACCGGCCACCGTCGGACAAACGATCGACATCGGCGGGCCCGAGGTGGTCACCTACGAGGAGCTGATGCAGACGATGGCGCAAGTGCGGGGTCTCCCCCGCCGCCTGATCCTCCCGATTCCGCTGCTCACGCCGCGGCTCAGCTCGCTCTGGATCCACCTCGTCACGCCGGTCGGCCACCGCCTGGCCCGCCCGCTCGCGGAAGGCCTTCGCAACCGGGTCGTCTGCCGGAACGACGACGCCCGACGCCTGATGCCCGGCCAGCGCCTGCTCACCGTGCGCGAAGCGATCGAGGCGGCGCTCGGGAAGCTCGGCCGCGATGACGTGGAGACCGCGTGGTCGGACGCCGGCGCCGTGCCCGGCGACCCGGACTGGGCCGGCGGCACGGTCTTCGTCGACCGGCGCCGCGTCGAGATCGACGCCACGGCCGACAAGGTCCATCGCGCCGTGTGCCGCGTCGGCGGCGGTCACGGATACTATGCAGCCGACTGGCTCTGGCGGCTGCGGGGCGCGATCGATCGCCTCGTCGGCGGGCCGGGCCTTCGCCGCGGGCGGCGCCACCGCGAGCGCGTCTCCTACGGGGAAGCGCTCGACTTCTGGCGAGTCACGGGTGTCACCCCGGACCGGCGACTCGAGCTTCGCGCGGAGATGAAGCTCCCCGGTGAGGCGCTGCTCTCCTTCGAGATTCACCCGGTGGCCGGCCGGCCGCACCGTTCGGAGCTGATCCAGACCGCGCGGTTCAAGCCCAAGGGCCTGGCCGGCCTGGCCTACTGGTTCGCCGTTCTGCCGTTCCACGGGATCGTGTTCCGCGGAATGCTCGACGGCATTCGTCGCGCGGCCGAGGAGATCGCCCGCGGCGAGGGGGAGCCAAGACTCCCCCGTGCGAACGACGTCGGCGGCAAGACCGCCGGCCATGACCGACCCGATCGGATCCGGCTCGTCTCGACCAGGCCGTGGGCCTTCGCGGCGACCCGAGGAAGAGACAAGGAGAAGGAGTGATGAGAGCGATGGTGGGAATCGAGCTCGTGGTGTTGCTGTCCCTGCTGGCCGCCGCGGCTACGACCGCGTGGGCAGGCGGTGATTCCGACACGACGGCGGCGGCCCGCGCCGAGGGCGAAACGAAGGACAGTGCCCCGCCGCTCGCGCCAGGAACGTCCAGGCGCGTCGCGGGAGACCTGCAGGCGCAGGTGGAGAAGCGCGGCGACGGTTACTTCTTCGGCCCCTGCTCCGTGGACGCCCCACTGCCGGCGGGCTACCCGGCCCCGACCCCGCCCGGCGCGATCGAACTGAAGCACTACCCGATGGTGCGTCGGGCCGAGGTGACCGGCTCCAGCCATCCGGACGCCGGCCGCTGGCTGGCCTTCTGGCCGCTGTTCAACCACATCAAGAGCCGCGACATCGCCATGACCGCTCCGGTCGAGGTCGACTACCAGGGCCTCACGAGCGACACGCAGCCAGAGCGATGGACCATGGCCTTCCTCTACCGCTTGCGTTCGCAGGGTGAAGAGGGCCGCGTCGGCATGGTCGCCGTGCGCGATGTCCCCGCGACGAAGGTCGTGGCCATGGGCGTGCGGGGAGCCTACGGCCTGAAGGGTCACCTCGAGCCGCTCCGGCAGCTCGAGCAGTGGCTCCGGACGCACCCGGAGTTCAAGCAGGCCGGACCCCCGCGGGCGCTCTTCTACAACGGCCCCTCCAAGCGGTCCGCGGACAGGTGGTGCGAGGTGCAGATTCCGATCCGCGAGGTCACCGCGGTCCAGGCCTCCCCGAAACGGGCCGGCGTTGATCCTTGACGCACTGGACGCGAGGCGGCGCGGACGCCAGAATCGCCGTTCGGGAATCGGTGAGCGAGAATGCGTAACGACACGACGCTGGTCTGGCTCCGCCGGGACCTCCGGCTCGACGACCATGCGGCACTCCGCGACGCGGCGGAGCGGGGCGGGCCCGTGGTGCCGGTGTTCATCCTCGAGATCGTGTCGGGCGAGGTGAGTGAACGGGCGCCGGGCGCCGCGTCTCGATGGTGGCTGCATCAGTCGCTCGCCGCTCTCGGCCGGGACCTGCAAGCACGCGGCTCGCGCTTGATCCTTCGGCAGGGTCCGTCGCTCGAGACGCTGCTCGGCCTCGTGGAGGAGACCGGGGCCGGCGCGGTTTGCTTCCACCGGCGCTACGGGCCTGACTCCCGTGGCGAACAAGAGACGCTTGTCGAGGGGCTCGCGGCGCGCGGCGTCGAAGCACGGGCGTTCAACGGCAGCCTCCTGTTCGAGCCGTGGGAGATCGAGAAGAAGGGCGGCGGACCGTTCCAGGTGTTCACGCCCTTCTGGAAGGCTTGCCTCGCACGAGACGAGCCGGTCGAGCCCGCGCCGGCGCCGCGAACGCTGCGCGCGCCCGGCCGCTGGCGCGCTCGGTGACGTTGCGCTCCCTCCGCCTCGAGCCGCACATCGACTGGGACGGCGGGTTCAGCGCGGTGTGGACGCCGGGTGAAGCCGGCGCTCGGAAGCAGCTCGAGCGTTTCGTGAACGGACCGCTCCCCGACTACCAGGAAGACCGCAACCGCCCCGATCGGCCGGGCAGCTCGCGCCTTTCGCCCCACCTACACTTCGGCGAGGTCAGCCCGCGGCGCGTGTGGCATGCGGCGAAGAGACGGCTCGCCCGGACTCGCTCGGCCCGCAAGAGCGTGGACACGTTTCTCAGCGAGATCGGCTGGCGTGAGTTCGCACACCATCTGCTCTGGCACTTCCCCGACACGGTCGACAAGCCGCTGAGATCCGAGTTCGCGAAGTTCCCGTGGCGCCGGGACCGCAGGATGCTCGAAG
>JAFGQW010000184.1 GCA_016935485.1 Planctomycetota bacterium | reverse complement strand
GATGGGGTCAGACCCCAAGGACTTGCAGACCCGCTTGTCCGCAATTCGATGGGGTCAGACCCCAAGGACTTGCTCGCAAGCTGGATCAGCGCCCGCGGGGGTGCGGGTGCGCGTGGCGCGCGCGGACTGCGCGCGCTGAGGTGGCGCGGGCGGGTTGCGCCCGCGGGAGCGGTCAGTTCACTTCGGATGCCGGTCGAAGTACTGCCGGATGCAATCCATGATGCTCGGCAGCCCTTCGGCCTGGATCCGGTAGTAACAGCGCCGGCCGCGCCGCTCGCAGGCAAGAAGCCCTCGGTCCTTCATCTTGCCGAGGTGCTCGGAGGCCATGTGGCTCGGGATTGCGCACGCCTTGGCCAGCTCGCCCACCGTGAACTCCCCGGCGAGCATCATCTCGATCATGCGGAGCCGGTGCGGATGGGCGATCGTCCGGAGGCAGCCACAGGCTTCCTCGAGCGCTCTGATGTCGATCCGCCGGAGGCTTCTTGATCTGGATCGTCTCATGCCTTTAGGTATATCAGGTGACGGGAACAGGACGGCAGTGTGATGTAACTCCGATGGAGGAATCACGATACGCCTCCGGCGAGCGTCGCGCAACCCTTCCCGCGGGAATGATCCGGTTTTTTCTGGTGGGCCGTGCTCTCTGCCTCGCAAAGTCCCGGGCTCGAGCGAGGCGCCCGGCCCCGACACTGCGCTCGATCGAGTCCGGCGAGACCGGCCTGTGCCCGGCGCGCGACCCGGGCTTGGCCCGGTGCGGACCCGTGCCGCCGCACCCGTCTTCAGGCGGGACCCGTCCCATCCCGAAACCCGATGCCGGCATCCGACCCATGCCACGCGCCGTGCCCGGATTCGCGGGGCATCACGCCCGGGGGCGGACCCTCTCAAGAGACGCCGCGGCCGCCTCGCGCACCGCACCGTCGCCGTCCTCGAGAGCAGCCGTGAGCGGGGCGGTGGCGGCGGACCCGACCTCGGGGCCGAACAGACCGATCGTCCGCGCGGCCCAGGCGCGGAAGAAAGCGTCCGGATGGCGGAGCGCTTCGAGGACGAGCGCGAGCGTCTCGTCCGCCGGCACCAGGTCCGCCAGGCTCAGGGCGCCGATCAGCCGTTCCGTGGGATCCCGGCTGTCGGTCATCTCGACGAAGGCGGGAATGGCCGCGGGGGCGATCCTTGCGGCCGTAGCGGCGGCCCCGGCGCGCACCCGGGGCGGTCCCGACTTCAGGGCGGCCACGAGATCGGGGATCGCGGCCCGCCCGACCTGGAGCAGCGCGCTGGCGGCTGCGCGCACCACCTCATCGTCCGGGTCGCCCAGAGTCCGGACGAGGTCCGGCGCGGCGGGCGCGCCACGCTCCGCGCTCCGACCGATCTGCACCGCCGCGTCGCGGCGGAGCGCCGCATCGAAGTCCGCGAGCAACCGCACGAGCGCGGCCATCGCGCGCTCGACGTCGCCGCCCACCTTGACCAGGCCGTCCGCCGCCTCGAGCTGCACCCGCTTCTCCGGGTCGGCGAGCGCTTCGGCCAGCGCCCCGGCCGCCTCCGCACTCTCCGCGCCCAGCGCTCCCAGCCGCCGCGCCGCCGCCGCGCGGGTGGCGGGGTCTCCGGTCCGGAGCCGCTCGACGAGCTCCGCGACCGACACGTCGGCCCCGGAGTCGCGCCGCTTCAGCCAGTCCAGGATGCCCATGTGCCAGTCTCCGCCCGCCCGGGCCGAGCTCCGCGGACGGCGCGCCGGCCGTCAACCCGGATCCGGGCGCCTTCCGCCGCTTGCCTCGAGCGCAACGAATAGCATGGTGCGGTTCCGCCGGAAACCGCGGGCGCCGGCGCCCTGCGGCGGCGCAACGGCGCGCCTCACCGGACCGCACGCGGTCCGCGCTTGCCGTCCTGTCGCCAGGCCAGGCGCCCGCTCCAGGCATGTCTTCCGTCTCGAAAGGGCCCGCTCATGCGCCTGTTGATCCTGCTGCTGCTCGCCGGTCTGGTGCTCGGATGCGCGCGGTCGCACCGCGTCGAGGTCGCGTCGCCGACCGGCGCGCTTGCGGCGCCGGCGGATTCCGCCGCCCGGGAAATGCGCCACCCGCCGCCGCCGCTCGCCGCGGCGGAGGCCGGGTCGGAGCGCCTCGACATCACCCGGGCGATCGCGATCGCGCTGGAGCACAACCCCGACATGGCCGTGGCCGCGGAGCGCCTGGCCGCGGCCGCCTCGCTGCTGGCGGCGGCGCGCGGCGTCTTCTATCCGACAGTGAGCCTGGACGTCTCGGCGCTTCGTGCCGACGCTCCTTCGACCTACCTCTTCAAGCGCATCGATCAGCGCGAGCTCGCCTCGAGCACGGACTTCAACGATCCGGGTCGGTTGACCAACTACGAGGCGGGAATCACGCTGCGCTGGGAGCTGTTCCGCGGCGGCGGCGACGCTGCCGGTCTCGGCATGGCGCGCGAGGACCACGAGCTCGCGCGCCTCGGCCGGGAGGCGGTGCGCAACGAGCTGGTCGCGGCCGTGTCCTTTGCGTTTCACGACATCATCAGCACCGACGAGCTGGCCGCGGCGGAGGCGGCCGCGGTCGAGACCGTCAAGGCGGAGGTCGCCGAGGCGCGCACGCGGTTCGAGGCCGGCGCCGTGCTGAAGGACGAGGTGCTCTCGCTGGAGGTGCGGCTGGCCGAGGCGGAGGATCGGCTCATCGGCGCACGAAACGCCGGGCGCCTGGCGCGGGCTGCGCTGGCGAGCCTTCTCGCCCGGGATCCGGCGGGGGCGGAAGGGCTCGCGTGCGCCGACGTGCCGCCGCCCGGAGTGCCCGAGACGTACGAGGCGGGCCTCGCGTTCGGCCGCGCGCAGAGCCCGGAGCTGCGGGCGGCCCAGTGCGCGCTGGCCAGAGCCCGGCTGGCGGTCACCCAGGCGACCTCGGGCTACTACCCGACCGTCGGCGTCTTCGGCCGCTGCTACCACGACGACGAGCGATTCGGATTCAACCGCAACGACGTCAACTGGCTCGTCGGCGCGGACATCACCTGGCCGATCTTCAGCGGTTTCACCACCTACCACCGAACCGCGGCGGCGCGTGCCGGCGAGCGCCAGGCGGAGGCCGCGCTCCGGCGCGCCGAGCTGGATCTGGAGCGGCGCGTGCGCACGGCCTACATCCAGCTCGCCGATGCGTGGTCCCGCCGCCAGGTAACCGAGGCGGCGGTGGCGCGCGCGGCCGAGACGCTGGAGCTCGTGTCGCGGCGCTACGCAGCGGGCGCCGAGACGATCACGCGGTATCTCGCGGCGGAACAGGATCGAACGGGCGCGCGGGTGAGCGCGATTCGCGCGCGCTGTAGCGAGCGCCGGGCGCGCGCGGAGGTGGCGCGGGTGCTGGGCTGGTGGACATCGGCACAGTGACAGGAGGAATCATGAGCATCCTGAGCGGTTCCTGGCGGCGGGTGCTGTGGGCGGGGGGCAAGTGGATCGCGGGCATCGGAATCCTCCTGGTTCTGATGGCTCACCTGGCGGGCGTCTTCACGCCGGGCAGGATCGAGGCCGGCTGGGCGCCGCCGGCGGCGGCCGCGCCGGGGGCCGGCGCGACCGCGACCGCCGAGGTGCGGCCGATCCCGATCCTTTACGAGGCGGTCGGCACGGTGCGGTCGCGCCAGCGCTTCGAGGTGGCGGCGCAGGCGAGCGGGCGGATCCTCGAGGTGGCGGTGCGGGAGGGCGACCGCGTGGAGCAGGGTGCGCTGCTCGGGCGCATCGAGTCGGACATGCTCGCGGCGCGGCGCGAGCAGGCGCGGCAGGCGCGTGAGGCGGCGGCGGCGGCGGAGCGGGCGGCGGCGGACCTGGTCTCGGGAGCCGCGGCGCGCGCGACGCGGGCGGAGGCGGAAAGGACGCGCGTGCGCCGGCTCTTCGAGGAGAAGGCCGCGACGGCCCGGCAAATGGAGGCCGCGGACGCCGAGTTCCTGGAGGCCGAGGCCGGCGTGAACGCGGCGCGGGCGCGGCTCGCCGGGGCGAAGGCGGAAGTCGCGCGGGCCGACGGGCAGGTGCGCGAGGCCGAGGTGGCGCTGGCCTACACGCGGGTCGTGGCCTCGCACGCCGGCGAAGTGGTGCGCCGCCACGTGGAACCGGGCGATCTGGCCTGGGCGGGCCGGCCCCTGGTCGTGCTCCACGATCCGCGCGACCTCCGGCTCGAGGCCGCCGTGCGCGAGGGACTGGTGGGCCGGACCGCGGCGGGCGCGCGGGTACAGGTCCACGTCGAGGCGCTCGGCCTCGCGCTGGACGGCAGGGTGGACGAGGTCGTGCCGTCCGCCGATCCGCGGAGCCGCACGTTCCTCGTGAAGGTCGCGATCCCCTACCGGGACGGGCTTCTCGTCGGCATGTTCGGGCGCCTGCGGCTGGTGCTCGGCGAGCGGTC
>JAFGQW010000183.1 GCA_016935485.1 Planctomycetota bacterium | reverse complement strand
GCGGCGTTCTGGCTCTTGACGATCAGGTCCACCGCGTCCTGCAGCTTCTCGCGCAGGTGGGCCTGGTGCGTCATGCCGTAGATCTCGGCGAGGCAGAGCGTGGCGAACGCGTGGCTGTACATGCGCGTGCCATTCTGCGAGATGTAGCCGTCGTCGGGGTTGACGCAGCTCAGCACGTAGCGCACGCCATGCTCGATCCTCTGGCCGTACGCGCCGCGCCCGGGCACGTGTCCGCCGGCCAGGAACGCGAGGATCGCCAGGCTCGAGACGCCGACGTGGCCGCCGCCCCGGCGCACCTGGTCCTCGGTCGTGCGGGTCACCTGGTAGCGCTCGTTCAGCTTGAAGCCCACGTCGGCGCGCCAGCCGCCGTCCGGCGCCTGGGTGCGGCGGAGGTAGTCCAGCCCGCGCTCGACCGCGCGGGACACCGGCGGGTCCGCGCTGTCCTGGGCGGCGGCGCCCGGGCCCGCCGCGAGCCCCGCGCCCGCTGCCACGAGCGCGACGAGCGTGATCTCGACGCGCCGCCGCAACCGCCCTTGCCTCCGCGTGGCCATCGTCTCTCCTCTTCCTTCTCGGCGCCCGCGGCGCCGCCCCTGCGCGTGCGGGCGCTCCCCTCGCGCGGCGGCGATCCGCCGGGCGTCAGCGCACGTTCCCCGTCCCCAGGTCGTGGTACTCGATCCGATCCGGCCAGGCGAGGAAGTAGCCGGTGCGTGTCGGCCAGATCCCGCGGCCCCGCGGCGGGGCCGGCTCGTTCTCCGCCCAGCGCTTCACGACCGCGCCGCGCTCGGCGTCGATCAGCGTGAACCAGGCCGCCGGCCGGTCGCGGCGCTCGCGCGCCGTCGGATCGAATCCGAAGGCGAGCACGCCGCCGAGCACGCGGAAGAGCGAGGTCTCGAAGACCCGCTCGTGGAACAGCGGCGCCGGCTTGAAGCGCGGCCGGCCATGCCCGTCGAGCGCGAGGAGCTCGACGCGTCCGGTCCGTTTCCTCACGGGGATGAGCCACGCGGCGCCGTCCGCGAGGACGTGCGCGCCGTCGACGGTGGCGCCCGCGTCCAGGTCCACCCGCCAGGCGGCTCCCGGGCGATCCGGGGCGACGAACACGAGGCACTGCCGGAGGGCGAGGTCCGGTTCCTCGTCGTCCGGGGCGCGGGGCGGCGCGGCAAGTCCCACCACGAGCGCGCCTTCCGGCCCGGCGCACAGCGCATCGACCTCGGCGCCGTCCAGGGCGTCCTGCCAGCGCGTGCGGAGCTGTGCGGTGTCCACGAGCCAGAGCGCCGCACGGCTGTCCGGCGAGACGAGCATCGCGTCGGCGGCGAGCGGTGCCGGGTCGATCGCCAGGAACTGCTCCGACAGGCGAAGCCGGCCTACGAGCTCGCCGGAGAGCAGATCGAAGGCGGCGATCTCCGCGGGGCTCTTGCGCGTGGTGACGAGTGCGCGGCGGCCCTGCACGGCCGGCCGCGCGGGGTAGTCGCCCTGGAGGGGCTGCTGCCAGACGCGTTCGCCGGTGGCGAGGTCGAAGGTCTCGAGGATCGCCGTCCGCAGGCGCGCCGGGCCGCCGGGTCCGGCGGGCCCGACGGACACCGCCGCGGCCAGCCCCTCGCCGACCGCGACCCCGATCAGGCGCCGCTCCGGGAAGTCGCGCCGCCACCGGCGCGCGCCGCTCGCCGCGTCGAGGGCGAGCAGGCAGTCGTCGAGCGCGAGGACCACGCGCCCGTCGACCACGGTTGCCGGCCGGTCCGCGGCGCGGCTGGGCGCGGCGGGCAGCTCGGCCTGCCACAGCTCCCCGGGCGGCGTCGAGGTGGAGAACGCCACCAGCCGCGACTGCTGGGTCTGGCGATGAATGAGCGCCGCAAGGAGCAGCGCGCGCTCGCGGACCGGAGCGGTCTGCTCGATCACTTCCAGGTGCTCGGCGGGCGGGATGGGGCGCGACCACACCCGGAGCGGCAGGCCCGCCTCGACGTCCGGTGCGAACGTGCGGGCCGCGGCCGCCGGGGCGCGACGCGCCTCAGCCCAGGCGCGGGCGGTGGTGCGCCAGCCCGCCTCGACCACCACGGTATCGCCGTGGTCGGCCACCAGGCGGTCCGTGAGCTCGCGGGCGGTCTCGGCCAGGCCGAGGTCGCGGTAGCATTCGATGAGCGCCACGAGCGCCGCCGCCTCGAGGGTCCGGCGCTCCGCGGCGGCGGCCTCGCCGCCGATGCCCGGCATCGGCGGTCGGAACAGCCGCCGAAGCACCAGGAGCGCTTGCTCCGGCGCGCCGCGCGCCCGGGCGGCGAGCGCATAGGCGAGCCGGCAGCGGTCGGTCACGCGGGCGTTCGGGTAGCGCGCGATCGCCTCCAGGAAGCGCTCGGGGTCGTGCTGTTCCTCTCCCTGGCGGTACAGCGCGTCGGCCGCCTCGTCGTGGCGCGCATAGATGGAGCGGCCATACCGGTCGATGAGGCGTCCGATCCGCTCGGCGGCGTGGTCGCCGGCCGGACCGCGCGTGGTCGGCAGCAGCGTGTGCGGATCGGTGACGAGGATCTCCTCGAGCTCGTCGACGGCGCTCGCCGGGCGGCCCAGGATGCGGTGGACCTCGGCGGCCTGCAGGCGCGCGTAGAGGCCGACGGGAAGCTCCCCCCAGTCGCCGAAGTCGTGCCGGCAGGGGCCGGCGGTTCGCTTCATCTCCGCGTAGAGGTCGGCCAGGCGCGCGACATCGTTGCGCCGCTGGAGCAGGGTCTCCTCGAGCCGGAGCGCTTCGAGCTGGAAGGGCTGGCCGACGGCCGCCGCGCGCGCGCGCTGCACCAGGTCGGCGGCGGCGTCGTAGCGCTCCGCGTCGATGGCGGCGCGGGCGAGGCGCACCCGGATCTCGAAGCGGCCGCGGACCGCTTCCTCGAGGAGCGGGTCGGCCCGTCGATCGCCCGAACGGCGCGCGGCCCGGGCGGCGCGGTCGAAGGCCAGATCGGCTTCCTCGCTGCGCCCGGCCTGAGCCAGCGTGCGCGCCAGGTCGACGTACACGGCCGGATCGTCGGGGTGGGCGGCGGCGAGCTGCTCGAGCCGGCGGATGCGCTCCTGCCGGCTGTAGAAGACGCTCACGTAGGCCGTCCGGCCGGCGAGCAGGCGGCTGGTGGTGATGAGCACCTCCTCGCTCGAGGCGACGACGTTGCCGGCCTGGTCGTTCGGGGACTCCCAGCGCGCCGGCGGGTCCACGAGCAGCGCGCCGGTGCGGAGGTCGTGCAGCCGGAGCTGCTTCGTCGTGGGCACCAGCACGCCCTCGGCGGTGACCGCGCCGCGCCACGAGGTCTGCTCGTCGGGGGGGAAGTGCAGGGGCGGCCAGGCCTCCCGGCCGGTCCGGAGGTCCAGCGCGACCAGCCCGTTTCCCGAGGCGAACACCACGCCGTCCCGGATGCCCAGCACGTAGCGGAGCACGAGGGCGCCGCTCTCGCGCCGGTGCGTCCAGAGGAGGCGGCCCGTGCCGGCGTCGAGGCCCAGCAGGTACTGGGAGTCGGTCGGCGCGGCGACGACCACCCCGTCCTTCAAGAGGGTCGGGCAGAGCTGCCATCCCGGCGGCGGGACCGGTTCGACGATCATCACCTGCCCGGGCCGGGGTGCCTGCGGGTAGGTCGCGAGCCACCGGATCCGGCCGAGCTGGGCGTCGACGGCGGCGACCACGCCGAGGTTGGTCGTGAAGTAGACCACGCCGTCGTCCACCGCCGGCACGCCCAGCACCGGCTCCTCGACGGGCCGGCCGAACATGTTGAGCGTCTCCTGTCCGGTCGAGATCAGCCGGTGCCAGCGGGGCCGGCCGGTGCGCACGTCGAAGGCCGCGAGGTAGCAGTAGACCTTGCCCTCGAAGTGGCTGGCGCCGCAGTAGATCGTGTCGTCCCGGGCGACGGGGGGCGAGGGGATGCTCACGCGCGCGAGAAACTCGCGGTCGGTCCGGTCCATCTCGTCGGGCAGCTGCCCGGCCTGGTGGCTCCACAGGAGCGCGCCGGTGTCGCTGTCGAAGGCGAAGAGCTTGCGGTGCGGGATGCGCTTCTGGATCGGGATTGCGTGGTAGTAGTGCTCCGGCGTGTCGACCGGCACCTCGAGGTTGGCGATGAAGCGGTTGCCGACCAGCGCGCCGGACAGGACCGCGCGGGCGCCGGGCCGGTCGGTGCTGCGGGGCGCCGCGCCGGGGAAGGTCCAGCGCTCCAGTCCGTCGCTCAGCTCCAGGGCCCAGACCTTGAGCCCGTTATGCACGTAGAGCTTGCCGCGGCCCACGACGGGATGGAACGGCGCCGGGGTTTCGCCGAAGCCGAGTTCGTGGTCCACGTCGCAGAGCACGCGGAGCTGGGCCTGCCACTCGAGCCGGCTCACCGTCCGCAGCGCGGGCATCAGGCGGCCGTGGGCCGCGCCGCCGCCGAAGGCGGGCCAGCTCTCGCGCGGCGGCGGCAGCGGCGATTGCGACCAGTCGCGGACCAGCGCGTCGACCGACTGCTCGCGCCCGTGCAGCATGATCGTCGGGCGGCCGCGGTCCGCCACGAGGCGCCGGCCCGCGGACACCGCTTCCTCGTACCGGCCCGCGCGGGCGAGCGCGTGGATGAGCTTGAGCGGGTCCAGGCGGGCTCGCTCGTCGGGGTCGGCGGCCGCGGCCAGCTCCCGGTAGAAATGTACCGCTGCGGGTGCGTCGCCGCGCTCGAGGTGGAGATCGCCGAGGGCCTCCACGGCCGCGGCGCCGGCGGAGGTGTGGCGGAAGCGCCGCACGACCTCGAGCACCGCCTCGGGCGACTTCCGCTCCAGCGCGCGCTCGAGCAGGCGGGCGGCCTCGCGGTCGTACAGCTCGCGGTAGACGCGGCGCGCTTGAGGTTCGAGGTCCCGCAGGATCGCGGACACCTCGTGTCCCAGCCCGGAGTAGAGGGATTCCGTGGGGTCGGGTAGCGGCACGCGCGCGACCCGGTTCTCGTAGGCGTCGAGCAGGCGCTGGAGGCGGGGCAGGGCGAGGGCGTAGCGCCGCTGGGCGAGATGGCGGAGTGCGTCCGCATAGCTGTCGCTTGCGGTGCGGTTCTCCGGCACGGCGAAGCGGCGCGCCGCGGTGTCGTCGTCGGCCTCCTGCTCGGCGCCGGCGGGCGCGTCGTCCTCGTCGTCGTCTTCCTGGAGCGCACCGGACGCGGCGAGGAGTGCCAGGAAGAGCAGAGCCGCTCCGAGCGGCGGGCATCGACCGGGAAATCGCATCTCGAGCGCCGTGGTTCGGGTCCGGCCCGCTCCGGGGGCGGGCGATCCAGCCTGCGGGAACGTGCGCGATGTCTCTTGGGACGTTCGCGATCGAGGGTACTCGTGACGGGCCGTCCCGGCAACCGGGGGGGCCCGCCGCACGCCCCAACTCCTGACGACAGAACGCCTTCTCCCTCATCGGCATCTGGAAAAAATGCCCCAGGGGCAATTTTTCCGCGTAGGGCGGCCTATCTGAAAAAAACGCCCCAGGGGCATTTTTCACGGCAGGCGCAAGCGCTTGCGGGCGATCCACTCGACGGCGAGCAGCGCGGTGATCAGGCAGAGCACCCACCACCGGTCCCAGAGGTCGCGGGTCTGCGTGCGCTCGGGGTACTTGACCGGCTCGGCCGCGAGGGCCTCCAGCGCGGGCTCGAGCTCGTCGACGAGCGCGAAGGCGCCCCGCTCGCCCGCCAGCGCGGCCAGCTGCTTGAGGAGCGCGGCGTCGGCCGAGGGCTCGGCCTTCTCGATCGGTGTGATGTCCACCTCGAACGTGGTCTCGTCGGCACGCGCTTCATCCTCGGGGTGCTCCTTGATCCAGAGCATGTGCCGGCCGCGCTGGGCGGCCAGGATCACGTTTTCGTACTCGCCCCTCTGCACTCGGTCGAGCTGGATCTCCTCGGGCCGCGGCGCGCCGGGCGCTTGCCAGTAGACCGTCTGCGCGGGTTCCTCCGCCGGGCGGAAGTCCGGGTCGCGCACGCCCGCGCTGATCCGCACGGTCTCGCCGATGTCGTAGCGGCGCTTGTCGGTAAACAGATCGAAGCGCTTGTTGCCGCGGTAGAGCTTGGTCGTGGCGAGATAGCGGAGCGCCTGGCTGTAGAACTGGTAGAAGAAGCGGTCGCCGAAGTACTTCCGCCACCGCCACAGGCTATCGAGCCCGAGGAACATGGACCGGCCCTTGCCGTAGAACTGGGTGGCGAGCAGCGGTGTCGGCCCGAAGCGGTTGGAGAGCGCGGGATGCACGAGCAGCACGCGCGCCCCCGGCTTGGCGCGCTCCACCGGCGCGAACCAGTAGAGCGGCGGCAGCCCGTCCTCGGGATCCTCCCAGATGCGCCGGTTCACTTCCGGGTCCTTGCTGAAGACCAGGATCGGGTCGACCCGGCCCGCCGCGGTGCGCACCGGCCGGAACGCGGGCTGCACCTCCGCGCCGGCCACCGGCGGCGTCCCAGGTAGTACGGGCAGCACCGCCCCGAGCGGCGTCGCCGCGTAGTCGCGCGGATTCCACGTCTCGCCCGCGAGCATCAGCAGGCCGCCGCCCGCCTCCGCCACGAAGCGCGCCACATCCTCGAGCCGCCGGCCGGCCTCCTCGGCGGTCTCGTCCAGGCCGCCGGGGGGCACGTCCCCGAGCACCACGACGTCGTACTCGAAGAGCTCGGCCGCGCGCGCGGGAAAGCGCGTGAGCGGCTCGAGGTCCGGCGAGCGCTCCTGCGCGAAATCGCGCTCCGCGCTCCGCAGCAGCACGTGGACCGCGAAGTTCTCGTCGTCCCGGATGAGCGCGTTCTTCAGGTAGCGGTACTCCCAGCGTGGATAGCCCTCGACGTAGAGGACCTTGATCCGCTTCTGGACGATGCGCAGCGCCACGTCCCGCTGGTTGTCGGCGGTGTCGGCTTCTCCGGCGACCGGCGTCACCCGCACGGTGAACGTGCGCCACCCCGCGGTCTCGGCGGCGACGTAGAGGACTTCCTTGCGCGTCCCGTCCGCCCCGGCGACGGTGATCGACCGGCTCCCGAGCGGGCGCTGCTCCTCGTCCTGGATCTCGATCTCGAGCGCCAGGCTCGGCTCCTCGAACCCCCGGGCCTGCACCTCGACGGTGAAGGGCATCTGATCGCCCACCAGGAAGTCCTGCCCGGCCGCGGGCTTGACCACCCGGAGCGCCACGTTGCGGTGCGGTGTCGGATCGCCCACCGCCACGGCAAGGAGCGCGCACGGGAGCTGCTGCATCTCGACCAGACTCTGCACGGTCGGCGCCGGGTCCGGGCCCTCGTTGGAGCGACCGTCGGAGATCAGCACCACCGCCGCCGTCGGCTGCCCCACCAGCTCGGCGGTGACTTTGGCGAGCGCCTCGCCGATGCGCGTGCTGGTCCCGCGGCTTGCGAGGTCGTCCAGCGCCACGTCGCGCCGGAGCGCCGAGTCGAAGGCGTAGATCCGGACGTCGAACCCGGCCGCTAGCCGGGCGAGCAGCGAGGGCTCGCCGTGCGTGAGCACCGCCTTGACGAGCGCGGAGCGGCTCCGGGCGGCGACCTCCTCGGGTCCGGCCAGCCCGGCGGCCTCGGCCAGGCGCGCGCGCTGGTCCGGATCGGCGTACGGCTCGCACTCCTGCATGCTCGCGGAGTCGTCGACCAGGAGGATCAGCTTCTGCTTGATCACGCGGTGGGTGCTGCTGAGATAGACCGGGTGAAAGAGCAGGGCGATCACCAGGAGAAGGATCCCGGCGCGCAGCGTCCCGAGCCACCGCCGGCTCGCGGGCGTCGTGCGCCCGGCCTCGCGCCGGTAGACCCACCAGACGGCGAGCGCGACCAGCGGGACGATCACCAGCACCAGCACCCACGCTTCGGGGGCGGCCAGCCAGCGGAGCGCGCCGGTCGTCTCGGTGAGCGGTCCCTCCGGACCCAGGACGTCGGGCGTCATGTCTGCCTCGCTCCGATGCGCTGCGCCGCAATCATCTCGGCCACCAGGCAGGCGAGCGCCCCCAGCACCAGGTACTTCCAGAGCTCGCCGCCGCGCGGCCCCTCGACCCCCGCCTTCTCGAGGCCGTCGAGCGCAGGGACCTCGAACGGGATGCCCTGGAAGACGTCGGCCTGGAGGTCGGCGATGCCGAAGCGCTCGAGCGCGCTCTCGACCGGGTCGGGATTGACCGCGAACAGTTCCTCGGCCGGCCCCGGGGCGAGCCGGGGGGCCTCTCGAATCAGGCGATGGACACCCCGCTCCATGAGCCGGTCCTTGCGCAGGAGGAAGCGCCAGGACGCGCCCGGGCCGCCGTCCTCGTCCCCGCCCGCGGCCTCCCCGCCCGCGCCCAGACGCACCGGCGTGAGCACCTCCCCCGCCCCGGAGGGGCGCTTGAGCTCGCGCTTGCCGGGGAACGCGCTGTAGATGCGCAGCAGCGGGTCGCCCACCCGCAGGTTGAAGGGGTCCGGCTCCGCAACCCGCAGGTGGTTCGCGATGCCGTCGACCAGCATCAGGAACAGCGGGGCCTGCCGGTCCACCGGGAGGTTCGTCCACCGCGTGTGGGCGGTGGTCGCCAGCAGCATCACCTTGCCCGCCCCGACGCGCCGCTCGGCCAGCGCGGGGCTCCGTTCCTCGTCGTCGAATTCCAGCAGCACGCGCACCGGTTCGGCCGCGTTCCTGACCGGCACCGAGCGCAGGAACCGGCCCACCGCGACGCCGTCCTCGAGCCAGGTCTCGAGATCGGCGTCGGCGTGGAACGGGCGCGTCGCTGGGTGGCGCGCGCCGAGCCTCAGCCGGTACTGGCGATGGCGGGGGTCGGTGTAGTCGGGCTGGCCCACCACGCGCTCCGGCACCACGGGCAGCAGCCCGGTCGCGCTCGCCAGGCGCTCGCGGGCCAGCTCGGGATCGGTGTTCGGCCCCCAGGTCACCAGCAGCCCGCCCCCGGCCGCCACGAACGCCGCGAGCGTGGCCGTCTCGGTCTCGCTCGGCACGGGACAGTCGGCGAGCACCACGATCCCGTAGGCGGCCAGATCGGCGCGCGCCAGCTCGTGCCAGGCGATCGCCTCCGGGGCGAAGGCACTCTTGAGATCGCCGTCCGCGCCGAACGGGTCGAGGGCCTGGAGGAGAAAGAAGGCGGCGCTCTCGAAGGCTTCCGTCCCGCGGCTCGAGCCCTCGACCAGCAGCACCTTGACCCGCGGCTCGACCGGCACCACGAGCAGGCGCTCGTCATCGTGCGTGAAGCTATCGAGCGGCTTCAGCACGGCGCGCACCGCTACCGGCCCCTCGTGCTGGAAGGCATGGAAGAACAGGAACGAGGCCTCGCCCCCGGGCGGGATCCTCTGGGGCCGGGCGACGCCGCGGGGACTGGCGTCGTGGTCGACGTAGAACTGCACCGCGACCTCGCGCGGCTCCGTGCCGAAGTTCCTCACCCGCGCCTCCATCACCGCCGGCTGCGCGACGGTGACGACCCGCGGCGGACGGGTGAACGCGACCAGGCCGACGTTCTCGGGGCGTACGGCCTCCGGGCCCACGTCGACCACGTGCAGCGTGGCGCCCGCCGCCACGGCGCGCTGCAGCGCGTCGCGCACGCCCTGGTAGCGCCCGGCCGGCGAGAGCGCCGCCCCCGCGCCCCCTTCTTCCTCCTCCTCGCGCCCGGCGGCCGCGCCGCCGAAGCCGACCTTCTGCAGATCGCTCACGAGGTAGATCTCCTGGCCGGTGCGGTGGCGCTCGAGCGCCCGGCGGGCGGTCTCGAACGCGTCGGCGAGGTTCGAGGTGCGGTCGGTGACGGCCAGCCCGCTCAGGGTGGCGCGCAGCCGCTCCGGATCGAGGTAGGCCGCCGCGGCGGCGCCGTCCTCGCGGGGGTCGGCGGGCGCGGCGTGCGGGATCAGCACCGCCGTGTCCCCGGCGGCGGGCTTGAGACCCGCCAGGATCTTCTCGGCGCCGCGGCGGGCCCGGTCGAGCAGCGGTCCGGTGCCGTCGTCGTAGCCCATGCTGGCCGAGACATCCACGATCACGGCCACGTGGCGCGGCGTGTGCGCGAGCTCGGCGAGCGGGCTCGTGGCCTGGAGGAACGGCCGCGCGGCGGCGGCCACCAGGAGCGCGATCGCCAGCACGCGGAGCACGAGCAGCAGCAGGTTCTCGAGCTGGATGCGGCGGCGCGTCTTGCGGTGGGCGCGCTCGAGGAACTTCATTGCGGCCCAGGCGAGCCGCACGACCCGGCGGCGCGTCAGCAGGTGGATCACGACCGGCACGGCCGCCAGCGCGAGCCACCCGAGGAGCCCCGGACTGAGAAACCCGCTGGCGAGCATTCCCATGGGCTACCGCTCCTCTCCCGCCCGGGCGGCGAGGTAGGAGCGCAGCGCGACCTCCAGCGGCTCGCCGGTGTCGAGCAGCCGGTAGTCGACGCGGTGGGCGAGGCAGCCGCGCTTGAGCGCGCGGAGGTAGCGGTCGAGCTCCGCGAGGTAGGCGCGGCGGAGACTCCGCGGGTCGGCGGTCACCTGGCCGGTCGCCTCCAGCCCCTCGAAGCGCGTCATCCGTTCGTAGGGAAACGTGCGCTCCGCGGGATCCAGCACGTGGAAGACGATCACGTCGTGATGGCGGTGGCGCAGGTGGCTCAGCCCGTGGAGAATGCGCGTCGGCTCGTCCAGGAGATCGCTGAACAGCAGGATCAGCCCCCGCCGCTTCAGCCGTTCGGCCAGGTGGTGGAGGATGGCGCCGATGTCGGTGCGCGGCTCCACGCGCGGCATGGCGAGGTTTCCCACCACGAGCTTGAAGTGGCCGGGGTGGGTGCGGGGCTGGACGAGCTGGTAGACGTCGCTGCCGAAGAGCGCGAGCCCGGCGGCGTCGCGCTGGCGCAGGATCAGGTAGACGAGCGAGGCGGCGGCGAGCCCCGCATACTCGAGCTTGCTCACGCGGCCGGACTTGAAGGTCATCGACTCCGAGGTGTCGACGACCACGTGGGCGATCAGGTTCGTCTCCTCCTCGTACTGCTTGATGTAGTGGCGGTCGGTCCGTCCGAAGACCTTCCAGTCGACGTGGCGCACGTCGTCGCCCGGGACGTACTCGCGGTGCTCGGCGAACTCCACGCTGAAGCCGCGGTAGGGGCTGCGGTGCATGCCGGCCATGTAGCCCTCGACGATGTCCCGCGCCTTGATCTCCAGGTAGCGGAGCCGGTTGAGCGCGCTGAAATCGAGGTAGGCCGCGTAGGCGTCGTCGAGCGTGGCCAGGGTGCGCGTGGTCGGGTCCTGCCGTTTCCGGCGGCCGGATTCCCGGGGTCCCTGCGGCGCGGCGTCAGACCGCATCCGGCAAGCGCTCCTTCAGCGCCGCGCGCCCGGCCGCGTCCACCGCGGCGATCAGCCGGTCGACGATCGTGTCGGGCCGGATCCCCTCGGCCTCCGCGCTGAAGGTGGTCACGATCCGGTGGCGCAGCACGGGATGCGCCACGGCGCGGATGTCCTCGGTGTTCACGAAGAACCGCCCCTGGAGGAGCGCCCGCGCCTTGCCGCCCAGGATGAGGTACTGGGTGGCGCGCGGCCCAGCGCCCCACGAGACCCAGTCGTTCACGTAGTCGGGCGCCTCGGGCGTGCCCGGGCGGGTCATCCGGGTGAGCTCGATCGCGTAGCGGAGGATCGGCTCGGCCACCGGCACCCGCCGGACCAGGTTCTGGAGCGCGAGGATCTCCGGGCCCGCGAGCACCGCCTCGAGGTCGGCCTGGTGCTCGGTGGTCGTGAGCTGCATGATCCTCAGCTCCTCGTCCGCGTCGGGGTAGTCCACGCGGATGTCGAACATGAAGCGGTCGAGCTGTGCCTCGGGCAGCGGGTAGGTGCCCTCCTGCTCGATGGGGTTCTGGGTGGCGAGCACGAAGAACGGCTCCTCGAGCACGTGCTTGACGCCGCCGGCCGTCACCTGGTGCTCCTGCATCGCCTCCAGCAGCGCGGCCTGGGTCTTGGGCGGCGTGCGGTTGATCTCGTCGGCGAGGATGACGTTCGCGAAGATCGGCCCGCGCAGGAACTTGAAGCTGCGCGCGCCGGTGGCCCGGTCCTCCTGGATGACCTCGGTGCCGGTGATGTCCGAGGGCATGAGGTCGGGCGTGAACTGGATGCGGTTGAAGGACAGGTTCATCGTGCGGGCCAGCGTGCTGATCATCAGCGTCTTCGCGAGCCCCGGCACGCCGATCAGCAGGCAGTGGCCGCGCGCGAACACCGAGATGAGCATCAGGTCGAGCACCTGCTCCTGGCCCACGATCGCCTTGCCGATCTCGGACCGGATCTGCGCGTACGCCGCGCGGATCCGCTCCACGGCCTCAAGATCGCTCTCCGGGGCCGCGCCGGCCGTGCTGGAATCGGTCATCCTTCGCTCCTCGCCGGGTGGGTGGCCTTCCGCCTGGGCGCGCCCGCGCCCGGGAACTCGCCGCGCCGGGCGCCGCAGGGCGCCGTCAACAGATTACTCCACCGCGTACCCGGGAACCACCCGGCAGCGCGCACTTCGGGGTCAATCCCCGCCGGCCGGCGCGCCCGGTTCCCAGCCGCACACGCTGTCCGGGCCCACCGTGAGGAAGCCGCGGCCCGCAGGGATCACGTTGCCGAACTCCTCGACGCCCAGCGATTTCATCGTCGGATCGGGCGCCACGCTGAAGCGCAGCGCTCCGGTCCCGGCGTCGAGCGCGTGGAGGTGCTTGTTGGTCGGCACGAGCACGACCTCGCGGGCGAGCAGGGCGCGGCCGGTGAAGTACTCGTGCGGCTCGTCCCGGGGGGCCGCCGGCACGTGCGGGATCTCGAAGGTCCATTGCTCGCTCACCGGTGCGGCGGCGAGGTTGAGGCACACGATCCGGAAGATCTGCTGCTGGCCGACCCAGCGGCGCTCGGCCAGGTAGGCGCGGTCCGCGGTCGTGCCCACGAGGTAGAGGAACTCGGCGTCCACGGCGGTCTTGCGGACGGCCGCGAGCTCAACCAGTCCCTGCGCGAAGTCCGGCTCGCCGGCCAGCACGTGGAGGTGGTCGGAGTCGCGAGGGGTGACCAGCAGCCGCCCGCCGGCGATCGGCAGCGGATTGTCCAGCCAGGGCAGCGGAGTCACCGCCGGCCAGAGGCTCGGATGCTGGGGACGGCTGCGGCGCGGGTAGCGGTGCAGCCACAGGATCTCGCCGTCGCCGCGGGCGAACGCCGCGACCACGCCCATGTTCGTCGCCACGTAGACGACCCCGCGCCACGCGCTCGCCATCACCTCGCCGTGGGTCGGGTCGATCTCGTCGTCGCCGCCGATCACGCGCGGGAAATGCGCGCCATCCTGCGCGCCGGCGCCGGCGCACAGGAAGCGCTTCCACGCCAGCCGGCCGGTCTCGGGCTCGAACGCGAACACGTAGACGCGGTCGTCGGTGCGCCGCACGGTGCCGCCGATGTAGACGCGGTCGCCCACGCGCAGCGGGCTGCCAGTCAGATCGGCGGCCGCGAGTACCGGGTCGGGATCGTCGGGGCCGCCGCGCGACCAGCGCTCGACGGGCGGCCCGCCGCCGGGCGGCGTCGCGAAGCAGTGGAGGACGCGCTGCGTCGGCAGGTTGGTCAGCTCCGGGTCGCACTCCGTGAGCAGGAACACGCCCTCCGGTCCGAGGGTGACGTGGCGGAAGCGATACGGCAAGGTGGCGCGGTCCGCGGGGTTCGTGTCGCGGAAGGCGTGCTCGCCGCGGGGCTTGCCCGTCGTGAGGTCGAGCTGCACGAGGGCGCGCCCGTTGAAGTAGTGAATGAGGCGGTCTTCTTCGACCGCCGGCAGCGGCGGCTGGATGCAGGTGTAGCTGCGGAGACCGGGCGGCGCCTCGCCCAGCCGATCCATGTCGTCGCCGAGCTGGCCCAGCTGCGGCCGGTCGATCGCGATCCAGCGGCAGGTGTAGTGCTCCTCCGGTCGCGAGGGGACCGCGCTGCGCGTGGTGCTGCCGCCGAAGGTCGGCCAGCCGGCGGGCGGCGCCGGCGGTGGGGCCGGCGCGAGCGCCTGCAAGTAGTCGCCCAGCCGCACCGTCCGGCCGCCGATCGGCACCTCGATGTCCGCCTGGCCCGCCGCGGTGCGGCGCAGCTCTGCCAGCTGCTCGTCATCGCCGACGGCGGCGGCGCTGGCGCCGGCCTTGGCCAGGATGCGCGGCCAGGGCAGGTCCGCGAAGACCTCGGGCGGCCGGTAGTAGCGGCGGTAGCGCCGAAACACCCGGTAGGCCTTGCCGGCATCGCCCTGTTCCAGCGCGCGGTCGCCGAGGATCTCGAGCGCCGCCGCGGCCGGCGGCGTCAAGGTGAACTGCTCGACGCAGCGCCACAGCGTCGTCTCGTCGCTCGTGGCGAGGCCGCGCCCGAGCAGCGCTTCCGCCTCGGCGGTGCGCGCCGCCCGGGCCGCGGCCACGAGCGCCGGCGGCAGCGCGACCACCAGGGACCGGGCGCGCTCCCGCAGGCCGATGTGGAGCTCGCGGCCGGCGGGAGCGACGTCGTCCTCGGCGCGGAGCAGGATCAGCAGCAGCGGCTCGAGAGCTTCGGCGGGACGGTCCTCGAGCAGCGCCAGCTCGGCGCGCTGGAGCAGAGCCTGCACCGCTTCGCGGTCCGCCAGCACGTAGGCGAGCTGGCCGGGAGCAGGCGGCTGGGCGGGGGGCCGCGCCGTGGTCAGCACGAGCGCCGCGAGCGCCAGCACCAGCGCCGGGAGCGTCCGGGCCGGGCGCAGCGACCGCCGGTCGGCGGCAGGCCGGCGGCTCATCGGCGGGTGCCTTGCGGTTCGGGAAGGGTCTTCTTCCCGGGCGCCGGCCGCACGGGCTCCAGCGGCACCTCGCCCTCGCCCAGCGCGCCGCGTTCCCGGAGCAGGCGCTCGATGGTGTGCGGGTCGAACTCGAGGTCGCGGATGCGCTCGATGCGCTCGCGGCTGTCGCGCTTGAGCCGGAGGACCTCGTCGGCGAGCGCGTCGTTGTTCTCGAGGAGGCGGCGTTTTCGCTCTCGGGCGGGGAGCAGCCCGCCCACCAGCAGCAATACGGCGAGCCCGAGGCACAGCAGGATGATCGTCCAGTCCAGCGCGCCGACCAGGCGATCAGACCTGCGCCCGGATCCCGCCGGGTCGTCCGTACCGAGCCGCACTTCCGAGTTCCTCCTCGATCCGGAGCAGCCGGTTGTACTTGGCGATGCGCTCGCTGCGGCAGAGACTTCCCGTCTTGATCTGACCGGCGCCGGCTGCCACCACGAGGTCCGCGATGGTGGTGTCCTCGGTCTCGCCGCTGCGGTGGGAGACGACGCAGGACCAGCCCGCCCGGAACGCCATCTCCATCACGCGCAGTGTTTCGGAGACCGAGCCGATCTGGTTCAGCTTGATGAGGATGGCGTTGGCCGAGCGCTCGGCGATGCCGCGGCCGAGCCGCTCGGGGTTGGTGACGAACAGGTCGTCGCCGACGATCTGCACGCGGTCGCCGATCGTCGCCTGAAGGTGCTTCCAGCCCGACCAGTCGTCCTCGTCGAGGCCGTCCTCGATGCTCAGGATCGGATAGGCGTCCACCCACTCGCGCCACAGCTCGGTCATGCCCGCGGCGTCGAGCTTGCGGTTCTCGCCCGCCAGGTGGTAGGTGTGGTCGTCCCGGTCGTAGAACTCCGAGGCGGCCGGGTCCAGCGCCAGGAACACATCGCGGCCGGGCACGCGGCCGGCCTTGACGATGGCTGCCAGGATCACCTCGATGGCCTCGACGTTGCTGCCGAGGTTGGGAGCGAAGCCGCCCTCGTCGCCGACGGCGGTGCTCAGCCCCCGGTCCTTCAGCACCGATTTCAGCGCGTGGAAGACCTCGACGCCGGCGCGCAGCGCCTCCGCGAAGGTCGGCGCGCCGACCGGCATGATCATGAACTCCTGGATGTCCATGTTGTTGTCGGCGTGGCGGCCGCCGTTCAAGATGTTCATCATCGGCACGGGCAGGAGGCAGGCGCCGGCGCCGCCGAGGTAGCGGTAGAGGGGCTGGCCGAGGGCTTCGGCCACGGCGTACGCGGCCGCCATGCTGACCCCGAGAATGGCGTTGGCGCCGAACCGGCTCTTGTTGGGCGTGCCGTCGGCCTCGATCATGGCGCGGTCGAGCGCCGGCAGGTTGGCGGCGTTGTGGCCCGCGAGCAGGGGGGCGAGCTCGTCGTTGACGTTGGTGACCGCCTTGCGCACGCCCCGGCCGAGATAGCGGGCGGGGTCGCCGTCGCGGAGCTCGAGCGCCTCGTAGGTGCCGGTGGAAGCTCCGGACGGGACCATGGCACGGCCGATCGCGCCGCACTCGAGCCAGACCTCGACCTCGACGGTGGGGTTGCCGCGGGAGTCGAGCACTTCGCGGGCGTGGATCGCTGCGATGTCGGTCATGGTGGAGGCTCCTCCGGGCTGCGTGCCCCGTGCGCTGCGGAAGCTTCTCCGGGCATCGGGGCGAAGTCGAAACGGCATGCGGTCGGAGATCCGGGAGCCGGCGCCCCGGCATCGTCGCCCGGCCGAGATCTTAGCGGATCCGGGCCGTGCTGTCAAAAAGCGCAGGTTTCGCCGGCGGGCTCGGAGCGCGGGGCCGGCGCGGTGCGGGTAAGCGGCGGGAAGCCGGCCGGAGCCTGGCGTTTCGGTCGCCGTGCGTGGCGCGCTTGACAAGCCCGGCCCCAGACCGCTACAAGGTACCGCAGTCTGACGGGAGAAAGGCTTCATGCGCGTTCCGCTCACCCGCTACGGGATCCGTGAAGTCCTGCTGTACGGCGGCGGCGCTCTGGTCGTCGCCGTGCTGCTGGGCTGGCTTTGCCACCCGGTGCTTGCGGTGCCGTTCCTCCTGGTCGGGGCGCTGGTGGTGTACTTCTTCCGCGATCCCGTGCGGACGCCGCCGGCCGACCCGCGCGCCGTGGTGGCGCCGGCGGACGGGCGGATCACCGACGTGGACGTCGTCGATCGGGTGGACTTTCTCAGCGTGCCCGCCCGGCGGATCGGCATCTTCCTTAGCATCTTCGACGTCCACCTGAACCGTGCCCCGATCGACGGCGAGGTGGTCTGGACCCACCACCGGCCGGGGCGGTTCTTGAACGTGCTCAACCCGGAGAGCCTGCGCGTCAACGAGTCCAACTGGATCGGCATCCGCCGCCCCGATGGGCTCGCGGTGGTGGTGCGCCAGGTGTCGGGAGCGATCGCCCGGCGCATCGTGTGCCCGCTGGCGCCGCGGGCCGTGGTCGCGCGCGGCCAGGACATCGGCATGATCAAGCTCGGCTCGCGGACGGAGTTCTACGTT
>JAFGQW010000182.1 GCA_016935485.1 Planctomycetota bacterium | reverse complement strand
CCAGTCGCCCCGCGTGAAATCCCAGTCGAGCCCCGCGACGACCTCGCCGCCCGCCCAGAGACGCAGCGCTTCGCGCGCGCGCAGCCCGTAGAAGCAGAAGTCGTTGAAGAGGTCCTCGGTCACCCCGGGCGTCGCGGTGGGCTGGCGCAACCAGTCGCCGGTGCCCGCATTCCGGAAGAGCTTCACGAAGCCCTCGGCCTGGTCCGTCTCGTGGGCCAGCGTGAACGTGCTGAGCCAGGCCGACGTGTCGTAGATGCCTTTGCGCTCCTCGGGCGGGGCACCTTCTGGCCCGGGGTCCCGCGCCCGGTTGTCCGTCCACAGCGTGAAGAGCCGCAGCTCCCACACGTCGCTCAGGCGGTAACCGACGGTGCCGTAGCCGTCCGCCAGGCGGCCGTCCGCGTCGGTCCGGTGGCCGTCGGAACGGCGCCATCCCCCGCCGACGAGATAGTCGAACGCGCCGACCCGGCCGCCGTGCTCGGCCGTGCCCACCATGGTCTCGAAGCACCCCACGGCCGTCTCGACGCGGGTCCGGAAGCCCTCCGTCTCGCGGCGCTTCGGCACGAGGTTCACCACGCCGAACGCGTTGCCGAAGTGCTGGGGCTGGGGGCTCTTGTAGACCTCGACGGCGCCGGCCGCATCGATGCTCATCAGATCGAGCAGCGGGTGGTTCCAGACGCTCATGTACATGGGCACGCCGTCGATCAGCATCTTGATCTCCCCGCCGGGCCGGCTCGAGCCCATCCCCCGGATGAACACCGCGCCGCCTTCCCCGCCGCCGAACGAGCCGATCGGATTGTAGCGCGAGAGGGTCACGCCCGGAGTCCTGCGGAGCGCCGTGCCGAGATCCTGGGCGTTCAGGTCCTCGAGCTGCGACCGGGCGACGACCGTCTTCATCGAGGCGAACAGGTCCACCTCGTTGCCCTCGACGATCGGCGAGGCGGTGACCGTGACCTCCTCGAGCTCCACCGGGCGGCGGCCGGGCGCGCGTGCATCCTGCCTCGAAGGAGCCGGCTCCTCCTGGCCCACCGCCACGCCGCCCGCCGTCAGCGCCGCCAGAACGAGCCCCAGGACGATGCGGCGCGCGGATCCAGCAGGCATCGGTTCGGTCTCCTTTCAGTGCTACGTGCCGGAAGAATGTGCTACGATGCCCGCACCTTAGAGGCCCGGCGTCCTCGTGTCAACTTTTTAATTTTCGTGCTACCGGGAGGTCCCATGGCGGAGCTGGTGCGATTCGGCATCTCGATGGACGGCGGGCTGCTCGAGCGGTTCGACGCCCTGCTCGCGAACAAGGGCTACGGGAACCGCTCCGAGGCGGTGCGCGACCTGGTCCGCAACGCGCTCGTCGAGGAGCGGTGGGCGCGGGGCGAAGGGGAGGCCGTGGGCACGGTGACCCTCGTCTACGACCACCACGTGCGCAACCTCGCCGAACGGCTGACCGAGTACCAGCACGCCCACCACGAGGCCATCGTCTCGGTGCTGCACGTGCACCTCGACGGCGATTACTGCCTGGAGGTGGTCGTGGTGAAGGGCAAGGCCGCCCAGGTCCGTCGCCTGGCCGACGCGCTGATCGGCACCAAGGGCGTCAAGCACGGCAAGCTGGTGACCACCACCACCGGCAAGGACCTCGGCGGAGTCGCGGCGACCGCCGATCGCCCGCAACCTCCCGCACCGCCGCCGGTCACTGCGCCACGGCCGAGACCTTCTTCTCGCGAATCACGGTCACCTTGATCTTGCCCGGAAAGCTCATCTCGCTCTCGAGCTCGTGGGCCACCGCCGCCGCCACCGCCGCCGCGTCCGCATCCGTGGTCCGGTCCGCGTCGAGAATGACGCGCACCTCGCGGCCCGCCTGCAGCACGTAGGCGCTCTCGACGCCGGGCTTGCGGTTGGCGATCTCCTCGATCTGGCCCATGCGCAGCAAGTACTTCTCTGCGGCACGCCGCCGCGCGCCGGGCCGAGCGCCGCTGATCGCATCCGCCGCCTGCACGATGAGGGGGTAGAGCGTGGTGCGGTGCACGTCGTCGTGGTGCGCCTCGATGGCATTCACGACGACCTCGTCTTCCCCGCATTCGCGCGCCAGCCGGGCGCCGATCTCCGGATGACCGCCCTCGGTCTCCTGGTCGATGCACTTGCCGAGGTCGTGGAGAAACGCGCAGCGCCGGGCGAGCCGCGCGTCGAACCGCGCCTCCGCGCCAAGCATCCCGCCGAGAAACCCGACCTCCTGGGAGTGGCGCAGGATGTTCTGCCCGTAGCTGCTCCGGAAGTACAGGCGCCCGAGGTACTCGAACAGCGTGTGGTTGCCGGCGAGCTTGAGCGCCTGAGCGGCCTTGCGCGCCTTGCGGCCGAGCGCGCGGCGCACCTCCTGGCCCACCTGCTCCACCAGCGCGCGGATGCGCTCGGGGGTCCACGGCTCCGCGGCGCGGCCCTTGCGCCGGTCCTTCCGGCTCGCGGCGCCCGCGCGGCCCTCCTCGTCGTCCGGGTCGACGCGCACGCCGACCATCCGGCCCAGGGCCCGCCGGGCAATCTCCCGCCGCACGCCGTCCATGCTCGTGAACGTGATCGTGCCGCCTTCCAGGTCGAAACCGACCTCCACGCCGGTGGCCGTCTCGAACGCCTTGTGCAGAGGCGAACCGGGGCGGATCCCCGTCCGGTCCAGGCAGGCCGCATCGGGGATCGCGATGGCCGCCGGCCGCTCCTCGCGCGCGTGGCTGAGCTGCATCCGCGGCACGACACGATCCACGAGCTCGCGCGCCCGCGCCTCCGCCTCCTCCTCGAGGGCCTCGGTCCGCTGCTCCAGGTAGCGGGCCATCTCGCGGGCGACCTCGGCATCGCGGTCGGCCAGGTACTGCCGCTTCATCTCCTCCGCGCTCAGGCCGACGATGTCCAGCAGCACCTTTTGCCGCTCGGCGCGGATCTGGGCAATGCCCCGCCGGAGCTGCCTGAGATCGATCTCCTTCGTGCGCACCTCGTGGCGCAGGGCGTCGAGCTCCGCCCGCCGGGCCCGCAGCAGGTCGTCCCTCGCCCCGAGATCGAGGCTCCGTTCGCTCAGCCGCTCCTCGAGCTCGCGCAGCGCCGCGCGATCCTCCTCGAGCTCGAGAAGCGCGGTGCGGCGAATGCGCTCCGCCTCCGCCACGGCGAGCCGCCGCGCCTCGGCCACCCGGGCCTGCGCCGCCGCGTTCTGGGCGGCAAGGACGGCCGTGGCCTTCTCGCGGGCGACCTTGCGGACGACGTACGCGATCAGCATGTGCGTCGCGTAGCCCAGCGCCGCGCACGCGACCAGCGCGGTCGGAACCAGCCAGCCGGACAGGGCGCTCAGGATCATCAAGGCGTTCCCGGATACCGAGGCGAGAAGCGACCGCTCGGGCAAGACGGCCCCGCGACCGGGACCCGCGCGGCCGACGCCGCCGGCCGGCGGCCGCGCGCGCGCCGTCCGGTCTCGCCGGCGTCAAGCCGCGTCATGCTACTCCGATCCCCCGGCCAAGGCAAGATCCGCCGCCCCCACGGCCGCGCTCAGCACAGCTCCGCCGGCAGCGGGAAGTAGACCTTCTCGCGCTTGCCCTCGAGCTCCGCGATCTCCGTCGCCCCGAGCGCCTCGAGGCGCGCCACCACCTGCTGGACGAGCGCCTCGGGAGCGGACGCGCCTGCGGTAGCCCCGACGCGGTCGGCCCCCCGAAACCAGCCCGCCTCGATCCGGCCGGGATCGTCGACGAGGTGGGCGGGCTTGCCCGGGTGCTCGGCGGTTTCCTTCAAGCGGTTGGAATTCGAACTGTTCGGAGAGCCGACGACGAGCACGAGATCACAGCGCTTCGCCAGCTCCTTGACCGCGTCCTGGCGATTCTGCGTGGCATTGCCGGTGGCGTCGAACACCCGGAGTCCGCGGCGCCGGGCCTCCGCGCGCACCCGCGCCGAGATGCCGTGCGCGCTGAAGATCACGATGCCGTCGTCCGGGACCGCGGCAAGCTCCTGCACGAAGACGGCGCCGCGCTGGCGCAGGTTCTCGACGACGAACCGGTTGTGCACGACCTCGTGCCGCACGTAGATCGGCGCCCCGAAGCGCTCGAGCACGCGCTCCACGATCGCGATGGCGCGATCGACGCCGGCGCAAAAACCGCGCGGATTCGCCAGGATCACTTCCATGCGCTGCCCTCGAGCGGCCCTCCCGCACGGCGCGGCGGTTGGGCTTTGGATCTCGCGCCGCACCCGCCAGCCAAATGCAATGCCGGCCCGGCGGGCGGGGAACCGGAATCGACGGGCGCCGGGGCGGCGGCGGAGCCCAGCGGCCGCGAGCGAACCGGCCGGCCGGGAAAAGCTCGAAACTCTCCGCATCAACGGTTAGCACTCTCCGGAGCGTCCGCCCCGGGCGCCGCCGCGGCGGGGTGCGATGCCCGGCGGGACGTGCGGCGGCGGAGCTTGTCGAGAACGATGCCACGGCAGAGCCAGAGGGATGCGACGCGACGGGGGACCGGACGCAGGCCGGTCTCGATGGCGGCCCGGCATCGGGCGATCGTCCGGTGAGCGCGGCCACCGATCCGCATCCGCAGCCCCTGGCCAGCGCCCGGAAGCTCCTGGCGAGCGGGGAGCCAGCGCGGGCGATCCAGCTCGTCGCCCGCGTGCTGCGCGACGATCCGGACGCACGCGAGGCGTACGAGCTCGCGGCCGAGGCCCTCGAGCGGCAAGTCGGCAGCGGACCGCAAGCACTTCTCTTTCGCCGGTGCCACGAGGACTTCGCGGATCCGCGTTCCTTCTACGAGCTCGGCTTCGACTTCCTGTCGGGCGACCTGCCGGATCTCGCGCGGCCACTGCTCGACCGGGCGTTCCGCCTCGCTCCCAACGATGTTGCCGTGCGCGTGGAGTACGCCGTGGCGCTCGCCGAGACCGGAGACCACGCCGCAGCCTCCCGGGTGCTGGAGGAGCTGCCGGCCGCGGCGGCCGGCGATCGCCCGAGCCTCGTGTTTCTGGCCGCGTGGTGCCGGCTGCTGACCGGCGACGCGGACGGGGCCGCCCGGGGCAAGGAACGGCTCGACCGCCTCGCCCGATCGACGCCGGTCGACGCGATGCTGCGCGAGCGGCTCGAGCTCGGGCTCGAACGGCTGCGGGCCCTGGGCCGCCCGCCCGGCCCGCAGGATCTGCGCGGCTGGCACTTCGTGCAGTACGGAGGCGCGTTGCTGACCACCCGCGCGCAGGCCGGAACGGGCGGTCGGTACGGCGTGCTCGTGGAGTCGTTCGAGGCCCTGGGACAGCGGCTCGCGATCCTGATCGCGCTGCTCCGGCGCCTCGGGCTCGCGGTCGCGCGCATCGCAACGCCCGCCGCGCAGGATGCCGACATCCTCGGCCGGGCGCTGGCCGCGCGTCTCCACGTGCCCGCCGTGCCCTGGCCCACGGCCGACTCCCCGGGCGACGGGACCACGCTCGTGTGCGCCGCCTCGGTCGACGACCTCGGCGCCCCGGCGGCGCTCGTGCGCAGGGCGCCGACGACGGTCCTCTATGTCCACCGGCTCGCGTGGACGCGCTCGGCCGCGGTCGTCCCGGACGTCACCGGCTTGATGGCCCGGGTGCACTTCCTCCCCTGGGGGCGAACGCTCCAGCTCGATGCCGCCAGTCGCCGGGTCTTCGAGCAGGCTGCCGACCCCCGGCCGCCCGCCGAGATCGCCGCCCACGTCGGGGCGTTGATTCCCGAGCCGCCGGCGGAGGACGCGGCGGCCGTTCTGGCATGCTACGTCCGCCACCGCGCGCTGTCCCTGTATGCGGGAGACGAGCGGGTCACTCTCCGGCCCGGCTTTCGCCAGGAGAGTCCGGTCCGCTCCGGCCCGTCCTGCTGAGGGCCCGCGCAGGATTGGCTTGCCATTCTCGCGGACCTCAACAGGAATCTCGCGCGCAACCCGGGAAGCTGTCCCGGCCGCGGGCCCCGGGGCGCGATCCCGCCGGCAGCGCCTTGACAGCGCTTCGCCGCGGGAGTACGGTCCGGCCATGCCCGTTGCGGTTGACCTTGCACGCTTCGCCTCGTGCGCATGCTCCGCGCGGTCCGGCGGCGGCCAGTCCCACGCCGGCGGCCCGGAAGGCAGCGCGCCGATCGAGGACGAGGCAGCGGGAAGCTGGACGCCGCGGATCCTGGAGGACTTGCGGATCCCCGAGGGCCTGCCCCTGGAAGGGCCGGCGCGCATCCTGGTGGTCGGCGCCTGCGAAGCCGTGCGTGCGGAGACGGTGGACCTGCTCCGGCGAGACGGCGACCCGGGCTGGGAGGCCGATGCGGTGGGAGAAGCCGGCGCGGCGCGGACCAAGCTCATGCTCGAGCCTTGGGACCTGTTGCTCCTGCGACTGGACGGCGGCCCGCTCGACTACCGTGAGGTCTTCCGCGCGCGCCGCATGTCCCCCCGGTTCCCCCTTCTTCCGGTCGTCGTGGTGATTACCCCCGATCCCGAGCTCGCCGCGGATCTCGGCGCGCTCACGGCGTCCGCCGTGCTGCCGGCGCCGGTCGCGCCGGAACGCCTGCTCGACGCGATCCGGGCCGAGCTCGGTTCCGGCGGCGAGCGCACGGGACCGTACTGGGAAACGTCGAGCGACGCCTCGGGATCGCGCGGCGACGAGCCTCCCGCATGATCGACGGCCCGGCCCGTTTGTAACGAAAGGAAGCCAATCCCGACCCGACCCCTGGACCGCCGAATCCTGGGCCGCGGCCCGAGCTACATTCCCTGTTCCGGAGAGCGGATTCTTCTCAGCGCCGGCGGATCCGGATAGGATCTGGTTCGCCCGCGTCGTCCGCCGTCGAGGGACCCGCGGGAACCGGGAGCGTCCGCCGGGCGAGCGTCCGCGGATTGGGCCGGAACCGGAGCGTTGTCCGTCGGTTCAAGCGCGGGATTTCCGGACGGCGGCCCGATGGCCGCCATGATCGCTTGGTGCGTGCGGAGTGTAGTTACGAACGAGAGAGGATACTGCCATGAGAGTCGCT
>JAFGQW010000181.1 GCA_016935485.1 Planctomycetota bacterium | reverse complement strand
GTAGTGGTCGCGCTCGCCCCAGAGCGGCACCGTGGACGAGGCCGACCCGGGCGCCAGGATGTCCGGCTTGAAGGTGTCGCCGCCGCGTGAGGAGAACGGGAACGCCACCTCGGCCTTCAGCGGGAAGCCATACTGGGCGTGCGCCGCTTCCGGGCCGAGGAGCGCGCCCACGCTGATGGCCCGCGTGGCGGTGCCGGGCATGCCGACCGACGAGAGGCCCGGCCCCTCGTTGCCGGCCGAGGTCACGAAGACGACCCCCGGGTTCTTCCAGAGGAGCTCGTCCACGTAGACATCGATGGCGCTTTTCGTCTCGACCTCGGAGCCGATGCCGAAGCTCATGTTGTAGACGATCGGCACCTTGTGCTTCGTGGCGTACTCGACCGCGTAGTCGAGCGCCTTCTTGATGCTCTCGGTCACCGTGGCGCCGCCGGAGTAGCGGTTGTTGCCGATCTTCAGACTGAGCACGCGCGCACCGGGGGCCAGCCCGTCGTAGCCGTCCTGGCCGTGGATGCGGTGTCCGGCCGCGATGCCGGCCACGTGGGTGCCGTGGCCGCCGCTGTCGAAGTGGAGCGAGAGCCGCCCCTCCTCCGGGTAGAAGTTGGCGGCGAACGTGAGCTGGCGGCGCGCGCCTTTCTTGCCGGCGAGCACGAAGGTGTCGTGGCTACGCCAGTAGTCGGTCACGCGCACGCCGTCGTCGAGCTTGCCGTCGCCGTTCACGTCGATGACCGCGACGTAGCGGAGCGCGCCCGCCTTGGCGGGCGCCTTCTCCTCTGCACCCGCGTCCGTGTCGCCCTCGGCTTTCTTGGTGCCGGCCTCCTCCGGCGCGGGCTCCCGCACCGTGAAGATCAGGATGCCGAAGACGTCGGTGGTGTCGCCGTCGCCGTTCAAGTCCTTCACGTCGGCGTCGGCGAACTTGGCCTCCTCGATGAAGCCGAGGTAGAAGCGCTCCGGGTAGGCGTCGGCGGCGACGGCGCGGAAGTGGGAAAGTCCGCGCCCCTCGGCGTCGACGACCTTCTCGCCGTCGCCACCCGGCACGATCCGCGCTTCCTTCCAGAAGAGGTCTCCCTCGGTCGAGAAGTCGCGGACGTCGATGACCTTCACCTTGCCGTCCGGCAGGCGCCTGAGCCCCTCGGCGCCCATGTCCACGCCGGTGTCGAGCACCGCGATGACTACTCCTTTGCCGTCCAGATCCGGGTACGCCGCCTTGAAGCGGTCCGCCCCGATCTCGTGGTGCGTCAGGAGATCCCAGCGCGGGTCCTCCTGGACGGGCGCCGGGCGGACGATCGCCACCACGAGGAGCGCGGCGGCGAGGGTCGATAGGAAGAAGAGTCGCGTGGCCATGAGATCCTCCAGGTGAGAGTCGGTCGGCGGGTAGATGCCCCGCGGCGCAAGGCACAGACAATCCGTTAAATATGCGGATCTTCGCCCCGCGAGTCAAGCGGGAGAACGGACTGCGCTGCGGCGGCGCGTTCCCGGCATTTCGGCTGTGCTACCTGCCGGCGACCTCGCGGTAGACCCGCTCGAGGACGTCGAGGTGGCGCTCCTTGACGAAGCGGGAGCGAACCTGCTCGGGGCCGGCCGCGCCGAGCGCGCGGGCGCGCGCGGGATCGGTCAGCAGCGCCGTCAGCGCCGCCGCGAAGGCTCCGACGTCGCCGCGGGGCACCAGGATGCCGGTCCGGCCGTCGTCGAGCCACTCGCGCACGCCGCCCACGTCGAACGCCACGACCGGCTTGCCGCGCGCCAGCGCCTCGATGCCCACGATGCCGAAGGGCTCGTGCCACATGCTGGGAAACGCCACCACCCGGGCCCGCCAGAGGAGCTCGAGCGCCTGGGCATGCGGCAGGAAGCCGGGGAACTCGACGCATCCGTCGAGCTCGAGCCGCCGGGCGTGCCGGCGGATCATCTCCTCGTGCTGCCCGGCGCCCACGATGCGCGCGCGGTACGGCACCGCGATCCGCTCAAGGGCGTCGAGGAGCGGGATCACGCCCTTGTCGGGGTGCGACATCCGGCAGAGCGTGAGCACCAGCGGCGGGTCGTCCTCGGTGGCGTCGCGTGGCTCGGGCACCGAGGTGTAGTACGGGTTCACGGTGATCCGCTCGGCCGCGAGCCCCACCCGCTCGAGCTCGCCGCGCATGTAGTGCGACGCCACGACGAGCCGCGCGAGCCGCCGGTGCACCCGGACGAGCTTCTCCGCGCGCGCGAGGAACCGGCGGGCGATCGCGCGTGTCGGGTGGCGGAAGCAGACGCAGCCGCCACCGGCATACTTCTCGAGGCAGAACCGCCCCATGGGCCGCTCGCACAGCCCGCCGTCCGCAAACACCTTGTTCAGCCCTGGGCAGAAAAGGGTGTGGTCGTGGACGAAGCGGAGCGTCGGGCGGTGCGCGGCTGCGATGCGCACCAGATCGGCGTTCATCGTGTTGTGAAGGTGGACCACGTCCGGGTCGACCCGGTGGAGGATCGCCTTGAGGCGGCCACCGTGGCGCCAGCGCCAGCGCTTGCCGGGCGTGAACACTTCCGCCAGGGGGTGAAAGGGCGCGACCGTGCCATCGGTGAGATCTTCCTCCGCCACCACTTCCGAGACGTGGCCGCGCGCGGCGAGATCGCCGATCAGGTTGTGGAGGTAGGTCTCCGTGCCGCCGACGACGCCGAAGGTCGGGTTGACGTGGAGGATCTTCATGAGGCGCGCCGCGCCACGCCGGCCCGCACCATGTCGTCGATCAGGTCCTCGAAGTGAAACTCCGGCTTCCAGCCGAGCACCCGCCGCGCCTTGCTCGGGTCGCCGAGCAGCACGTTCACCTCGGTGGGCCGGTAGTGGACGGGGTCGATGCGGAGAATCACGCGACCCTCGTCGTCACGGCCCACTTCCTCGGTGCCGCTGCCCTCCCAGTGCACGCCGGTGCCGATCTCGGGGTGGCGGAAGGCGAGCTCCACCAGGGTCCGCACGCTCTGGGTCTCGCCGGTGGCGAGCACGTAGTCGTCGGGGGCGTCCTGCTGCAGCATCAGCCACATGCCCCGTACGTAGTCCTTGGCGTGTCCCCAGTCGCGCTTGGCGTCGAGGTTGCCGAGCTTGAGGACGGGCGCGTCTCCCCGCGCGCCGGCGCGCTTGAAGTCCCGGTAATCGATTGCCGCCTGCACGACCTTCTGGGTGACGAACTCGGGTCCGCGTCGGGGCGACTCGTGGTTGAAGAGGATGCCGTTCACCGCGAACAGACCGCTCGCTTCCCGCAGGTTCACGGTGTGCCAGTAGGCCGCGAGCTTGGAGGTGCCGTAGGGCGAGCGCGGGTGGAAGCTGTGGTTCTCGGAGAGCGGCTCCTCGGCCAGCCCGCCGAACATCTCGCTGGTCGAGGCCTGGTAGAAGCGCGTGGCGGGGCTGCTCAGGCGGATGCCCTCGAGGAGGTTAACCACCCCGATGAAGTTGGCCGTGATCGTGGCCACCGGGTTGTCGAAGGAGTAGCGGACGAAGGACTGGGCGGCGAGGTTGTAGCACTCGTCGATCCGGTAGACGGCGAAGAGCCGCGCGAGATAGCCGCCGTCCTCGAGGTCGCCGGCCACCAGCGTGAGATCGGGGTGGCTGCGGAGCTGCTGGATGTTCTGCTGCGAATCCGTGGC
>JAFGQW010000180.1 GCA_016935485.1 Planctomycetota bacterium | reverse complement strand
GCCCGGCCTGCGGCTGCCCCGGAGCCCCGGGGTTGAGCGCCGCTCGCGCGCGATCCGCGCCCCTCGAGGAATCGAAGCCGCCCTGCGGTGGCCGGGGGCGTTCCCCTGGAAGTTGGCCCGCAGGAACAGGCGCTGCGAGAAGGCCCCACATGATGGCGCACGGACCGGAGCGCCTTGCGTCGCGTCGCTGCCGAGACTATGATCCCGGCGAGACGCGCACGGGTTGTGCCCGCCGAGCGTCGCCGCTGTTCAGAGACGGTCCCCCATGAACCGCTGGTATCGAACGCCCGTCCTGCGCGAGGTCGGTCACGCCTGCGTCTACTTTCCCCTGCGGGCGGTGTACGGCCTGGTCGCGCTGCTCCCGGCCGCACTGCTCCGACCCGCCTGCCTCGCGGTGGCCGCGCTCGTGCATTGCTTTGATCGCCCGCACACCCGGATCGCGCGGCGCAATCTCGCGCTGGTTTTCCCCGAGCTGCACGCCGCCGAGCGGCGCGCCCTGGTACGGCGGGTCTACCGGCACTTCGCGCTGATGATGCGGGACACGATCCTGCTCTGGCAAGCGCGCAGGAAGGACGTCCTCGAGCGCTTCTTCGAGACGCCGGACCTCACGACGCTGCGCGCCCTCAAGGCCGAGGGCAAGGGGCTCGTTCTCGTGACCGGCCATCTCGGCAACTGGGAGCTGGCCGGGTGCGCCCTGACCGGTGTCTACCAGATCAACGGCATCTCGCGGCGCTTCCGCAATCCGCTGATCCGCCGCAGCATCTTGCGGCTGCGCCGGAGCTTCGGCCAGAACGTGATCTTCGCCCGCGAGGGCCTCGACGCCATGCTCGCGTGCTTGAGGCGCAACGAGTGTCTCGCGCTGCTTCCCGACAAGCGCCTGCGCGCCGCGCGCATCACGGTCGCCTTTTTCGGCCGCCGCGTGCGCGTGCCCAGCACTCCGGCGCTTCTCAGCTGGCGCACCGGAGCGCCCCTGCTCACGGGCGGCGCGCTACGGATCGGCGAGACCCCCAGGTTCCGGCTCGTGCATGGCGAACCGATCCGTCCCGATCCCACCGCCCCGAAGGGCCGCGAGATCCGGCGCCTCAGCCAGGCCTGGACGACCGCACTCGAGCAGCTAATCCGGCAGCATCCCGAGCAGTGGATCTGGACGCACAACCGGTTCAAGCAGTCCGCCCCGGCCGAGAGGGTGCAGCCAGAGAGCGTGAGCACGCCCTGCCTCGTGCTGCGGTAGGTATTCCGCATCGATCCGGAGCCCGACTCCGCCCTGCTGCCCGGGATGGCGCCGGCGCCTTCATCCTGGGTGCCCGCCGCTTGGCGCCAGGGACAGAAGTCGAGCACGCGAACGAGCACGAGCACGAGCACGATCGAGAAGCGTGCGCGTGCGGGTGCGGGTATCGCGCGCGGGGTGCGCGCGCTGAGGTGGCGCGGGCGGAGTGCGCCCGCGGGGGTGCGCCCGCGGTGCGCCTCAGGAGGCCGCGCGGCGGCCGGACCACAAGGCGGTCTCCAGTGTCGGGTTTTCCATCTCGAGCTCCAGCACGATGTGGCTGATCCGTTCGCGCTCGCGGCGCTCCTGCATCTCGCGCACCGCTTCGAGCCGCGAGGTGCCCACCGAGCCGAGTCCCTCGAGGATCAGCTCGGCCTTCTCGCGCACCGCGTGGTCCTCGTCGCTCAGCGCCACCCTGGCGACCGCGTCGGCCACCTCGGGGAACCGGAGCTCGGCAAGCGCGTCCAGCGCCATCATCCGCACCGTGGTCTGTGCGTCGCCCAGGCAGGGCAGCAGGGCGGGCAGCGTCCGGCTGCGCTTCATCTTGCCGAGCGCCGAGACCACCGCCGGCCGGAGATCCGCATTCTCGACCTGCTTGGTGAGCAGCGCGATCACCTCGGGTTCGGGGAAGCTCGCAAGACACTCCACGGCCAGGACGCGAACCCACCACTCCGGGCTCGTGACGAGGCACCGGCGCAGCCCGCCGATCGCGCGCTCGCTGCGCGACTTCGTGGCCAGCATCATGGCGCCCACCCGGATGTCCGGGTCGGGGTCCTCCATCAGCGCCAGCACCGGTTCGAGGACGTCCGCCCCGATCTGGAGGAACATGGCGTAGCTCCGCTCGCGGAGCCAGTGCGCCAGTCCGTGGGTGAACCGGACGTAGGAACGGATGACCTCGCGGCGATCCGGGATTTCGCGCAGCAGCTTCACGGCGGCGTCCCGGACCTGGGCGTTCTCGTCCGCCAGCAAGGGCAGCAGCCGCTCCTGGATGCGCGCCGCGGGGTCGCGGGCCAGGCGGGTCAGCGCCCGGATCATCTGCGCCTGCTCGCGCGCGCCCTCCAGCGGCAGCCGCTCGAGGAACGGCTCGACCAGATCCGGCTCGGGATGCTGCGCGAGCGCGCCGATCACGAGCCGGCGCACCTCCTCGTCCTCGTCGTAGAGCAGGCGGCGCAGCAGCAGCCGGACTGCCGCCATGGCCGGGTCGGTGCACAGCACCTGCACCACCTTCAGGCGGATTCTCACGTCGGGGTCGCGCAGCGCGGTCTTCAGGGGGGCGAGGTAGTCGCGCCAGTCCGCGTGGGCGGCGATGAGCGCCAGACCGGCCAGGCGCTGCTCGGGCTGGCGCGAGGCGAGCCGGCGGCCGAGCGCGCGGTAGACGGCGCCGGCGTCGATGCGGCTGGCAAGTTCCAGGATCTCGGTACCGATGGCGTCGGTCTTGCCTTCGAGCTCACCGAACAGCAGCTCCACGATGCCCTGCTGCCGGTCGCTCAGCGCGAGCAGCTTCCGCCTGCCGAACTGCCGCACCTCGCGGCGCGGGTGGCCGGCCATCCAGGCAATCTCCGCCGCCTTGAGGTCGGTGTAGAGGTCGATCCGCGTGAGCAGTCCCTCGAGCTCGTCGGGGGTGCGGAAGTCCTGGTTCCGCACGCGCTGGAGCAGCGCGAGACTGCCGGACTTGCCGAACACGGCCACGGGTCACCTCCCTGTCGCGCGCCTCAGCGGGTCCAGGACACCGCCGAGCGCTCCACCGCCGGGCTCGTCCTGGGCTCTGCCTTCTCGAGGATCTCGAGGTACTCCTCGGGAATGGCCTTGAGGAAGGGCAGGAACCGCTCCTTGTTGATGCACTTCTCGAACGCCTCCTCGGGGGCGATCATGCGCTTGCGGAGCAGCCCCTCGATGGCGTCGTCGAGCGTCTGCATGCCCAGCCGCCGCCCCGTTTGCAGGATGTTCGTGAGCTGGTGCGTCTTGGCCTCGCGGATGAGGTTGGCAACCGCCGGAGTGCCGACCATGATCTCGAGCGCCACCACGCGCGACGGCGCATCGATGCGCTTGAAGAGCGACTGGGCCACCACGCCCTTCAGGCTCTCGGCGAGTGTCGTCCGCACCTGCTCCTGGGCGTCCGACGGGAAGACGTCGATGATGCGGTCGACCGTCTTCATGGCGCTCGGCGTGTGCAGGGTCGCCAGCACCAGGTGGCCGGTCGCCGCCGCCTCGAGCGCGAGCGCGATCGTCTCCAGATCGCGCAGCTCGCCGACCATGATGATGTCGGGGTCCTCGCGCAGCGCTCCGCGGAGCGCCGTGGCGAAGCTCCGGGTGTGCTGGCCCACCTCGCGGTGGTTGATGCTGCAATTGACGCGCCGGTGGCGGAACTCGATCGGATCCTCGATCGTGACGATGTGGTCGCGGCGGTTCTTGTTGGCATGGTCGAGAATCGCGGCGAGCGTGGTCGACTTGCCGCTGCCCGTGGGGCCGGTCACGAGCACGAGCCCCTTCTCCATCATCGCGAACCGCCGGACGATCGGCGGCAGGCCGATCTGCTCGATGGTCATGATGTGGCTCGGAATCTGCCGGAACGTCGCCGCCGCGCCGGCGTGCTGGAAGAAGTAGTTGGCGCGGAAGCGACCCAGGTCCGCAATCTCGTAGGCGAGATCGACGTCGCCGGTCTCGAGGAACTCCTGCATCCGGGCCGCGGGCGTGATCTCGGTCAGCATCTCGAGGATCTCGTCGCTCGACAGCTCCCGGTACTTCACCGGCTCGAGGTCGCCGCGGATCCGCAGGCACGGGACGGCGCCGGCGGCGAGATGCAGATCCGAGGCCCCCAGGGCATTCATGAGGCGAAAGAACGCGTCGATGCGGGCCATGTGCTGCACTCCTTCGGGCAGGACTTCTGTGGGGACTGATCGGCATCCGGCGCCACGAAGGTGAGGCGGAGCGAGCCGTTTCTCGCGGCCGGCGCGCAACGTTAGCTACGGGCTTGCGGCGAGCTGCCGCCCGGGAGACACTCCGGGGGACGGCAGCACCGAACCGGCCGCAGCGCCGTGGCCGTCGCGCTCATGACGGCCGCTCTGCGTCCCGGGCCACGCGTTGGGAAGCCCAACCCGCCTCTGCGGCGCGCGGAGGCGCGCGGCGCGGGTGCCCGGTACGGCGGACCGACTTTCCGGTCGACGGGAGGATCTCAGCATGGTTGATCCGGTCGCGCGGAACGCGCGTGATTCCGCAGGCGCCGCGGACTCCCCGCGGAGGGGCTGCGTGTTCTGCGAGATCCTGGCGGGCCGGGCGCCCGGATTCATCGTCCACCAGAACGACCTGGCGGTCGCGCTGCTCGACATCAACCCGCTGGCGCGCGGCCACTGTCTGGTGATTCCGCGGCGGCACGTTCCCTGGTGGCACGAGCTGACCGAAGCGGAGACGACCGCCGCATTCCAGCTCGCGCGGACGACCGCCACGCGCATCATGGCCGTCTTCCAGCCGGAGTTCGTGGCGATGTACGTGCGCGGCCGGCGCATTCCTCACACGCACATCTTCCTCGTGCCGACGAGCCAGGGCGAACCGTTCGATCGGCACTGCAACGCGCTGGAAGGCTTCCAGGAAGGCGTGGCGGCGCTGGCCCGGCTGCAGGACCGCGACCAGCTCGCCCAGGTGCAGCAACGGCTGGGTCGCGCGTGAGCCGGTGCGGTTTCGGGCGGCTCTCCGGTGCGTTGCGCCGCGGCCCCTCAGGCCCCGAGCGCGGCCGCAGGTTTTTCCGCGACGATGGCACCGGCGTCCATCACGAGCACGCGCGAGCAGAGGCGCCGGATCGCGGCCGTGTCGTGGGTGGCGACAAGGATCGAGCCGGGCAGCTCGGCGAGAAGGTCGAGCAGGCGGCGGCGCGAGGGCTCGTCGAGGTTGGCGGTGGGCTCGTCCAGCAGCAGCACCGGCGGCTCCATGGCGAGCACGGTCGCGAGCGCCGCCAGCCGCTGCTGTCCGCCCGAGAGCTTCAGGCCGTGGGCGCCGGCGAGGTGCGCGATCCCGAGCCGCTCCAGCTCCTGCTCGGCCCGCGCCCGCGCCTCGGCCGGCTTCAGCCCGAGGTTCTGCGGACCGAAAGCCACGTCCTCGAGCACCGACGGCATGAACAGCATGTCCTCCGCGCTCTGGAAGACCATGCCGATGTGGGCGCCGTCCGACTCGCCGGGAGGGAGCCACTCGCTGTCGAGCTGGCGGCGGCCGGCGGCCTTGAGGAGCCCGGTCAGGCAGAGGAGCAGCGTGGTCTTGCCGGAGCCGTTCGGCCCGACCAGCCCGAGGCGCTCGCCGCTCTCCAGCGTGAAGCGGATCCCGTCGAGGAAGGACTCCTGTCCGGGGTAGGCGAAGGTGAGCCCCTCGCACACGAGCCGCGCGGCGTGACCGTGCTTGTGGGTCATGGCGCCATCCTGGCGAGCAGTGCCGTGGCCGTCAAGGCGCCGGCCAGCACGAGGAGGCCCGCGTGGAAACCGGCGAGCCGCTGCGCGGCCGCGAGCGGCGGGGGAAGACGACCCGTGTAGCCGCGTGCCCGCATGGCCAGCGCGACCCGCTCGCCGCGCCACATCGAGCGCACGAGCACGCTCAGCAGGCTCGCGCCGAGCTGCCGCAGGCGAAACGCATAGCGCGCGCGGTTCAGACCGCGCGCCCGGGCGGCGAGCCGCACGCCTTCCCACTCGCGCATGAGCGTGGCGAGGAAGTTCACGGCGAGGAAGGTGACGGTGACTGCCGCGGCGGGCGCCCGCGCGCGGTGGAGCGTGCGGGCGATGCCGTGCGTGCCCACGCGCTCTCCCCAGGCGAGGCAGATGCTGACGGCGGCGGCCGTCTTGAGCAGGATGTCGACGGCGCGCACGAGCCCGAGCGGAAACGCGACTCCGGCGACGCGGATCGACGTCCCCGCCTCGGGGCGCACCAGCTCGACGGCGGCGAGGAACACGAGGAAGGGGCCGACGAGGAGTCCGCGGCGCAGCACGACGGCCAGGTGTCCCGGGGGCGTCAGCAAACCGGCCAGCAGCAGCCCGCCGGTGCACCCCGCCAGCACCCAGCCCGGCGCCGCCGGCGGGAGCGTGGCCACCGCGACCGCTCCGACCAGCGCGGCGATCGCGATCGGAAGATACGGCGGGTGCTCGGCGGTCATGTCACAGGTCCGGCCGGTGGACGTGCCCCTGCGGGGGCCGCACCCGCCCGCGCGCTCTTCAGCCGGCGGACTTCGGCGGCGGCGCGCCACCAGGCGAGCAGCACGAAGAAGTTCACGATCAGGCTCAGCCCGAAGAGGGCCGTGAGCCAGCGGGGCAGGTTCTTGAGCTTCTCGAGCCAGCTCTGCGGCAGCCCGGCGGCGCCGAACAGATCGCGCACGGTGCCGTCGAGCTGGAAGCTCTGCAGCACGAAGCGCTCGCGGATCTTGTGGCCTGCGCCGTCGTCGATCGTGAAGCCGTACACGCCGGGCCCCGGGGGTGTGAAGAACGTGAAGCCGTCGCCGTCGGTTCGCCCCTCGAAGAGCGTGCGGCCGGCGGCGTCCGTCACCACCACGGCGGCCTCGCGCAGCGCGGCGCCGCCCTCGTAGAAGCCACCGATTCGCACCCGCCGGTCGGTGGTGGTTTCCACCGAGAACTCCAGACCGTGCGCCGGCGCGCGCCGCGCCGCCAGTGCGAGCACGGCGATGATGGCAAGCAGCGCAAGACACCACGGGGCAACAGCATCACGCATGGTTGTCCTCTCGACTGGCGCCGTCGGACGGCGGCGGCACCGTGAGCAGCTCCGGGTAGAAGCGGACGAGCGTGCCCAGGACCACGACGGTCACCACGCCCTCCAGGATCGCGGTGCCGATCCAGATCGGGACGGCGATCGCGATCTCGGGCGGGTAGCCCAGAAGCAGCAGCTCCGCGAGGACCAGGCCCGCCATGACGAGGATCCCGAGGAAGCCGGCGCCGAAGGCGCCCGCGCCGATGCGGCGCGGGGCGGCGGCCGGCCGGTCGGCGCCGAGCCGGCGAAACCACGCGCGGGCGAGCAGCGCGCCGGCGGCCATGTTGCAGGCGTTCAGCCCGATGGCGGCCAGACCGCCGTGGCCGAAGAGCACGGCCTGGAGCCCAAAGGCGATCGGGGCGATGAGCAGCACGCGCCGGCCCAGCAGCACGCCGGCCAGGCCGTAGAGCCCGAGGTGCGTGGAGGCGAGCGGCAGCGGCACGTGCACGGCCGAGGCCACGAACACGAAGGCGGATAGCATGCCGGCCCGCCCGGTCTCGGCGGCGCTCATGCGGCGGCTGCCCCAGAGCATGCCCGCCGCGGCGACGGCAGCGCCGGCCGCGGTCAAGGCGACCCCGGCTGGCTTGTCGAGCAGGATCGTGTCCGGCAGGTGCATGGCGCGCGCTCTCGCACAGGCCTCCAGAGATCCATCATAGGCGGGGATGCGGCGCCGAGCAAAGGGCTGGTGTGCCCGCGCGCGGCTCGGCGCGCCAGGGCGTGCGGTTCGCTTGCCGCCCGCAACGGGCGGCGGCCGGTTTCCGGAGCGTCGCGCGCCGGCCGCGCGCGCTGGAAAGGCCGGCTCCGCCGGAGTATAGGTTGCCTCTTGGTGCGGACGCGCTGAAGGCGCGCGGCCGAAGAGTGAGGCACACCACGGCACAGACCGTGGCACTTGAGGAACCGGAGACCGCCATGAAAGAAAAGAGCATCAAGCTGCTGAACCAGGCGCTCGCGGACGAGCTGAGCGCGGTCCACCAGTACATGTACTTCCACTTCCGCCTCGACGATCTCGGGTACGAACCGCTGGCCGGACTGCTGAAGCGCGTGGCCATCGAGGAGATGCAGCATGCCGAGACGCTGGCCGAGCGCATCCTCTTCCTCGGCGGCGAGGTGGAGATGGTGGTGAGCGACCCGGTGCAGAAGATCCACGACGCCAAGGAGATGCTCCAGCGGGCCAAGGCTATGGAGGACGAGAGCGCCCAGTTCTACAACCGTGCGGCGCAGGAGTGCGCGGCCAATGCGGATTCCGCCTCGAAGAAGATCTTCGAGGACCTGGTGGCGAGCGAGGAGCGCCACTGGGACGATTTCGACCGGCAAGCCGGTTTCATCGAGCGCTTCGGCGAGCGCTACCTCGCGCTCCAGTCCTTCCGCGCCGAGCCGGAGGCCGGCGAGAGCTAGCAGCCGCCGCTCGCGCGGCCGCGCTGCGGCAGTCGCGCGGTTGGCCGGACCGCCACGGGCGGGGTATACTGAACTCTATCCGGGGATCACCACGGGACACGTGTCGGGATGAGACGGGCTGGGTGACAAGGCGGCGCCGCTCCGGGCGCCGGCGCATCCGGATCCGTCTCGCCCCCGGAGGGCCAAGCATCATGGTGATCACGTCCAGGCTCGCGGCTGTCGCTGTCCTCTCGTTCGCTGTCCTGTCCGGCTCGGCGATTGCCCAGCCGCCGCCGCCGCCCCTGCACTCGCTCTGGGTGCACGCCGGCGGCGCGATCGGCGAGACGGCCGAGCTCGGCGTCGCCTCCCACATCGCCGGCCTTGACCAGTGGGTCCTCGGGTTCTCGCACTCCGTGCACGCCACGGCGCAGTTCCCGCAGATCGCGCCGCCGGTCTACCTGCTCGCCATCGGCCGGTTTCCGGGCGCCATGTCCACGGTGGTACGCGTGCCGGTTCCAAACGCGCCGTCGCTGGTCGGGCTGGCGGGTCACCTGCAAGCCGGGTTCAGCGACGGGCAGGTATGGCTCGGCAGCCGGGTCCTGACCTGGCTGATCGCCCCGCTGTTGACGCGCCGGTTCGTGCTCGCCTCGAGCGTGTGCCCGTTTCCGATGGGGGCGGGCGATGGCCACGCGCGCGTCACGCTCGGCGACGGCACTGTCCTGCTCACCGGCGGGCGCGATCCGAGCTTGCCCGCTCGCTTCCGGAACCTCGCCTGGATCTACGATCCCGCCAAGGCTTCGGCCTGGGCCATCGCGAGCATGAACGCCGCGCGCGGCGGCCACATGCTGCGTGCGCTGGCGGACGGCACGGTGCTGGTCGTCGGCGGCGATCAGGACGTGCACAACCCGACGGCCGAGCTCTACGACCCGAACACGCAGCGCTTCGTCAGCCTCGGGGCGGTGCCTGCGTTTCTCCAGGACCCGACGGCGACCGTCGTCCGGGAGCCCGGCACGGGCGGGGAGTTCGTGCTCGTTGCCGGCGGCTTCGCGGCGCGCGATACCGGGCCGGCGGCGGCGGCGATGCTCTACAATGCGGTGCGGCGCACGTTCTCGAGGCTGCCGGATATGGCGCGGCCGCGGCTCCACGCGGCGGCGGTGGCGCTGGCCGGCGGTTCGGTGCTGCTGACGGGCGGCAAGGACGCGCTGCTGGCAGCCGGCGCAGATGCGGAACTCTTCCTGCTGGCGACGCGCAGTTTCCGGGCGTGGGGCGCGATGAACGCGCCGCGTTACGGGCATGCGATGGTCGCGCTGGATTCCGCGCGCGCACTGGTGATCAGCGGCGGCGACGGCACGGGCGCACGACGGGATGTGGAGCTGTTCGACGGCCCGGCGCAGCGGGCCTGGACGCTGCCCGTCTCGCTCTACCTGGGCCGGGTCCGGTTCGATCCGGTCGTGCTCGCGGACGGGAGCATCCTCGTTGCAGGCGGCGGGGAGAGCGGCCCTACCTTTCCGGACCGCACACCGGAAGTGCTCTCGGCGGCGGGCGCCACGCTGCTCCGGCCCATCGGCGCCATGCAGCCGGCGGTGGCGATCCAGCCGCTCGCCGGCGGCGGGGCGATGGCGTTCGATTGCTCCAGCGTCCATCACTTGAGGTGATCACCCCGCGGGCGCCGCTCGCCCGCGCCACGCAGCGCGCGCACCCCGCGCGCGTGACCCGCACCCCCGCGGGCGCCGCTCGCCCGCGCCACGCAGCGCGCGCACCCCGCGCGCGTCACCCGCACCCCCGCGGGCGCCATCCGCCCGCGCCACGCAGCGCGCGCACCCCGCGCGCGTCACCCGCACCCCCGCGGGCGCCGCTCGCCCGCGCCACCCGCACCCGCACGTCCCCGGGCCGCTGCAACTTCTGGCGCCTGACCCCAGGGAATTGCAGGGCCGCTGCAACTTCTGGCGCCTGACCCCAAGGAATTGCACCCGCGCTCGGGCCCTCGCCCTCCGCGCCGCAACGCCGCGTGCCGCACGAGTGCGTCGCCTTCCTCACGATGCGTTCTGCTCACTCCACGGTCCG
>JAFGQW010000019.1 GCA_016935485.1 Planctomycetota bacterium | reverse complement strand
CGGGCACGATCCAGAGTGCCGCAGCGAGCGCTGTGAGAAGGCCAAGACGTTTCATGATCACACCTCTTTCGTTCCGGGCGCGGCCCGCGTGGGCCGGATGCCCCGTCCGTTCGCAACTCCGGTTCCAATCCGGTGCCGGCTTGGTGTCCATCGGCGTAAGCGGCGGGAACGCGCGGCGTTGGGACGAGAAAAAAGGCGGCCCGCAACGCGGGCCATCCCCGGGCGGCTCGGGGCCGTGCCCGGACGGAGACGAGGATCGTCCTTGCCGGGCGACGGGATCCGGCGCTGGCGCAGAGGGGACTGGAGAGCGCCGCCGCGGCCGCAGGGCCGCCGCGCGCCGCTCAATCCAGCCGGACCACGGACTCGAGCAGCGCCACCGCGCACGGCGTCCCGGCCACGAGCGGCACCTCGAGTTTCTGGTAGTCCCGCGCCGTCGCCTCCAGCGGAAAGAGCGGCCGCCCTCCCGCGGAGTGCACGACACCGCCGGCTTCCTCCACGAGCAGCGCGCCGGCGGCGAAGTCCCAGAGGTGGATGCGGCGTGCGATCATCCCCTGGATCCGGCTGGCGGCGATGTAGGCCAGCTCGAGGCAGGCCGTCCCGAGGCTCCGCAGCTTGTCGGTGGGAAGCTGGTCGGGGAGCTGCGGGTGGCGGCCGATCAGCGAGTGCCGGATCGCGAGCAGGGTCAACGCGCCCCGGTCGGTGGCGTCGATCGTCAGGCGGTGGTCGCCGAGGTAGGCTCCCTCGCCGCGCACGGCGTGGTACGTCTCGCCGGTGTTGGGATCGTGCGTGACCGCCATCACCGTGCGGCGCTCCTCGATGCGTGCGATCGAGACGCAGAACAGCGGCACGCCGGCCACGAAGTTGGAGGTCCCGTCGATCGGATCGATCACCCACCACGCGCCGTCGGGTTCGGCGCCCAGTCCGAACTCCTCGCCGAGCACGGCCTCGGCGCCGAACGCGCCGGCGAGCGCCTCGCGGATCAGGCGCTCCGTGCTCTCGTCGGCCTCGGTCACGAAGGAGGTGCGGGTCTTGGGGCGCGGGGTGAGCGCGCTGCCGAAGTAGCCCATCAGGTGGCGACCGGCGGTCTCGGCGATCTCGCGCAGCGTGTGGATGGCCCTGGATTCGATGTTCGGTGCTCCTTTCGCTCTCCCGGTTCCGCGTGCCGGCATCGGCCGCCGCCCCGGACGGTTCTGCGCGGCGCGGCGGGTTCCGGGCACAATGCCGCGCAGGCTCGAGGCCGGGCGTGGCCCCGCAGCCGGCGGCAAACGGCGCCACGGGTTTCTTATGATGGGCGCCGGGTGGGTTGGCAAGGCGGATGGACGGCAGCCCTCGGCGGGCCCGGCGCGGTCGCTCCGGGCGCTCCGCTTGACGTCCGCGTGCGCGCCGGGTAGAACCTGGCCATGCGCCGGCATCTGAGTCTCGCGGTCGCGGTCGCGCTGGCGCTCGTGGTCCGTCTGGCCGCACTCCCCCGGATCTACCTTGCCGACGGCGTCTTTCCGGCGGGCACCGATTCCTACTACCATCTGCGCCGCGCCTGGCTTGCGCTCCGGCACGGCTTCTCGATTCCCTCCCGCGATCCGTTCTGCCACTTCCCCGACGGGGTCGTCGATCCGTGGCCGCCGCTCCACGACCTCGTGGTCGCAGCCCTCGCCTGGATCGCCGGCGGCGGCGAGCCGGACCGCGAGCTCCTCATGCGCACCGCCGTGTGGCTGCCGCCGGTCCTCGGCACAATCGCGGTCGTGCTCCTCTACGCGCTCGGTCGGCGTCTGGTGGGGCGCACCGCCGCGCTGGGCGCGGCATGGGTCTACGCCGCCTGTCCCGCGGCCGCGTACCAGGCGCAGGTGGGCATGGCCGATCATCATGTCGCCGAGGCGCTGCTCGCGCTGGGCATCTACACCGTCGTGGCGCGCGAGGCCCGCGGCGCAGCGGGCTCCGCGGTGCGGGCGGTGGTCCTCGGGGCGTTGCTCGCCGCGGCCATTCTGACCTGGCTCGGGTCGGTGCTGTTCGCCGGCCTCGCGTTTGTGTTCCTCCTCTGGCGGGCCGTGCGCCATGCCGGCAGTGCCGAGGGGCGCCGCACTGCGGTCTTCGCGGCGGCGGCCTTCGCGCTCGCGGCCGGCCTGGTCGCGCCGTTTGCGCTCCGCGCGGAGTTCGGTCGGGCCGGCGCGTTTCGCAGCTACCATCTGAGCTTGCTGCAGCCGGTGTTGCTACTCGGCCTTGCCGGCCTCGTCCTGCCCGCGCACCTGCTCGCCGCCTGGATCCGGCGCGCCCGCCGCCCGCGCCTGCGAGCCCTGCTCGCGCTCGGTGCCGCCGCTGCGCCGGCGCTCGCGATCGTGGTGCTGACGCCGCTCGGTGCGGGGTTGTGGGAGGGCGCTGCGTTCGCGCGGCGCGCGACGCCGGTCCTGCTGCTTCCGCTCGAGAGCCGTCCGCTCCTGTTCCCGCGCAGCGGCTTCAGCCTGGAGTTCGCCTGGCTGCTCTTCAACACGACAGGGCTTGCCGCCGCCGTGGGCCTGTGGCTGCTTGCCCGCCGCCGCCCGTTCCGTCTCGAGCCCACGGCGCTGCTCCTGCTGCTGCTCTCGACGCACGCTGTTCTCGCGCTCTTCCAGGTGCGTTTCACCCACTTGCTCGCTGCGGACGTGGCCCTCCTGGCGGGGCTTGCCGTCGCGCGCTTCCTCGCCTGGGGCGGGCGGGCGGGGGGCGGGCTGCTCGTGGGCGTCGCGCTGCTGGTGCCCGGGACGGTGCTCGGGCTGCGCCACTTCGGCCCGGTTCCCCCGCCGCCGGCGGTGCGGAGCGCACTCGCGGCGCTGGCGCGGACGAGCCCTCCGGTGTCCGAGACCGCCCCGGAGTACGGCGTGGTCGCTGTCTGGGATCTCGGTCACTGGATCACCTGGCTCGGCTGCCGGCCGTCCCTCGACTCCCCGTTCCTTCACCTCACGCCGCTGGTGGGGACGGCGCGCTTCTTCCTCGCCGACAGCGAGGAGGAGGCCGACCGAGTGGCCGCCGCGTACCGCATCCGGTTCGCCGTTTCGGTGCCGATTCCGGTCTCGCCCCGCGGTGAGGAGGACGGCGACCTGCGCTACGCGTACCTCTATCCGCGGCAGTTCATCCAGGTGCTCGGGCGCCGCGAGTCCGACTACCTCCAGGTGACGCCGGCGGGGCTGGGGATCACCCCGGCCTTCGCGCGAACACTGCAGTTCAGGCTCCAGTACCTCGACGGAGTGTCGCCGCCGGCCGGCCGGCATCCGGCGCTTCCCGCCCTGGACGCGGAGATGTTCGCGGCGCCGACGCTGCGCGGCTGGCGCCTCCACGCGGCTGCGGACGATCCGACGTTTCCCGGGGAGGGAGGGCGGGTGAAGGTCTTCGAACGGGTGCGTGGCGCGCGGCTTGTGGGCCGGCTCGTGCCGCGGGCACAGATCCGGGTGCGCGCCACGGTGCGAACACCGCTGGGGGAAAGCTACGTCTTCGGCTACGCGGATCGCACGACCACCGACGAGCGCGGCCGTTTCGAGCTCAGGGTTCCCTACTGGGTGCGCGCAGCGGACTGCGAGGTGGGCATCGACACCGCCTACGAGGTGCAGGCGGCGATGGTGAACTGGAACGCCCGGGTCAAGGTCGACGAGCGCGCCGTGCGCGAGGGGCGCGAGATCGACGTGCGCTGAGCGCGGCGCGCGGTCACCGGGCCGCGCGCCGCTCGGGTGCCGTGGG
>JAFGQW010000179.1 GCA_016935485.1 Planctomycetota bacterium | reverse complement strand
TCACAGGGCCTTCGCTTCTTCGCGGAGCAGGCGGACGAGCTCCGGCACGGCCGCGACGCCCTCGCCCACGATCTTGCCGCCCTGCTTCACGGGGGGCAGCTCGAGCCTGTCCACCACGCACCGGGCCGGCGCGGCGCTCGCCGGGTGCGTGTCCACCGGTTTCTTCTTGGCCGCCATGATGCCCTTGATGCCGGGGTAGCGCGGCTCGTTGATGCCCTTCTCGACGGCGAACAGTGCCGGCAGCGGCGCCTCGAGCACCATGACTCCCGCCTCCGTCTCGGCGTCGACGACGGCCTTGCCGTCGGCGAGCGCGAAGCGGACGACGAAGCTCACGGCCGGCAGCTCCAGGGCGGTCGCGACCCGGAGCGGCACCTGGAAGTCCTGCTCGTCGACGGCCATCTTGCCGCAGAAGATGAGATCCGGCGCGAGCTCCTTCAGGACCGGGACCAGCGCGGCGGCGATGCCCGCGGAGTCGACCTCGGCGGGCGGCTCGATGCGGATCGCCCGATCGGCCCCCATGGCCAGGCACTGCTTGAGCTCCTTCAAGGTGTCGGCCGGGCCGACGGTCACGACGACCACCTCGCCGCCGTGGGCTTCCTTCGTGCGCAACGCCTCCTCGACGGCGTACTCGTCATAGGGGTTCAAGACGAAACTGACGCCGGACGGATCGAGGGAACGCCCGTCGCCGGCCACGTTCACCTTGGTCTCCGTGCTCGGCGTGCGCCGGATGCAGACCGCAATCTTCATGCCTTTGCTCCCTGAGGTCGGTACCGGGTTGGAACAAGGCCAAAATGTAGTCGCACCGCGGCGGCGTGGGAAGGCCCGGCCGCGAGGTCCCGAACCGGCGCCGCGCGGGTCGGCGCGGCGCGGGAATCGCGGGCCGCGGCGCTGGCGTGGGATCTCAGACGGCCGCGAGGGTCAGGGCGCCCGCGGGCATCACGTCGTCGATGAACACGCGGGCGATCTCCGGGTCGAACAGCGAGCCGGCGTGGGCGGCGATGTAGTCCCGGACTTCCGCGGCGGGCACCGCGCCCCGGTAGGGTCGATCCATGGCGAGTCCGTCGTACACGTCGGCCAGACGCACCAGCCGGCTGATCCGGGGGATCGCCTCGCCCGCGAGCCGGTCGGGATAGCCGGTGCCGTCCCAGTTCTCGTGGTGCGAGCGAATGGCCGTCGCGACGTCCTGGAGGAACGTGATCGGCTCCAGGATGCGGGCGCCGATGATGGCGTGGTTGCGCACGATGGCGAACTCCGCACCGGTCAGCGCGGCGGGCTTGTTGAGGATCGACTCCGGGATGCCGATCTTGCCCACGTCGTGGAGCAGACCGGCATAGCGGCAGGTGACCAGCGCGGCGTCGTCGAGATCGAGCGCGCGGCCGAGCTCCTCCGTGAGGACGCTCACCCGCAGGCTGTGCCCCTTGGTGTCGCGGTCCTTCTCCTCCACGGCCTGCACGAACCCGATGACCGTCTCGTAGGCGGCGGCCTTCAAGGTGTTCATCTCCCGCTCGGTCCGCTTCAGGCGCTGCTTCTCGCGGACGCGCTCGACCGTGATCAGGACCTCGTCGTAGTGGAGCGGCTTCTGGAAGTAGTCGTGCGCGCCGTGGCGCAGCGCCTCGATCGCGTAGTCGGCGTCGAGGTTGCCGGTGATCATGATCACGTCGGTGCCGGGGAAGTTCTCGTGCACGTGGGCCAGCAGCTCGAGCCCGTTCAGCTTGGGCATCATGATGTCGGTGAGCACGAGGAAGAAGCGCTGGCGCTCCATGCAGTCGAGCGCCTCGTAGCCGTCGGCGGCGAAGGTGACCTCGTAGCTGGCCTGCTCGAGGTAGCGGCCGAGCGAGTCCCGGATGCCGGGCTCGTCGTCGGCGAGCAGGATGTGGCGGTTGGGGTCGGTGTCGAGCATGTGTCGTGTTCCCGAGCGGCGGCGGCAACGGACCGGAGCCGCCTTCTACCTATCGGCACCGCCGCGGCGCGGGAGCGCAGGCAGGCGGCAAGTCGAGGGCGGGGAAGGGGTTCCGGGCCGTCGCGCGGCGGGAGCGCCCGCGGGGAGGCCGACTGGGGTCTGACGCCGTTCCCGTTGCAGTGCGAACTGTGCCCGCAGGACGCGCTCCGAAAACGGGGTCTGACCCCCGCCCCGGAAGAAAAGAGCGAGCACGAGGACGAGGACGAGGACGAGGACGAGCACCAGGTGCGGGTGGCGCGCGCGATGGGCGTGCGCGCGCGATTCAGCGCGACCGGCGCCGGCGCTTCTTCTCGCGCTCGAAGACCTCGCGGCTGCGGTCCACGAGGCCGGGCGCGGGGGCCGGCGGGACCGGCGTGGGCGCGGCCGTCTCCCGGGAGGCCGCGTCGAGCTCGGGCATGGCGAAGGTCTGGCCGAGGTAGAGCTTGCGCACGGCCGGATCGGCGACCAGCAGGCTCGCCGGGCCGTGCCGGAGAATCCGGCCTTCGTAGATGATATAGGCCCGGTCGGTGATGCTCAGCGTCTCGCGCACGTTGTGGTCGGTGAGCAGGACGCCGATGCCGCTCTGGGTGAGCTCCTTGACGATGCGCTTGATCTCCTCCACGGCGAGGGGATCCACGCCGGCAAACGGCTCGTCGAGCAGCATCAGGTGGGGTCGGGTCGCCAGCGCCCGCGCGATCTCCAGCCGGCGGCGCTCGCCGCCGCTGAGCGTCTCCGCGCGATTGCGCCGGAGATGGAGGATGTCCATCTCCTCGAGCAGCGCGGTGCACTGCTCGACGCGCTCCGCCCGGCCGAGGCGCTGCACCTCGAGCACCGCCAGCACGTTCTCTTCCACCGTGAGCCGGCGAAACACCGACGCCTCCTGCGCAAGATAGCTCATGCCCAGGCGCGCGCGCTTGTAGGTGGGCAGACGCGTGATGTCGCGGCCGCGCAGCCAGATCTCGCCGCGGTCCGGACGGACCTGGCCGAGACTCATCAGAAAGCTCGTGGTCTTGCCGGCGCCGTTCGGGCCGAGCAGCCCCACGACCTCGCCGGGTCGCACCTGGAAGCTCACCCCGCTCACGACGGTGCGGTTGCCGTAGGTCTTCACGAGACCTCTCGCCTCGAGAAGGACGGGGTCGCCTTCCGGGGTCTCCGCGGCGCGGCGCGGAGCGCTCGGCGGTCGCGACGGGCTCATCGTGGCCTCAGTCTACGGCCCACGCCGCCGGCGCACAAGAACGCCCGGCGACTTCACCGGACCGCCCCGATCGACCGCGGCGGCCAGAACACCAGGAACGCGCGCCCCACCAGGTGGTGGCGCGGGATCAGCCCGAACGGCTCCACCGCGACGATCATCGCGTTGAGCGCCCGGTCGGTCGGGCCCCTGCGGTCGTAGCCGGGGATCCAGTAGCCGTTGCCCCACATGTCGACGAAGTTCGTGGTGTTCTCGTTGAACATGTGGTCGCTGTCGAGGCCCCAGGTGTACTCCTCGCCCCAGACGGGAGTGCCGTCGGCGTGCTTCATCGGCTCGCCCGTGACCGGGTCCCTCATCAGGATCCGGTGCCAGAGCCGCGAATCCCGGCTGCCGGCGCTGTTGTCGCCCATCATGAAGTAGTGGCCGTCCGGGATCTTCCCGTCCGCCAGCGGCCGGCCCTCGAACGTGTAGTCGACCGTGTCCGAGGCGCCGTCACCCGGCTGGGTGTAGTGGATGTCCTGATCCACCGCGAGCCGCGCGAGCGCCAGCGGTCCGCCGCGGGCGGTGAGCGCGAGCGCGGTCGGCTTGACCGGGAACATCCGCGGCCACGGCTCGCCCTTGCTCGTGATCGTCCAGGGCCGCGGGTCGAGCTCGTAGGCGAACCAGACCGCGCCGCCCACGCGCACCTCGAACCGCCAGTCCCAGTGCGCCACCTCGAAGCGCACCGCGCGGTCGGCGGGCAGCCGCAGCTCCTTGCCCGGCTCCTCGACCCGCGCCAGCGGATAGCGGTCGCGCTCGAACGCCACCCGCGAGGCGCCGCCGCCCGCGGCAAGCGTCACCTGGAAGACGAGATCCCGCACCGCCATCTCCACGCCGAGCTCGGCGCCCTCGGCGGCCGTGACCTCGCCCCGCAGTCGGTAGTCGCGCACGTCCTCGTAGGTGGGTCCAATCGGGCCGCTCAAGGGGACCGGCGAGCCGAAGTCGAAGGCGAGCCGGAGCGTCTCGCCGGCGGCCGGCGCGGCCGCGAACCGGTCCGCGCTGCCCTTCCAGCCGTCGCTCGCCAGCTGGAACCGGCCGCGGTCGGGCGGCAGCGCGAAGCGCGGCACCTGCGGGAATCGCTCGACCCAGATCGAACGCTGGGCTGTGGCGGGCTTGCGCTCGATCTTCTGGTTGATCCAGATGTCGCCGTCCGCCACGGTGAGCCGTTCGCCCGGCATGCCCACCAGCCGCTTGATGAAGTTGCGGCGGATGTCGAGCGGATAGCGGAACACGGTCACGTCCCAGCGGCGCGGCTCGCCGAGCAGCAAGGCCCACTTGTCGACGATGACGCGGTCGCCCTCGAGCCAGCCGGGCTCGCCGTTGAGCGTCGGATACATCGAGTCCGAGGGAATCGTGAACGCTTCCAGCACGAACTGCCGCACGATCAGCGCCATGAGCAGCGCCACGACCAGCGCTTCGACGTTGTCCACGATGCCGCGCACGAGCGCGGGCGCCCGGGCGCTCACCGTGCTGTCCTTCTTGCGGTCCTGGCGCGGCGCCGTCCGGTCCTTCTCGGCGGCCGGGGCGGGCGCCCCCGCCCTGGCCTTGCGCTTGCTCGCGTGCTTGCTCATCGAATCAGTCCCGGTCGGAACTCCTCGTTGTAGAAGGGCGGCCACGGGAAGAAGATCAGGAACGCCCGCCCGATGAGCAGGCGCCGCGCCACGAACGGCGCCGGCTCGTGCGTGGCCCCGAACCGCCAGTCGATCTCGTCGTGCCCGTAGCGGTTGCCGAGCACGTCGACGATCTCGGGCGGCCGGGCGGCGAACCGCGGCGCCGCCGCTGCGCGCTCGTCCTCCTCGTACTCGATGAGGCGGCCGTCGCGCAGCCGCCGGACCGACTTTCGCCAGCGGCGCGAGTCCTTGCTGTCGGTGCTGTTGTCGCCGAGCACGAGGTAGCTGTCGGGCGGCACGGTGCGCTCGAACCCGCTCTCGGTGTAGTGGATGTCGCGGTAGACGGCCAGCGCGGACCAGGCCCCGCCGGCCCGGCCGAGCTCGAGCGTGAGCGTGCTGGCGTCGAGGTGCAGGGTGCGCCCGGCGGCATCGGGGGCGAACACGTGGTGGAACCAGAGCGCGCCGGCGACCCGCACGACGAGCTGGTGATCGAAGTGCATCACGGACACCCGCACGGGCCGGCCCGGCTCGAGGCGCCGCCCGCGGCCGGGCTCCAGCCGGGAGGCGACCGGCGTCCTCGCCCCGTGCCGGGTGCGCCGGGGAGGGTCGACCGCCGCGCCCTCGCCCCCGGTCCGCAACTGCACGACGTGCTCGACGCCCCGCACCTCGAGCCGCACGCCGGCCTCGGCGTCGGCACCGTCGAGCCGGAGCGTGCCGTCGATGCGGAAGTCGCGCACGCCGCTCCGGCCGGGCTCGAGCTCCGGCGCGCCGTAGCGCCAGTCCGCGCCGCGCACGGCCCGGGCATCGAAGGCGTAGCGCAGGCGCACCGCCGGCCCGTCCGGACCGGGAGCGGCGGTCCAGGCGCCGTCGGCGGGCGGCCGGCCCGACTCGTCCTCGAACCGGCCCGGCGGGCGGTAGTGGCCGTCGAGGCTGCCGTGGGGGTCGCGGCTGACGGGGAACAGCGGGATCCAGATCGCGTCCTGCAGCTCGAGGGGCTTGCGCGCGATCTCGCCGTTCACCCAGATGTCGCCGTCGACGATGCGCACGGTCTCTCCGGGCAGGCCCACGAGCCGCTTGATGTAGTTGGTCGTCTCGTTGAGCGGGTAGCGGAAGACGATTACCTCCCAGCGCCGCGGCGGCCGCAGGCGGTAGACGAGCTTGTCCACCAGGATCCGGTCGCCGAGCTCCGGCGCGCCGCGGAGCGTCGGGGCCATCGAGGGCGTCGGGATCTTGAAGGCCTCGAAGAAGAACTCGCGGAGAATCAGCGCCATCACGAGCGCCACCACGATCGCCTCGACGTACTCCAGCCCCCGGGCGCGCCGCGCCGCCGTCTCGGCGCGGACCTCGTCGGCCTCGCGCACCAGGAAGCGCGGGTCGAGCCCGCCGATGGCGTCCTCGCCGGCGCGGGCGGGCCGGGTCCACATGGCGGGATGGCCCGGATCGCCCGCGGCCGCGGCAGGCGGGCCGGGCGCCTCCGCGACTTCTTCCGCACCCGCCACCGCCTCACCGTTCAGGAGCTGGCGGATCCGGCTGCGCATGGCGGTCAGGGCGGCGCCACGGTGGCTCACCCGGTTCTTCTGCTCGAGCGGCAGCTCGCCGAACGTGCGCTCGAAAGGTGGGTAGTAGAAGAGCGGATCGTAGCCGAACCCGCCGCGGCCCCGCGGTTCGGTCAGGATGCGGCCGGCGACCTCGCCGCGCACCGTCAGCGTGGCCTCGCCCGGCCGGGCGAGCGCGACCACCGAGACGAAGCGCGCCGCACGCGCCTCCACGGGCAGCGCCGCCAGCTCACCGAGGAGCTTCCGGTTGTTGTCGGCATCGGTGGCGGCCGGGCCCCCAAAGCGCTTGCTGTGCACGCCCGGACGGCCCTGCAGCGCGTCGACCTCGAGTCCGGAGTCGTCCGCCAGCGCCCAGCAGCCCGTGGCGGCGCACACCGACTCCGCCTTGAGCGCCGCGTTGGCCTCGAAGTCCGCGCCGGTTTCCGCCGGCGCCTCGACGCCGGGGTGGTCGGCGAGGCTCGTCACCTCGATCGGCAGGTCCCCGAGGAGGTGGCGGATCTCCGTCAGCTTGTGGGCGTTGGTCGTGGCCAGGACCAGCCGGGCGTTATCCATGGCCGAGGAGGTCCCCGGGCAGGACGTCGCGCTGGAGCGCGAGCAGCTGCTGGATGCCCTTCTGGCCCAGCGCCACCAGGTCGGCCAGCTGGACCTCGGAGAACGGCGCGCCCTCGGCCGTGCCCTGGATCTCGACGAGGTGGCCCGTGTCGGTCATCACCAGGTTCAGGTCGACGTCGGCGGCCATGTCCTCCTCGTAGTTGAGGTCGAGGACGGCGCGGCCCCGGTAGATGCCGGTGCTCACCGCCGCCACCTGGCCGGAGAGGGGGTTGCGCTTGAGGGTGCCGTTGTCGAGCAGGCGGTGGATGCAGCGCGCCAGTGCCACGTAGGCGCCGGTGAGCGAGGCCGTGCGGGTGCCGCCGTCCGCCTGGAGCACGTCGCAGTCCGCCCACAGCGTCCGCTCGCCGAGCCGGTCGGTCCGGACCACCGCGCGCAGCGCCCGCCCGATCAGGCGCTGGATCTCGAGGGTGCGGCCGTCGGCCTTGCCGCGCCGCCAGTTGCGATGTCGGCGCGAGAGCGTCGAGGCCGGCAGCATGTCGTACTCCGCCGTCACCCACCCCTTGCCGCGGTTCATGAGGAACGGCGGCACGCCATCCTCCGCCATGACCGAGCACAGCACGCGCGTGTGGCCGAAATCGATCAGCGCGCTGCCGTGGGCGTGCTCGAGGTAGTCCGGGACGATCTTGACGGCTCTGAGCTCGTCGGGTTTCCGGCCGTCCGGACGCATGGCTTTGCTCCACAGCGCGGTCAAACCGAGGCAGGAAGGCGAGGGGGCGCCCGCGAAGGCGGGGGCTCACGTCGTGGTCACCCCGTTGTTATAGGACCCGTCCGCCGGTTTCTCAATCGCCAATCCGCGGCCGGCCGCCGCCGCGCCGGGATTTTCCGGACATTCCGGCGCCGCACGAGTCCTTCCCGGCGCGGGCTCCGCCCGCAGCCCGCCGCGATCCGCCGTCAGCCGTCCGTTTTCGCGGCGGCGCCATCCCCGGCGCGCGCCAGCATCGCGAGCGCGGGAGCGGCGACGTCCTCGACCGTCATCGCACGCATGCAGGTCACGTGGTCGCAAACGCGCTGCCGGCACGGGCTGCACGCCACGTGCTTCCAGACGTACTGCGCCCGCGCGCCCATCGGCTTGTGCATCTCCGGGTCCTTCGGGCCGAAGAGCGTCAGCGTGGGCGTCCCCATCAGGCCGGCGAGCTGGAGCGGCCCGGAATCGGACCCCACGGCGAGCGCCGCGTGGGTCAGGGTCGCGGCCAGGAAGAGCAGGCCCCGCGGCGGCGGGAACAGGGTGGCGCGCTCCTGCATGGCGGCGAGGACCGCGTGGGCGAGCGCCTCCTCGCCCGGCCCGAAGGAGACCGCGATCCGCGCCCCGCGCTCCTGCACCAGCCGATCGGCGAGCGCACCGAATCGCGGCGGCTCCCAGCGCTTGTAGGCCCCGAACGCGCTGGTGCCCGGATGGAGGATCACCACGGGACCGCGGCCGGGCAGCGCCTCCACGAAGGCGCGGGCCTCCGCGCGCACGCCTTCGGGCAGCACCAGCGGGCAGGCCTCGAAGACCGCGGGGATGCCGAGGGCGCGCACCAGGCCGAGGTCGCGCTCGACGCGGTGGTGCGTCGCCCCGCCCTCGGGCACCGGGTGCACCTTGACGTTGGTGAACAGCGCGTTGAGAACCTCCTTGCGGAAGCGCCGATCGTGGCCGACCCGGAGCCGGCCGCGGCTCAGGCCGGTGAAGAGCCCGCTCTTCATGTTGCCCTGGAAGTCGAGCACCAGATCGAAGCCGTCCCGGCGGCAGTCGCGCATGCGCCGCCACACGTCCAGGAGCGCCGCGGGCAGCGTCCAGGGCCGCCTCCACGCGCGCCGGACCCGGCGCCGCGGCAGGGCCACGACGCGATCGAGGTGGGGATGGCATTGGAGGAGGTCCGCGCTCGTGCTCTCGACGAGCCAGGTGATGTGGGCGCGCGGGAAATGGCGGCGCAGCGCGGTGAGCGCCGGCAGCGCGCAGATCACATCGCCGATCGCGCTCAGGCGGACGATCAGGATCCTTGGGTCGGGCGGGAGCTCAATCGGCATCGCGAAATTATGGCCTGCTTTGCGGCCGCCGGCGAACACAGGGGCGCCCCCCGCGCGCCGGGAACGGCCGCGCGGCGGCTGGCGGCGGCCGGGGGGCGGCGTTGACCGGGCTTTCGGTTCTGCTTAGACTTCGGCGAGGTTGGTACTTCCGTTCAAGGGTCTCGGAACATCGAGAGGCGCCTGTCCGCGGTGATGCGCAGGGCGATCCTGGAGGCGCTGGTGCCCAGTCGGTTCGAGGTCCTCCACGGGCCCGGTTCCATGCTGGCCATCCGGCGCGATGCGGGCGAGCAGCTCCGGCGGCTCGCGATGGCTCGCCCGGAGGAGCGCGCCGCCACGGCGCCCGCTTTCCGGGGCCGCGGCCCGACGCAGTGCCTGGTCTACGACCTCCACAACCACCGCCGGGCGGTGTTCCGGCCGTATCGACGGGGCGGGCTGCTGCGCTGGCTGACGCGCAACAAGCTCTTCGGGGCGGCGCGCCCCTTCCGCGAGCTCGAGGTCGTGGAGTCGGCGCGCGCGCGCGGCGTGCCCACGGCGGCGGTGCTCGCGGTGCGGGTGGACCGCATCGCGCCCTTTCTCTACGAGGGAGAGATGGTGACCGAGGAGCTCGAGGAAGCCCCCGACGTCAGGCAGTGGCTCCGGCGCGAGGCGCCCGCGCCGGCGATGCGGAGGGCGATGGTCCGCGCGCTGGGGGAAGCGGTGGCGCAGCTCCATGCGGCCGGTGTGATCCATCCGGATCTCCATCTCCGCAACCTGCTCGTGCGCGCCGGCGAGCCGCCGTGCGCGTTCGTGATCGATCTGGACCGGGCGGTGCGGCGGCCGGAAGGCCCCGGACTCGGGCGCGGCCGGCTGGCGAACCTGCGGCGGCTGGACCGCTCCATCCAGAAGCACAACCTGCTCGAGGGCGCCGGCGCCACGCGGGCGGACCGGTTCCGGTTCCTGCGCGCCTACCTGCGGGTGCTGGCTCCCGACCTCGACCCGCGGACGGTCGCGCGCCGCCTCGGCGCCCACTATCCGCTGCGCCGCCTCCGCTGGCGCCTGGGGCGCTGGTTCCAGAGGGGAGCGGCCGCCGGATGACCGCGCCGTCTGCCGCCGCGCCGGCTCTTCGCATCACGGCGTGCATCATCACGCGCGACGAGGAGGACCGCATCGGCGACTGCCTCGCGAGCCTCGCCGGCGTGGCGGACGAGGTGGTCGTCGTCGACTCGGGCAGCACCGATCGGACGCGGGCGATCGCGGCCGAGCGGGGCGCGCGTGTGATCGAGCATGCCTGGTCCGGCCACGTGCAGCAGAAGAACCACGCCGTGGCGCAGGCCGCGAGCGACTGGGTGCTCTGCCTCGATGCCGACGAACGTCTCGGCGCCGAGCTCGCGCGCGCAATCGGGCGGGTCAAGGCGGCCGGACCGGGCGCGGTGCGCGGCTTCTTCGTCAACCGCCACACCCGCTACCTCGGGCGCTGGATCCGCCACGGCGGCTGGTATCCCCAGTGGCGGCTGCGGCTGTTCGACCGGCGGGCCGGCCGGTGGACCGGCACCGACCCGCACGACCGCGTGGAGGTCGCGGGGCCCACGGCGCGGCTCGACGGCGATCTGCTCCACGACACCTACCGCAGCGTGAGCGACCACCTCCGGACGATCGACAGCTTCACGACGATCGCGGCCCGCGAGCGCCGGCGCGCCGGCCGCCGGTTCCACGTCGCGATGATGCTCGCCGGGCCGGTCTGGCGGTTCGTGCGCATGTACGTGCTGCGGGCAGGATTCCTCGACGGCTTGCCGGGGCTCGTGCTGGCGCTCATGGCGGGCTACTACGTGTTTCTGAAGCACCTCAAGCTGTTCGAGCTGGAGCGCGCGGGCGGCGACGCGGACGGGGCGTGACGATGGATGGCTCGGACCGGCTCGCCGTCGACCGCGTGGAGGCCGGAGGCTTCGTGTGGCGGGTGAACCGCGCGCTCCGCGGCGATCTGGCCGCGTGGATGGACGATCCCGCCGGCGGCCTCGAGGCCGCGGCCCCGCGTGTCATCAAGCGCAACAGCGTGCGCACGGTCTACTTCCTGCGGATGGGCGCGCGCGACTACTACGTGAAGCGCTATGCCGGCGGCGGTTTCCTCGAGCGGCTCAAGGCCCGGTGGGGCGAGACCAAGGCGGCCCGCGAGTGGCGGGTGATGCGGGCGGGGTGCGAGGCGGGCTTGCCGGTCCCGGTGCCGGGGGCGACGGGCGAGCGCTGGGAGGGAGGGCGGCTCGTCGCCTCGTACCTGGCGACCGTCGCGATCGCGGATGCGCGCGACCTCGTGCCGCACCTCGAGGCGTATCTGCGCGCGGACCGGCCGGCCCGGCACGCCTTTCTGCGCCGGCTCGGCGCGGCGGTGCGGCGGCTGCACGAGGCGGGGCTGTTCCATCGCGACCTGCACAGCGGCAACGTGCTCGTGCAGCGCGGGGCGGACGGCGCGCCGGTGCTGCACTTCATCGATCTGCACCGGGGCAGCGTGCGACGGCGGCTGGGCCGGCGGGCGCGCCGCTGGAACCTCGCTTTCCTGCTGCACAGCACGAGCGGCGTCACGGACCCGGACGATCGACTGGAGGTGCTGCGCGGGTATGCTGCCGCCGGCGGCGACGGCGGCGGCCTCGGCGAGGTCGACGCCGTGGCGCGCTGGGTCGAGCGGCGGATCCTGCGCTTCGAGCGGCGGCGCCTGCGAAGCCGCACGCGGCGGTGCCTGGTGGATTCATCGCAGTTCAAGCGGCTGCGCGAGCCGGCGGGCCTGCTCCACGTGGACCGCTCGTTCGGCGCGGAAGCGGCGCGCGCCGTGCTGGCCGCCTACCGGGAGGGCGCGGGGGTGGCGGAGCTCAAGCGCACCCGCCGGACGCGCGTGGCGGCGCTCGACGACCCCGGGGGACGGCCGGTCGTGGTCAAGGAGTACTTCGCGCGCCGGCTGGATCGTGCGGGCGGCGGGCGCGGTCGAGCGGCCTGGCGCGCGGCGCACGGGCTGGGTGTGCGCGGGTTTCCGGCGGCGCGGCCGCTGGCCTGCTTCACGCCGCGGCGCGGCGGGGGCTTCGTGGTGATGGAGCGGGCGCGGGGCGTTCGACTCGACCACCATGTGATCGCGCGCGCCGCGGCGCTCGGCGAGGGCAGTCGGGCTTTTCGTGCCGAGCTCGACCGCGTGGGGCGGGCCGTGGCTGATCTCGTCCGACGGCTGCACGAGCAGGGCGTCTATCACGGCGATCTCAAGGCGTGCAACCTGTTCGTCGCGCTGGACGGCGGCGCCGGGGCGGCGGCGCTGACGCTCGTCGATCTGGACCGGGTGGTCTTCGCGGATCGGCCGCTTGGCCGGCGCCGCCGGATCAAGAACCTGGCGCAGCTCCACGCGGCGGTGCCGACGCACGTGAGCCGGCGCGCGCGCTGCCGGTGGTTTCGCCGCTACGCCTCCGCGGCGGTCTACCGGGAGCGGCGCCGCTACTACGAGGGAGTCCGGCGCGCCTGCGCGCGCAAGCTCGTGGTCGATCGGGAGCCCATCGAATGAGCCTGAGGGTGCTGCATCTGCTCAGCAACTGGAAGCTGACCGGACCGGTCGCGCCGGCCCTCGAGCTGGCGGGCGCGCTGCGGGCGCGGGGTCACGAGGTGCACGCGGCGGTGGGGCGACCGCTCGGCGATGGCCTGGAGCCGGCCGGCGATCACGCCCGCCACCAGGGCCTCCAGGTTGTGGGCGGGCTCACGCTCTCCAAGCACTTCCGGGTGCTCGACAACCTGCGCGACGTGCGGCGTCTCCGCCGGATGGTCGCCGCGGAAGGCTATGACGTCGTGCATGTCCACGGCACCAACGACCATCTGCTGGCGGCGGCGATGCGGCGGGGCGGCCCGCGCTGCGTTCTCGTGCGGAGCTTCCACGGCGGCGACGTGCGGCGCGTGCGGCGGCGCGATCGGCTGCTGGTCACCCGCGCGGCGGACGCGCTCGTGGTGCCGAGTGCCGCGGAAGAGGCGTGGGCGCGGCGGATCCGGCCGGATCTCGCCGGGCGTGCGGCGCTGCTGAGGCTGTCGGGCGCCGTGGATCTCGAGCGCTTCGACCCCGGCCGGCTCGAGGTGCCTTCGCGGCCGACGCACCCGTTCCGGGTGGGCGTCGTGGCGCGCGTGCAGACGCACCGTCGATTCGAGGACATCCTCGCTGCGCTGGAGGAGCTCGTGGCGCGCGGCAGGAAGGTCCAGCTGGTGGTGGTGGGGCGGGGCACCCATTACGATCGGCTGCTGTGCCGGCCGGTGGCGGAGCGCGGGCTCGGGCCGCACGTCGAGCTGGCTGGCTACTTGACGGGCGAGGACTATGTGGCGAAGCTGCTCACGCTCGACGCGGCGGTCTACCTGGTGCCGGGATCGGACGGGACCTGCCGCGCGGTGCGGGAGCTGATGGCGCTGGGGCGGGCGGTAATCGTCGCGCGCCGCGGCATGCTGCCCGAGCTGGTGGAGGCGGGCGCGAGCGGTCTGGTTCTCGAGGGCGACGGGACCGCGACGCTCGCGGCGGCGATCGAGCGCCTGGCGCGGGACCCGGCGCTCGTCGCGCGGCTGGGCCGGGCGGCGCGGACGCGGGCGCTCCGCGACTTCGACCCGGCGCGGCAGGCGGCGCAGGTGGAGGCGCTCTACGAGCGCGCCCGATCTGAAAAAAATGCCCCAGGGGCGTTTTTTTCAGATCGGCCGGCGTAACTGAAAAAAACGTCCCAGGGGCATTTTTCATGGCGATCCAGTTCTTCAACACGCTCACGGGGCGGAAGGAACCCTTCCAGCCGCTCGAGCCCGGCCGCGTCCGCATGTACCACTGCGGCCCGACCGTCTACGACTACGCGCACATCGGCAACTTCCGCTCCTTCCTGCTCGCGGACCTCCTGCGCCGCCACCTCGAGTACCGGGGCTTCGCGGTTACCCAGGTGATGAACCTGACGGACGTGGGGCACATCCGCGACGATGCCGACGAGGGCGAGGACAAGCTCGAAGCGCGGGCCCGCCGGGAGCGGCAGGACCCGTGGGCGCTGGCGGAGCACTACATCCGCGCTTTCTTCGAGGACCTGGACGTGATGGGCGTGCGGCGCGCCCAGGTCTACCCGCGCGCGACCGAGCACATCCCGGACATGATCCGCCAGATCGAGCGGCTGCTCGAGCGCGGGCACGCCTACGTGGTCGAGGGGGCGGTCTACTTCGACGTGAGCTCGTTTGAGCGCTACGGTGCGCTGAGCGGCAACACGCTGGAGTCGCTGCGTGCCGGCCACCGCATCGATCCGCACCCCGACAAGCGCAACCCCTTCGATTTCGCGCTGTGGAAGTCCGATCCCCACCACCTGATGAAGTGGGAATCGCCGTGGGGGCCGCACGGGTTTCCGGGCTGGCACATCGAGTGCTCGGCGATGGGGATGAAGTACCTCGGCGAGAGCTTCGACATTCACACCGGGGGCGAGGACAACAAGTTTCCGCACCACGAGTGCGAGATCGCTCAGGCCGAGGGCGCGAGCGGGCGGCCGTTTGTCCGCACCTGGCTGCACGTGCGCCACCTGCTGGTGGACGGCGAGAAGATGGCGAAGTCCAAGGGCAACTTCTACACGATCCGCGATCTCGTCGCGAAGGGCTACTCCGGGCGGGCGATCCGCCACGCCATCCTCTCGACCCACTACCGCGCGCCGATGAACTTCACCCTGGACGGGCTCGAGGCCGCCCGCCGCACGCTCGAGCGGATCGACGTCTTCCGGGCCGCGCTCGCGGACCCCCGCCCGCCCGGCGACACGCCGGAAATCGAGGCGCGCATCGAAGCCGCGCGCGCGGCGTTCGGCGCGGCGCTCGACGACGACCTCGGCATCTCGCCGGCGCTGGCGGCCCTCCACGAGCTGATCGGCGAGCTCAACAAGCGCGCGCTCCGGGCAGGGGACGCCGCGCGGGCGCGCGCCTTCCTCGCGGAGGTGGACGACGTGGTGGGGCTCTTCGCGACACCGGCCCAGCTGAGAGGCGCGGCTGAGATCGGCTTGACGGCGGGCGGTACACTGCGCGCGGCCCCCGACGACGCCGAGGTGGCGCGCCTCGTCGCCGAGCGCGTCGCCGCCCGCGCCCGCCGCGAGTTCGCCCGTGCCGATGCGATTCGCGACGAGCTCAAGGCGCGGGGCGTGATCCTCGAGGATCGCGCGGACGGCACGCGCTGGCGCCGGGAGGGTTGAAAAGCGGGCGGCCGGGCGGCATGGTATTGGCGGCCCGCAGCCGCGTCCCCGCCGCCCGCGCGGCGGTTTCTCGGAGAACCTCGAGATGAGGCAGTACGATCCCCGTACGATCGCGTTCGTGAGCGAGCTGATCCACTTCCCCATGCAGCACAGCGTGGCCGACCTGCGCAAGGTCTACAGCCGGCTCGGCGAGATCAACGCCAACTGGTACATCAACTTCAACGCCGACCCCGCCCAGGGCAGCGGCCAGCTCGTGACCATGCGCCCCGGCACGCCCCAGGCGCAGGTCTCGGCCGTCACCCTGATGCCCGACCGCATCCAGGTGCAGGAGGAGATGACGGACCTCACGCTGGAGGACTTCCTCGAGCGGCTCGGCGCGGTGGCGGAGACCTGTGCGGCGGAGCTCGGCGTCCAGCAGTTCAACGTCCAGCAGTGCATCGTGCGCTCGGTGGTGACGCCGCGCACCACGCCCGACTCGCGGCTTTTCCTTGGCGAGCGCCTGTGCGGCCTGGGCGGCGAGCAGCTCCAGGTGATGGGGCGGCCCGTGGGGATGCTCGGGCTGCGCTTCATGTTCCCCGCCACGGAGACCGACAACTCGGTCTACAATGTGCGCATCGAATCCTACAACTTCGATGTGCGGAGCGTCTTCCTCGAGGTCGCCGCCGTCTATCCCACCACGATCACCCGCGACCGCCACGCGCTGCTGTCCGAGAACTTCCACCTCGCCTACGGGTTCATGCAGAACAACCTGTGCGGCTTCGTCGCGGGGTTCGATACCGACGGGGCGTGACGGCGGTCGCGGGGCGTGACTGCAGGCGGAAGAACGCGCCGGACCGGCGCGCGCTTCGCCGACATCCCCGGGGGCGGGTAGCCGCCGGTTTTTGCGTCCGGGACCCTCTGCGTCACTGTAGTCGCCGCCTGGGATCGAGCGAGAAAGGACGACGTCCGCCGGATCTCCGCCGCCGTCCGGCTGGGGCCGCCGGCAGCGACGCCACGGACGGCTTCGCACGGCGGATCCGGGACGGGAGGTGATCTGGCCCCTCGCGCGGCGGCGCCGCAGGGCCAGTTCGGGAGGCACGCACGTTCCACACTGCCTGGCGCCGTCGTCGGAGAGAGCCCGGAGAATTCCCTTGCACCGGACCCTCTTGTCCGGCAAACTGATCCCGCCGCTCCTCCCGGGGGAGCGGCGAGAGATTGTCGACGAGACCGCGATGCTCCCGGAGGAGCACGGAAACAGCCACGCACCAGGAGGACTTCCATGGGGTTTCTGAGCCGCGGGCGAAAGAGGGACTTCGACTACGCCGCCATCCGCATCGGCAACGTGTATGTGCTGCCGCCCG